>NZ_JBVHFT010000005.1:136442-413249 GCF_055562215.1 Kribbella sp. NPDC020701 | reverse complement strand
TCCCTCCCCCCCCCCCTCCCCCCCCCACCCCCCCCCCCCCCCCCCCCCCCCCCCCCCCCCCCCCCCCCCCCCCCCCCCCCCCCCCCCCCCCCCCCCCCCCCCCCCCCACGCCTGCTCAGGCGAGTGCCTGGTAGACGGTGGTCCAGAAGTCGTGCATGAGCTGTACCGAGTACGGGGCGGACGCCCCGACCTGGGTGAGCAGGATTCCGGTGAGTTGGTTCTCCGGGTCGGCGTACGAAGAGGTACCGCTCCCGCCGTCCCAGCCGAACTGGCCGACCGGCGCGTAGTCGCCGCGGTAGGTGCGCACAGCCATCCCGAACCCCCAGCCGCCGTGCTGCCCCTGCCCGAACGAGATGTGCACGTTGTCGCGGGCCAGGGCCTCCCGGGCGGCGTGGTAGTCGTCGACGGTGGAGTTCAGTCCGCCGCCACCGCCCGCGAACGCCGGCGGCGTGCTCGGTGGTGGACATGATCATGTACTCCTTCGATCGATGACGCGGTCAGAGACTGCGGGCAACGATGTCGCCGACGGTGGTGGTCGCGTGGATGGTCAGCTCGGCGGCGGCGCCTTCGGCGTTCTTGAGCGCGTTGCTGATCCGTCCGGTGGTGGTGCCGGCGTCCAGCGAGGCCGAAGCCCCGGCAGCGGCGCCGATCTCCACGTCACCGGCGACGGTGCGCAGTACGACCGAGCCGCGGACGGCCTCGGCGACCCGGATGTCGCCCTTGCTGGTGCGAATCTCGGCGGGGCCGTTGAGGCGGCCGACCGTGACGTCACCGGCGGTGGTGGTGATGCGGGCGCTCGCGACCTCGTCGAGGTCGATCGAGCCGTGCTCGCTCTCGACGGCCACCTCGCCGAACCGTCCGGCAGCCCGGAGCTCGGCACTGGCGGCCTTCACCTGGACCCGGGAACCCGCCGGCAGCTGGACCGTCACCGCGACGGATCCGGACGGCCCGAAGTACTGGTTCTTCGCGACGACCTCGATCCGCAGGACGCCGTCGCCGTACTCGACCTTGGCCTCCTCGGCCACCTTCACGTCGCGGCCCTTCGAGGGGTCGGCGGGCAGAATCTCGACGGCGGTGTCGGTCCGGTCGGCGGCGATGAACTGGACGCGTCCCGCGGGGATGTCCAGGACAGCGGAGATCGGCTCGGGGGTGTTGAAAGTAGGCATTGTCGTACCTTCCTGATGCGTTGTTGACGACCTGATGACTGAAACGATCGACGACCGCCCTGACACCAAGCAGCCACCGTGCTGACACGACCGAAGGACGGTTGTCAGCACCCGAGCCGATCGGCGATCACCGGCCCGGCCCGCGGTCACAGCAAGCGCTTGAGAGCGGCCCGGCCCGCCGGGCCCCAGGTCGGCTTGCCGCCGGGCAAACCCTTGTCCCCGGCATCGCCGACCGAGATCAGCGCGAGCGCCTTGCCGACGGCCCAGCCCCGGGCGCGCGTGATCATCGCGTCGTCCGCGGCCGCGTAGGCGTCGAAGAAGCGGTCGGCGGCACCGTCGGGCAACAGCACCCACGCGGCGGCGAGGTCGCACGCCGGATCGCCGACGCTCAGGTCGCCGAAGTCGATCACCCCGGTGAGCATCCCGTCGGCGACGACGATGTTCGCGGGATGCAGGTCGCCGTGCAGCCACACAGGCCCGCCGTCCCACTCCGGCGCGGCCACGGCCTCGTCCCAAACCTTGCGGACAGCAACGGGTGCGTCCTCGTCGATTCCCAGAGTCCGCAGCGGGACTCCCCGGTCGTAGCTGACCGGTCCGTCCGCGGGCGCGTCGACGTGCAGGGCCTGCAGGAACGTCGCCAGTGTGTCGGCCGCCTCGACCGCGGTGATCGGCGTACGGTCGGCCGGCTCGCCGCCGACCCAGGTGGTGACGAGCCAGGTGTGCGGGAAGCGCTCGGACGGCTCGCCGATGCGCTGAGGCACTGGTACCGGCAACGGGAGCCGCGGCGCGAGCTCGGGCAACCAGCGGTACTCCTTGCGCAGCAGCTCCGGCGCACGCTCCGTCCGCGGCAGCCGCACCGCGAGCTCGTCCCCGAGCCGCCAGAGCTGGTTGTCCCAGCCTCCGATCACCTGACCCAACGCCAGGTCGGCGAGGTCCGGATGCTGCTCCTTCAACAGTCCGCGCACCAGTTCTTCGTCCATGGAGCGTCAGACGCGTCACAACCGGATCGGGTTGGGAATAGCGCCGGAATGCTCCGAGTTGCCGACAAGCATGCGTATTGATGTGTGGTCCGACGTCGTCTGCCCGTGGTGCTACATCGGCAAGCGGCGGCTGGAGCAGGCGCTCGAGCAGAGCGGGGACCGGGCCGAGATCGTCTGGCACAGCTTCCAGCTGGATCCGTCGTCGACGAACGACGACCCGCGGGACCTGCCGACCCGGCTCGGCGAGAAGTACGGGCGCGGCCGCGAGTGGGGCGTGCAGGCGAACGCCCACGTCACCGAGATCGCCTCGGAGCTCGGCCTCGAGTACCACCTGGATCAGGCGAAGTCCGCCAACACCGTCGACGCACACCGCCTGCTCCATCTCGCTCGTGAGCTGGTCGAGTCCGGCCAGGTGCCCGCCGACACCCAGGACCGCCTGAAGGAGCGCCTGCTCAAGGCGTACTTCACCGACGGCCTCCCGGTCGGCGACCACATCACCCTGACCGAGCTGGCCACCGAGGTCGGCCTCCCGTCCGACCGGGTCCAGGAGGTCCTCGCGAGTACGACGTACACCGAGGAGGTCGCCGAGGACCAGGCGCAGGCGCTGGCGTACGGCGCGAACGGGGTGCCGTTCTTCGTGATCGACGAGAAGTACGGCGTGAGCGGCGCGCAGCCCGTGGAGGTGTTCCAGGAGGCCCTGCGGCGGGCGAACGCGGACCGCAAGCCGGTCACGCTCATCACCAGCCCGGGTGCGACCGACGACCCCACCTGCGGACCTGACGGGTGTGCGATCTGACTCTTGGGTACCGGGAGTCATCGAAAACTTGGTGTATGAAGGAGGCATGACTGTCGTGCGCGCTCTGGCCAGGCCGTTGCTGTCCATGATCTTCGTCGTGCAGGGTGTGAACTCGATCCGCAACCCGGAGCCACTGGTGCCCAAGGCCCAGCCGGTGACGGACCGGTTGGTGCCGATGGTGAAGCGGGTCGCGCCGGCGCAGGTCGGCGACCGGATCCCGGAGACCACGGTGAACCTGGTCCGCCTGAACGGTGCGGTCCAGGTCCTCGGCGGTCTCGCGCTGGCCAGCGGCAAGGGCCGGCGGGTCGGCGCCGCCACGCTGGCGGCCACGCTGATCCCGGTGACCGTCGCCGGGCACCCGTTCTGGCAGATGAAGGACAAGGAGACGCGGGCCGCGCAGCGGATCCAGTTCATGAAGAACCTGGGCCTGTTCGGCGGCCTGTTGCTCGCCGCGGTCGACACCGAGGGCAAGCCGGGTGTCGCCTGGCGCGCCACGCACGGCGCCAAGGCCGCGAAGCGCGAGACCAAGCGCGGCGCGAAGGCAGCCAAGCGCGAGACCAGGCGCGGCGCTACGGCGGCCAAGCGCGAGGCCAAGGACCTGGCCCGCGAGGCCCGGCACGCCGCGAAACTCGCCAAGGCGCAACTGAACGTCGGCTAACGCCCCAGCGCCCATGCCCTAGGCTCAAGGCAGTACACGAGCCGAAGGAGTGGGATGAGTACAGAGCAGGGCTGGCCGACGCCGCGCGTCAACGGACCGGTCACCGGCCGGGTCACGGTGCCCGGATCGAAGTCGATCAGTAACCGCGCTCTCATCCTCGCCGCGCTCGCCGACGGGCCGTCGCACCTGACCGGCCTGCTCGCCGCCCGCGACACCGCCCTGATGCGGTCCGCGCTGGTATCCCTCGGCGTCGGCATCAGCGAGAGCGGTACGACGGTCACCGTCACCCCAGGTTCGCTGAAGGGCCCGGCGAGCGTCGACTGCGGTCTGGCCGGCACCGTCATGCGCTTCGTCCCACCCGTCGCCGCACTGGCCGACGGTGTGGTCGCGTTCGACGGCGACGCGTACGCGCGGGAGCGTCCGATGGACGTCATCCTCGGCGCCCTGCGGACCCTCGGCGTACAGATCGACGACGCGGGCACCGGACGGATGCCGTACACGGTCTCCGGCACCGGCTCCGTTCGTGGCGGCAAGGTGACGCTCGACGCGTCCGGTTCGAGCCAGTTCGTGTCCGCGCTGCTGCTGGCCGGAGCCCGGTACAACGAAGGCGTCGACATCCGGCACGACGGGAAGCCGGTGCCGTCGCAGCCGCACCTGGACATGTCGGTGGGCATGCTGCGCGAGCGCGGCGTCCAGGTCGACGACAGCGAGCCGAACCGCTGGGTCGTTGCCCCTGGCCCCATTCGGGCGCTGGACACCGCGATCGAGCCGGACCTGTCGAACGCGGCGCCGTTCCTGGCCGCGGCCGTGATCACCGGCGGCGAGGTCACCGTGACCGGCTGGCCGTCGCAGACCACCCAGCCCGGCGACCACCTGCGTGAAATCTTCACCCGCTTCGGCGCGGAGGTCACCAGCACCGACGAGGGTCTGACGGTTCGCGGCACCGGTCGCGTGCAGGGCGTGGACCTCGACCTGAGCGAGGTCGGCGAGCTCAGCCCGGTGATCGCGGCGGTGGCCGCGTTCGCGGACGGACCGTCGTACCTGCGGGGGATCGCGCACCTGCGCAACCACGAGACGGACCGGCTGGCGGCGCTCGAGCAGGAGTTCAACGCGCTCGGCGGTGACGTGACGCAGACGGCCGACGGGCTGATCGTTCGGCCGAAGCCCTTGCACGGCGGGCTTTTCGGCACGTACAACGACCACCGGATGGCGCACGCCGCCGCCGTACTCGGCCTGCTCGTCGACGGCGTGCTGATCGAGAACATCGGGACCACGGCGAAAACCCTGCCCGAGTTCCCAGAGCTCTGGACCGGGCTCGCCGGCTGATGTCGCGGTACGACGAGGAGGCCCGGTACGACCGTCCGAAGCGCCGGACCCGGCCGCGGACCAAGGACCGCCCCTCGTACGACGACGCCACCATCGGCTTCGTCTTCACCCGCGACCGCGGGCGGTACGCCTGCTGGGTCCAGGACGCCCACGGAGGCCACGAGGTGACCGCGATGAAGGCGCGTCAGCTCGGCCGCACGAGTGTGATCGTCGGTGACCGGGTCAAGCTCGACGGCGACGCCAGCGGCTCCGAAGGGACGCTGGCCCGGATCGTCGAGGTACTCCCCCGGACCACGCTGCTGCGCCGATCGGCCGATGACGACGACCCGGTCGAACGACCGCTGGTCGCGAACGCGGATCAGCTCGTCATCGTCGTCGCAGTCGCGAACCCGGAGCCGCGGACCGGACTGATCGACCGCTTCCTGGTGGCGGCGTACGACGCGGGGATGCGGCCGCTGCTGTGCCTGACCAAGACCGACCTGGCCGACCCGGATCCGCTGCTGTCGATCTACCGCCCGCTCGGGGTCGAATCCGTGGCGACCCACCAAGGTGGCGACCTCAGCGAGCTCCGTGCGCAACTCGACGACCGTACGAGCGTCCTCGTCGGCCACTCCGGCGTCGGCAAGTCGACCCTGGTGAACGGGCTGATCCCGGGTGCGGACCGGGCGATCGGCGTGGTCAACGAGGTGACCGGCCGTGGGCGTCATACGTCGACCAACACTCTGGTGCTGCGCCTGCCCGACGGCGGATGGCTCATCGACACCCCCGGCATCCGCACCTTCGGCCTGGCCCACGTCGAGCCGGACCAGCTGATCCACGCCTTCCCCGACCTGGCCGAGATCGCCGAGACCTGCCCGCGCGGCTGCACCCACACCGAGACCGCTCCCGACTGCGCCCTCGACGAGGCAGTCGCCGAGGGTCGCGCCGACGCCGAGCGGGTCGCGTCGTTCCGCCGGCTCCTCGCCAGCCGCGAAGGCCGCGAGACCCGCCAGGACGCCGTACCGCAGCAGGACGCTACTTAGCCGGGAGCTGGCCGTCCCAGACCGCCTTGGCGCCGGCATCGCCGGTCCGGATGGTCTGCCAGAGGACGAGGACGGCGATCACCACGACCGCGGCCTGGGTGACGAGCTCGAGCGGGCGGCTCGTCGTTGCCTTCTCACCCTTTCCGCTGGCGAGCGCAGACGTGCCGCCGAGCAGCAGGAAGGCGGCGACGGCAACCACGGCGAAGGTCAGGCAGTACCAGAACAGCAGGTTGCCACGCTGCTCGTGCAGCTCGACCGGCTTCTGCAGCGTCGGCACCGCGGCCACGAACGCCTCGCCGCTCTTCTTCGCCACGAACGCGCAGACCAGCGCACCAATGCCCAGCAGCAACGCCGGCCACCGCAGGAACCAGCGCCACTTCGGCACCAGCGCGAAGACGATCAGCGTGAGCGCGGCCACCGGCAGCAGCACCACCGCCAGGTGAATCACGAGCACATGCAGCGGCAGGTCCCCGAAGCGCTCGAACATGGACGCCTCCCGGCAGTCGTATGACGTGGGTCAGACACTAGGGCATGGCGCCCGGTGACATTGCTCTTAGCACGTTCGACGACCGGATTCGGTTCAACTCGCGCCGCAACCGATCCGCAACGTTTGCGGTCACTTGCCCCGCTGAGCGGGGTGACGGGCTAGCCTTCCGGCATGCCTTCGCACACGGATGACCTGCGGCTCGCCCACATCCTGGCCGACGACGCGGACTCGACCACGATGGACCGCTACAAGGCGCTCGACCTGCACGTGGCCACCAAGCCGGACCTCACCCCGGTGAGCGAGTCGGACAAGAAGGTCGAGGACGTGATGCGCAAGACGCTCTCCCGGGCCCGCCCGCGGGACGCGTTCGTGGGCGAGGAGGACGGCACCTCCGGCTGGGGCGTCCGCCGCTGGGTGGTCGACCCGATCGACGGCACCAAGAACTACATCCGTGGCGTCCCGGTCTGGGCCACGCTGATCAGCCTGATGATCGAGGACCAGGTGGTCGTCGGCGTGGTGTCGGCTCCGGCGCTGGGCAAGCGCTGGTGGGCGTCGTACGGCGATGGCGCCTGGACCGGCCGCGCGCTGCACTCGTCGCAGCCGTGCCGGGTCAGCGACGTGAGCAAGATCGAGGACGCCTCCCTGTCGTACGCCTCGCTCAAGGGCTGGGAGAAGATCGGCAAGAAGAACCAGTGGGCCGAGCTGATGGAGTCCTGCTGGCGGACCCGCGCGTACGGCGACTTCTGGTCCTACATGCTGGTCGCCGAGGGAGCCGTCGACATCGCCGCCGAACCGGAGCTCAACCTCTACGACATGGCCGCGCTGGCGATCATCGTCGACGAGGCCGGCGGCAAGTTCACCTCGGTCGAGGGTGCTCCCGGTCCGAACGGCCCGAACGCCGTCGCCACCAACGGCCGCCTGCACGACGAGGTGCTCAAGCGCCTCGAGTGATCCGCCGCTGCAGGAACTCCGCCTCCACGGCATTGCTGGTGAACGCCAGCGCCTCCTCGTACGCCGCCCGAGCCTCCTCCACCCGGCCGGTCCGCCACAGCAGCTCGCCCCGCGTCGACGCCAGATAGGGGTACGTCGCCAACGCCGGATCGTCGGCCAACTCCGCCAGCGCCACCTCAGGACCGGCCACGTAGCTGAGCGCGACCACCCGGTTCAACGCGACCACCGGCGACGGCCAGCACGCCAGCAAAACGTCGTACAGGCCGAGGATCTCCGCCCAATCGGTGTCCTCCCAGCGTGCCGCCTCACCGTGCACGGCGGCGATCGCCGCCATCAGCCCGAAGCGCCCGGCCGACTGTCCCAACGCCTCACGCACCAGCGCCAACCCTTCAGCGATCAGCGCTCGATCCCACAGCGACCGGTCCTGGTCCTCCATCAACACCAAGTGCCCGGCACCATCCACCCGGGCGGCCTGCCGGGACTCCGTCAGCGCCAGCAGCGCGAGCAGACCCGCCGCCTCCGCGCTGTCCGGCAACAGCAACCGCATCATCCGGGCGAGATCGATCCCCCGCCGCGCCAGATCCGGCCGGGTCAGCCCCTCTCCATCCGCCGCCGTGTGTCCCGCCGTGTAGACCAGATGTACGACGTCCAGCACCGCGTCGATGCGCTCCGGCAGATCGGCCCGCCGCGGGATCCGGTAAGCGATCCCCGACCTCGAGATCTTGTGCTTCGCCCGGGTGATCCGCGCTTGCATCGTCGCTTCCTTCACCAGGAACGCCTTCGCGATCTCCGCCGACGACAACCCGCACACCAACCGCAGCGTCAACGCAATCTGTGCTTCCTGCGCCAGCGCCGGGTGACAGCACGTGAATACCAGTCGTAGCCGGTCGTCCGGGAACACCCCGGGCGCGTCCTCGGCGTCCGGCACCAACATCGGAAGCTTCCGCCGTGCGACATCGGCCCGCCGCCGCAGTTCCAGCGCTCGCCGCGTGGCGACCGTCGTCAACCATGCACCCGGCCGCCGCGGCACGCCCTGCTCACGCCAATGCACCAGCGCCTTGGCGTACGCGTCCTGCACGCAGTCCTCGGCCAGATCCAGGTCGGCCGCGACCCGCGCCGTGGCGGCCAAGACGGCGGCCCACTCGGTCGAGTGGGCCTCCGCCACGGCCTGAGTGATCTGATCAGCCACCGTTGATGATGGGACGCACCTCGACCCCACCCATCGGCGACGGGACCTGCTTCGCGATCTCGAGCGCCTCGTCCAGGTCGGCCGCCTCGATCAGGTAGTAGCCGCCCATCACCTCTTTGGTCTCCGCGAACGCCCCGTCCGTGACCACGAACCCGCCGTTGCCGTCGGACCGGATCGACGTCGCGGTCCTGCTGTCCCCCAGTTGCGCGCCACCGCGCAGCGCGGGGCCGTTCGCGTCGGCGAAGGCCTGGTGGTTCTTGTGGTTCTGCTCCATCACGGACGGATCTGCCGCGTCCCACTTGGCTTCGTCGTCGTAGATCATCACCAAGTACTTGCCCACTGATGTCACCTCTCTTGTGCGGGTCGGTCCCAACATCTACCACTCCGATGCGCGACCTGGGCCGAGATCGACATCTCACCCGAACAATTTCCGGACCACGTAGGGTGGCCGGTATGCCCTTGACGTACCCCATCGCGGAGCAGACGCTCGACAACGGCCTGCGGGTCGTCGTGAGCTCGGACCGCGCCGTCCCGATCGTCGCCGTGAACCTCTGGTACGACGTCGGGTCGCGCCACGAGCCGCCGGGCCTGACCGGCTTTGCGCACCTGTTCGAGCACTTGATGTTCCAGGGATCGCGCAACGTCGCCTCCGGTCAGCACTTCAGCCTGCTGGAGACGGCCGGCGCGAGTCTGAACGCGAGTACCTTCTTCGACCGCACCAACTACTTCGAGTCACTGCCCAGCGGCGGACTGGATCTCGCGCTCTGGCTCGAGGCGGACCGGATGGGCTACCTGCTCGACGCGGTCAACCAGGAGAACCTGGACAACCAGCGCGACGTGGTCAAGGAGGAGAAGCGGCAGAGCTACGACAACCGCCCGTACGGCGACTCGTACGAGCGGCTCGTCCGGCTCGCGTTCCCCGCGGACCACCCGTACGCGCACATGACGATCGGCTCGATGGAAGACCTCGACGCCGCGTCGGTCGAGGACGTGCACGCGTTCTTCCGCAAGTACTACGGCCCCAACAACGCCGTCCTGACGATCGTCGGGGACGTCTCCGTCGACGATGCGTTCGACGCCGCCAAGCGGTACTTCGGGCACCTGCCCGCGATCCCGCCGCCGCCGCCGGCACCGGACGGCACGATCGGCCCGCTCACCGAGGTGCAGCGCGACGACGTCGTGTCCGACGTACCGTCCGACCTGATCACGATGATGTTCCGGCTGCCGATGGACGGGACGCCGGAGCTGGACGCGGCCGGGCTCGCGCTCGACATCCTGGCCGCCGGCCAGAGCGGCCGGCTGAACCGCCGGCTGGTCCGCGACGAGCAGATCGCGCAGTCGGTGTCCGGGGGCGCGCTGCCGCTGATCGGCGGGGTCTCGTTCGGCACGCTGACCGGGATCGCGTCCGACGGCGTCGACCTGCAGAAGGTCGAGGATGCGCTGCTCGACGAGCTCGAGAAGCTGGCCGAGGACGGCGTCACCGAGGACGAACTGGCCACCGTGCAGGCGCAGGCCGAGCGGGACTGGCTGGAACAGCTGGCGACGTGCGCCGGCCGCGCCGACGAGATCTCCCACCACGCCCTGCTGTTCGACGACCCGAACCGGATCAACACGCGGATCGACCAGGTCCGCGCGGTGACCGTCGAGCAGGTCAAGAGCGCCGCGTCGCAGTGGCTGCGCGCCGCCGGGCGCGTCCAGGTCAGCTACCGCCGTGCGGAAACAGCTGAAGGAACCGAGGGAGAGCAGGCATGAACCAGGTTCTGACCACGCCGCCGGCGGTCGGCGCGCCCCGCCCGTGGAAGTTCCCGGCCGCCACCACCACGATCACCAGCGTCGGCGCACCGGTGCACGTCTTCGACCGCCCCGGCCAGTACGTCGCCACCGTCCGGGTCACGATCGCGATGCCGCTGATCGCCGAACCGCGTGAGCTCGAAGGCGTCGCGACGATCATGTCCCGCACCCTCGACGAAGGCACCGAGCTGCACTCGGCCAACGAGTTCGCAGCCGCGCTGGAACGGCACGGAGCGGCGTACGGCGTGGATGTCAGCTCGGACGCATTGCACGTAGAGATCTCGGTGCCGGTGTCGCACCTCGCGCCCGCTGTGGAGCTGCTCGCGGAAGCGATCACCCGGCCCGCGTTCAACCAAGCCGATGTCGGCCGGCACGTGACGATCCGGCTCGGCGAGATCAACCAGGAGCGGGCGAACGCGGGCTACCGGGCCCGTGAGGCGTTCGCGGCCCACCTGTTCGACCCGTCGACGCGGCGGTCCCGGCCGACCGCGGGGTCGCCGGACACGATCCGGCCGCTCACCAACGTGCAGGTGGCCGACTTCTACCGCAACAACATCGGCCCGGAGCGCGCTGAGATCCTGTTCGCGGGCGACGCGACCGGTGTGGACGTCGCCGCGATCATCGACCAGGCCTTCGCCGGTTGGACCTCCACGGCCGGTACGGCGCTGGCGACGCCGGAGCCCTTGTACATCCCGGGCAACCGCGTCGTCCTCGTCGACAGGCCAGGCTCGGTGCAGAGCCAGTTGCTGATCGGCTGCGCCGGCCCCGATCGCCGGGATCCCGCCTGGGGTGCGGCGGCGGTCGCGAACCACGTGGTCGGCGGCACGATCACCTCCCGCGTGGACACCGTGCTGCGTGAGGAGAAGGGCTACACCTACGGCACGCGGACCAGCTTCGCCGCGCCCCGCAAGGGCGGGACCTTCAGCCTCGGCGGCGCCGTCCGCACCGAGGTGACCGGGGCCGCGATCGGTGACGCGCTGCGGATCCTGCGGGAGGCTCGCGACGGGCTGACCGAGCAGGAGGTCCAGGAGGCGAAGGACAGCCTGATCCGGACCGCGCCGCTGCGCTACGAGCAGGCGGATTCGGTGGCCCAGCAGGTCGGCAGCAACATCGCGAACGGCGTACCGATCGACTTCGCCGACACCTACCTGACCCAGATCGCCGGCACCACCGCCGCCGAGGCCACCGAGGCCTACCGCCGGTACGTCGGAACCGACGGGCTACTGGTCGTCGTCGTAGGGGAAGCCAAGGATGTCCGCCCCCAGCTCGCCGAGCTGGGCAGTGACATCGTCGGCGACCTGGTCGACCAGAGCTGAGGACATCGCTGCTCCTCTGCGCGGCCACCGGCCCTGAGCAGAGGAGCAGCACCATGTCGTTCACCGAACGTCCCACCGACGCCACCGACCGGACCCACACCTTCTGGGCGCCGGGCACCTACCCGGTCCAGCCCGGCTTCCCGGACCAACCGGCGTACGGCGTGCTGCGCGACCACTCGGAGGCCACCGTCGCGCTCGTTCTCGGCGTACTCGCGCTGTGCACCGGTCTCCTGGTCGTATCGCCGGTCGCGTGGTGGCTGGGCAACCAGGCGCTCGCCGAGATCGACGCCGCGCCGGGCGTCTACAACAACCGGGGCATGGCTCAGGCCGGGCAGATCTGCGGCCTGATCGGCACGGTTCTGCTCGGCGCCGGCCTGCTCTTCCTGCTCGCGATGGTGGTGCTGTTCGCCGCCGCCTGACCTGGGCTCCGCCTGCGGCTCGGCTCAGCTGGTGATGTAGTTGGAGAGTTGCTCGCGCTCGAACTCGAGCTCGCCGATCCGGGACTTGACCACGTCACCGATGCTGACCAGACCGGCCAGGTTGCCGTCGACCACGACCGGGACGTGCCGGATCCGGCGATCCGTCATCAGCCGCATCAGGTTGTCGATATGCTCGTCCGGGGCGCAGGTGGCGACCTCGGCCGTCATGATCGCGCTCACCCGGACGTCGCCGGCCTCGGGGGTGCCGTTCCAGAGCCTGACGATGTCGCGCTCGGACACGATGCCGTCCACCGCGGACCCGTCCGAGCTGACCACCACCGCTCCGATGTTGTGTTCGGCCAGCAGTGCGAGCAGTTCGGTGACAGTGGCTTCTGGGGAGATGGTGACGACCTGGTTACCCTTGCCGCGCAGTACGTCGTTGATCTTCACGGAGCCTCCTGCAAATCGAAGGACCAATACCCCAAGGTAGCGAAAACCCGCCCCCAGCGGCAGCCCCCGCATGTCCCCACCCCTGACAACGAAAGACAATCCCCAACTCAGTTGCCTCCGGCATCAATCACCCCCGAACCCCCACAAAATGAAGGTTCTTTCCCATATGGTGGGTCGGGAGGTACAGATGGATTTGCTCGAACCGCCTCGTGTCGTCGAGCGGCCGCCGCAGGACTATCTCGGCATCCGCGTCGTCACGCCGTTCCGTGGCATGTTGAGCGTTCGTAATGAACTGATCGACGAGCTCAGTGCCTGGCTGCAACGGCAGAGCGTTGACGACCTCGGCATGTTCTTCCTCCGGCTGCATGTGATCGACATGAGCGGCCCGATGGACCTGGAGGTCGGCGTGACCACCCCCGGCCCGCGTGCCGGTGATGCTCGGGTGCGGCCCGCCACTCTTCCGGCAGGCCGCTACGCGACCCTCACCTACCGCAACCACTCGCTCCGCGCGAACCGCGCCCTCCTCGAGTGGGCCGGTGACCTCACGCTCGACCGCCGCGATGTCCCCGAAGGCGACCTGTTCGGCTGCCGGTACGAGGCGTTCCGCACGGATCCCCGCACAGAGCCCCGCAAGACGAAGTGGGAAGTCGAACTCAACATCCGTCTCGCCGACCCGCCCGGCTCCGGCCGCTGACACACCTCGCCCGTTCACGACCCCAGCCGCCCGGCCGCCCGCCGGAGCTCCGGGGCCGCAGGTCGGGCGGGGCTCTGCCCTCGGAAAACAGCAGGCCCGGTCGGCCTGGTAGCTCGTAGGATCGGCGGGTTCGGGTGGTGATCGAGGGAGTTGCGGGTGAGTTGGCGGCAGGATCTTGCGGTGCTGCGGCATCGGGATGTGCGGATCTTCATCTCGGCCAGGTTCGTGTCGCTGCTCGGCTCGGCGATCGCTCCGATCGCCCTGGTGTTCGCCGTACTTGACATATCCGACGAGGCCGGCGCTGTCGGCATCGTGCTCGCCGCGCGCAGCATCCCGAACATCGTCTTCCTGCTCATCGGCGGCGTGATCTCCGACCGGCTACCCCGGAATCTGGTACTCGTCGTCGCCAACACCGTCAGCGGCCTCACCCAGGGCCTCGCGGCCGTTCTGGTCCTGTCCGGCCACGCGACGATCTGGCAGTTGGCCGCAATCGAAGCCTTGAACGGCACCGCCGCCGCGTTCGTGATGCCCGCGCTCACCGGGATCCTGCCGTCGATTGTCGACCGTACGGAACTCCCCCAGGCGAACGCCGTCTCCGGCTTCGCCCGTTCGATCGCCCTGATCGGCGGCGGCGCGGTCGCCGGCGTGCTCGTCGGCTTCACCAGCCCGGGCATCGGGCTCGCGGTCGACGCCATCACGTTCCTGCTCGGCGCGTACTTGCTCGCCCGGCTGTCCATCCCGAGGATCGAGCGTCCGGCGAGCTCCGTGCTGACCGACCTGCGCGTCGGCTGGACCGAGTTCGTCTCCCGCCAGTGGGTCTGGGTGATCGTGCTCGGCTTCTGCCTGCTGAACGTGATCTTCGTGGCCTGCTACCGCACCCTCGGCCCGGTGATCGCCGACGACACCTTCGGCCGGACCGGCTGGGGCATCGCGAGCGCCTGCTTCGGCGTCGGCCTGATCGTCGGCGGCGTGCTGATGATCCGGGTCAAGCCCCGCTACCCGTTGCGGATCGGCATGTTCGGCATCCTGCTCGGCGCACCGATCATGGTCGTCCTCGCGCTCGCACCGAACACGATCATGGTCGCCGCGATGTCGTTCCTGGTCGGCATCAGCTACGAGATCTTCGGCATCGGCTGGGAGACCGCCCTCGGCCAGCACATCCCGATCGACAAGCTCTCCCGCGTCTCGTCGTACGACATGCTCGGTTCGATCATCGCCGTACCCATCGGCCAGCTGTCGGTCGGCGCCGTGGCAGCCGCCGCCGGCATCACCGCGGTCGAGTTGTACGGCGCCGCCCTGTACGTCGCCATCACCCTGGCAACCCTCGTCGTCCCGTCCGTCTGGCACCTCAGGCGAACCGAGTAGGCACGTAAGGTTGTGGTGTGAGCTTCATCGTGCCGGGGCAAGGGAAGAAGAACGAAGAGGTCATCGGCACGCGTGCCGGTGCCAAGCCGTTGGCTCCTGAGTCCGCCGCGCCGGTACCGATCGAGGAGCCGCCGGAGGTGGCGATCGCCGGCTGGCCGCCGGCGTTGCAGAAGGTGGTGGAAGACGACTTCCGCCGTACGAACGCTCTGGCCACCTACCGCTGGAAGACCGCCGACGCCGCGCTGGTCGACGTCGTCCGCGGCCTGGACGACCTCCTCGACCTGGCCGCCGACAGCATCCGCAACGACGAGCCACGACGCTCCCGCCGTCAGCCCCGCAAGGCCGCCGCGGCCGACGCCGCCGCCAAACTGCTGACCGAACTTCCCTTCGCCCAGGTAGCGGACCTCCTCGGCATCCCCGCCGACGAGATCGACCAGGCGATCGACAGCTTCGGCCATCCGCTCCGCCGCTCCCGGGCCGACCGCCGTACGGCGCTGCGAGCCATCAAGCAACTCCGCGTCCAACTCCAACAGGTCGAGATCACCCGGGACCACACCCGCCTGAACCGCCTGCTCAGCTTCATCGTCAGACTCATCCTGGTCCTCGCCACCGCCGTCGGCTCCCAATCAGCCGCCGCCCTGGTAGCAGGCGACGAACACCTGGACGCCGTCATCCAAACAGCCGTCGGCGCCCTGGCGGCATTCGCCCTGGAACGCTCCACCGGAGCCCTCCGCGACGCCTGGCACGAACACAAGCCGGCAACCATCGCAGCCCAAACTCACAAAGACCTCCTCGAGTCCCTGGCCGACACCAACGCCGACCACGACAAAGTCCTGGCCTTCCGAGTCCTCGTCCACTCCGCCCGAGCCTGGACAGCCTGCTTCCAACTCGACTGGCCCTTCACCCAAAAAATCGAATACTGGTCAGCCCTCGACGAAATCCCCGAAGCCCTCCACTCCGGAACCGGCCTCCAAGCCGTCCACGACCGCCTGCAAGCCTTGACCCCGAGCTGAGCACCCCCACGAGACCGTTGCCATAGACTCCTACTCTCGTGTGATGAACTGCGGTATGTGTTGAATGCAAGGGATCTACGCGCCGCCTCAGATCACAACATCGAAGCAGCAGTGGAGCACTTCGGTCGGCACGGCAACGACTCGGTCCTCACCCGGCAGCCGGGCGCCCTCTTCATCGCGGCCGCATCCGACTACGTCGGCGCCTTCCACAACGCAGCCTTGCGACTGACCCCGAACGTCGCCCCCGGACAATTGCTCAGCGAAGCGCAGGCATTCGGTCAGCTGCACCACCGAGACCTCATCGTGTGGGCCTCGACCCATCGCGACCAGGACCTGATCGAAGAAGCCCAAGCCAAAGGACTGCACCCTCAGTCCACCGCCCTAGGCATGGCGCTCCACATTCCGCCGCCCCCACTCTCTCCCTCCATGGCAGTAGACCTGACCCAGGTCGTCGACCAAGCCGGAGTCGAAGCCTTCGCCACGATCCACCGCCGCGTCTTCCACGACACCGGCCGAGACACCAAGGCCGTAGACCAGTTCGCAACACCGGAAGCCCTGATGGCCCCGAACGTCGCCGCGGTAGTCGCCAGCACAAACGGCACCCCCGTCTCCTGCGCAATGCTCATCCACACCGGCCCCACCGCCGGCATCTACTGGGTAGCCACCACCCCCACAGCCCGCCGCCAAGGCCTAGGCACCCTGGTCACCACCGCCACCACCCACCTCGCCTTCGACCAAGGCGCCGAAGTCACACTCCTACAGGCCACCACCCAAGGAGCCCCGATCTACCAACGAATGGGCTTCACCCCCTTCACCAACTACCTAAGATTCGTCCTCCCCCACACCGCACAACTCCAGTAGAACAGTCATCCCGCCCGGCCTGATCAACAGCCGCTGTACGGCGCGAGCACATGTCGGATCCACTTCCCGTCCCCCGCTCCCCGACCGCAACCACAGCAACCGGGTTCTCACGCGGGCGGCAGCCCGCACAACCATGGGCGGGCGAGGCGGCCTGCGTAGTACGCGATGGAGGAGCGCGCGCGTAGCAGGCCGCCTGGGGCGGTAGGTGTCAGCCCTTGATGGCTCCGCCCAGTGCGAACGCGCCGCCGAGCTTCTTGCTCAGGAGCAGGTACAGGAGCAGGACCGGCATTGTGTAGATGAGGGAGTATGCCGCCAGCTGTCCGTAGTTCGGTTCGCCGTATTGGCCGAAGAAGGTGAAGATGCTGACCGAGGCCGGCAGCCGCTCAGGGGAGAGCAGCAGCATGAACGGGACGAAGAAGTTGCCCCACATGCCGATGAAGGTGAAGATCGCGACCACCGCGATGCCCGGCCACATCAGCGGCAGGACGATGCGGCGCAGGGCCTGCATGTTGCTGGCGCCGTCGACCCAGGCGGCCTCCTCGAGGGACAGCGGTACGCCGTCCATGAACGTCTTCGTCAGCCAGATCGCGAACGGCAGCGACGACGTCGCCATGAACATGATCGTGCCGCCGAGGGTGTCGACCAGGTTCAGCTGCACGAACAGGCCGTACACCGGCACCATCACCGCGGTGATCGGCAACCCGGTGCAGAAGAGCACGGTCAGCAGGAACGGCCGGTTGAACTTCGACTTGAAGCGGGACAGCGGGTACGCCGCCAGCACCGCACAGACCATCGTGAGCAGAGCGGAGCCGCCGCACAGCACGATGCCGTTGAACACCGGCCGGTACGTCGTGTCGGTGTTCAGCACCGCCTTGAAGTTCCCCAGGGTCGGATGAGTCGGGAACTCGACCCGCAACCCCGCGGTCCTGTTGATCGACGCGAACAACACCCACAGCAACGGGAGCACGAACAGCACGCCGATCGCCAGCAGAACGAGGTTGGCGGACAACTTGCTGATCCGGTCGCGGGCTATCACGCTGCCTCCGAGTTCAATCCACGCAGGTAGATCAGCGAGAAGACCGCGCCGATCGCCAGCATCACCAGGGCGATCGCCGTGCCGTAGCCGATCTGGGAGAAGCTGAACGCCTGCTCGTACATGTACAGCGGCAGCGTCTGGCTCTTGGTGCCGGGGCCGCCGCGAGTCATCGCGAAGATCAGGCCGAACACGCTCAGCGTCTGCAGCGTGATCAGCATCAGGTTGGTCATGATCGCCCGGCTGATCATCGGCAGCGTGACGAACCACAGCCGCCGCAGGCCCGCCGCACCGTCCATCTCGGCCGACTCCTCGATCTCCTTGGGTACTTCGCTCAGTGCGGCGGAGTACACCAGCATCGAGAACGCCGTACCGCGCCAGATGTTGGCCAGCGACACCGCGATGATCGGTGCCGCGTACAACCAGTCCTGACCGGGCAGGCCGACGGCGTGCAGCATCACGTTCAGCGTGCCCTCGTCGTTGAAGAACGCGCTGAGCAGGTACGCCGCCACCACTTCGGGCAGCACCCACGCACCGATGACCGCCGTACCGACGAAGTTGCGGACCACCTTGGTGGACCGGCGCATCAGCAGCGACAGGCCGAGGCCGAGGGTGTTCTGGCCGATGATCGCGGAGATCAGCGTGAACACCAGGGTCAGCCAGATCGCGTTGGTGAACGCACCGCTGCCGAACGCCTTGCGGAAGTTGTCCAGCCCGACGAACTTCACGTTCGCCGCGCCGGTGCCGGTGAGCGCCATGTTCGTGAACGCGGCGTACACGCAGTAGATGATCGGGCCGGCCAGGAAGACCAGCATCAGGCCGATCGCCGGACCCAGCGGCAGCATCTTGAACAGCTTCGCGGCCCGCGGCTTCCCGCCCGCTCCGGAAGACTTACCGGAGGGAGCGGTGCCGGCCGCTGTGGGGGCGACTGTCGTCGTCACAGGGGAACTTCCTCGCCGGGCCGGGTTACTGGCCCTGGGTCGTCTTGTCCTTGCCGACGATGCCTTCGACCGCTTCGTCGTAGTTCTTCGCCGCGTCGTCGACCGACGACTGTCCGGTCATCACCGCCTCCATCGAGGTGATGATCTCGTTGGAGACCTTCGGGTACTCGGCGTACGCCGGCCGGTACACGGTGACCGAGACCAGGTCGGTGAAGAACTGCGTGCTCTGCGAGGAGCTCTTGTAGCCGGCGTCGGAGGCGACGTCCTTGCGGACCGCGATCTGAGCGCCGTCGGTCGCGTACTTGGCCGCGTTCTTCTGGGTCTGCAGGGTCTTGATCAGGTTCCAGGCCGCGTCCGGGTTCTTCGACTTGGCCGGGATCGCCCAGGTCCAGCCGCCGGACAGGCTGACCTTCCCCTTGCCGCCGCCGTCCTGCGTCGGCATCGCGGTCTGGCCCATCACCGTGGTCCACTGCGGCCACGGCTTCGCACCGGTCTTCTGCCAGTTGCCGTAGATCCAGGAGCCGTCCAGCGCGATCCCCAGCTTGCCGCCCGGCAGCAGCTCGGTCCCGACCTTGCTGCCCATGTTCGGGTCCAGCGCCTGCTTCGGCGACGGGCCGAGGCCCTCGGTGTAGACGGTCTTGATGAAGTTCAGCGAGTCCTTGTAGCCCTGGCTGCCGACGACCCACTTCTGCTGGTCGTTGTTGTACAGCGTGTCCTTCGTGCCGTACAGCAGCATCTCGAAGCCCTGCATGGCCGAGGCTTCACCCATCGGCTTGCCCGAGTACACGTTCATCGGGATGACGCCGGGGACCTTCTGCTTGATGGTGCGAGCAGCCGACAGTACGTCGTCCCAGTTCTTCGGCTGCCAGTCGGCGGGCAGCCCCGCCTTGGCGAAGATCTGCTTGTTGTACCAGAGCGCCCGGGTGTCGGTGCCGTCCGGGACGCCGTACGTCTTGCCGTCCAGCGCCTTGGCCGCACCCTTGGCGGTGTCCTCGAACTGGCTCCACTGGTCCCAGTTCTTGATGTAGTCGTCGAGCGGCCGCAGGTAGCCGGCGGTGATGTCGGAGTTGATCAGGAAGGTGTCCTCGTAGACCACGTCCGGCGCGGTGTTGGGCGACCGCATCATCAGCTGGAGCTTGGTGTAGTAGTCGTTCTCACTGGCCACGATGGGCAGGATCTCGACCGTCGACCCGGGGTTGGCCGACTCGTACTCGGCCTTGACGCCGGTGAGGAAGTTCTTCATCACCACGCCCGGGCCCCACTGCTGGTACGCGATCTTGATGTGCGCCGGTCCCGAGCTCTGCGAGCCGCCCGCCTCCGGCTGTTTGGTCGTCGAGCCCTGGCCGCAGGCCGAGACCGCCAGCAGCAGCGCACTCACCACAGCAGCTGCTTTGAAACGTTTCCTTGTCACCATCAGGTCCACCTTCGGGCAATCGTTGTCATCCCGGTACCACAGCCCAAACCCAGCGGGCTTTCCCGCGACCGTAGGAGTCCTGGGCCGCCGAAGTCAATGCTTGACAGACAACGTTGTCCGCGCAGGTACGCGGTAACGCGGTGACCGGTACGTAACAATCCGGTCACCGCGTTGTCATGACATTCAGACAGTAACTGGTTTCGCCTCGTGGCGGGCCTGTACGGCGCGCTGCGACCTCATCGCTCCGAGTGCACAGAGCGCGAATCCGGCGATCAGCCAGCAGCTGAGTACGACGAGCGGCCGAGCGGCCCCCGCACCGTCGAAGAAGCTGACCGAGCGCAGCGCAGTACCTGCGGCTCCGGGCGGCAGCAACTGCCCCAGCGTGCCCCAGCCGCTGGGCAGCATCTCGGGTGCACTCGTCATCCCGGACAACGGGTTGCCGAGCAGCATCATCACCGCGCCACCGAGCGCGAGACCGGCCGTCCCGAGCAGCCACTCCAGCCCGAGCAGCGTCAGGCTGATCGCCGCGATCGACATCCCGATCACGCCGGCGTTGCCGAGATAGCTGCCCTCGAACGAACCGAGCCAGTACTGCAGTACGGCGGCCAGCGCGAGCCCACCCGTGATCGCGAACGCGACCGCACCGATCATCCGCCTCGAACCGGACCGCACCAGTTGCGTCAGTGCGCCGGCGGCGATGATCCCACCGAGCACGAGCGGCAGCGCACCCGCGGCGAGACCGGCACCGCGCGGGTCGTCCTGCGGCAGCGGTACGACGTCCGTCACCTTCGGCGGGTTCTCCGGGGAGAGCCGGGCCGACATCTGCGTCAGCAGCTGCGCGACCACGGGACCGCCCGCGGAGGCGGTCAGCACCTCGGGCTGCGTCGCGTCGAGCACGATCGCGCCGTACACGTCGCGGTCCTGGATCTTCTGCACCGCGGCGGCCCGATCAGGTACGGCGGTGATCTCGAAGCCACCGGGCATCGCCTGGTCGAGGCCGGTCGTGACCTGCTGGACGGCCGGGGCTGGACCGGCGACGGCGAGCGGCAGGTCGCGTGGTTCGGACCGCGCGGCCGGCCAGGCGAAGGCGATCAGCAGGACGGTGAGCAGGACGGTCAGCAGCGTGATGACTGCGACCAGCGGCGGCCGGCGACGTTCGGCCGCGTGCACCTCAGCGGACATGGCGGGGACTCCTAACAAAACCGAATGACCGTTCTTTATTGTTTCGAGCCTGGAACATCCACGCCGACTTGTCAAGAACGGACATTCGTTTTATGTTCCGGACATGCCCAAGGTCACTGAGGAGCACCGCCTGGCCCGCCGACAGCAGATCGTCGACGCCGCCCGGCTCTGCGTGATCGAGCAGGGCTTCCACAAGACGACGATGGCCGACGTGATCCGCGCCTCGGGCCTGTCCGCCGGCGCGGTGTACGGCTACTTCAAGAGCAAGGAAGACATCGTCGCGGCGATCGCCGAGGACGCGCTGAGCACGATCGACGAGCTCTTCGAGAAGATCCTCGCCACCGACGAGCCGCTGTCACCGCTGGCCGCGCTCGAGGCGACGCTCAACCACGTGGTCACCGTCGCCGAGGCACCCGGCGGCGATGTCACCCGGGTCGCGGTCCAGGCCTGGGCGGAAGCCTTGCGCAACGAGTCGATCCACCGGACCGCCCGCGGCAAGTACTGCCAGCTGCGTGACCACTTCCTCGAGATCGCCCGCCGGGCCCAGGCCGACGGCACGGTTCCCGCCGACGCCGACCCAGCCGACATCGCGCAGGTCATGTTCGGCATGGTGCCCGGTTTCGTCCTGCAGCGCCTGCTGATCGGCGACGTCACGCCCGCCTCCTACACGGCCGGACTGCGCGCACTACTCCGTTCCTAGGTGGACTTTCATCTACCCTGAGCGGCGGTCCAGCACCATGGGGTGGCCGGTGCGCGCTCCGTAGCGTCATCGGCATGAAGAAACGGACGCGGGAAACAGTCGCCGGCACCGAGTACTCAGTCGTCCTCAACGACGTACGGCGGGTCTACGGCCGGGGCACCAACACCGTCACCGCCCTCAACGGCATCAGCATCAACTTCACGCCTGGCACCTTCACCGCCGTGATGGGCCCGTCCGGGTCGGGCAAGAGCACCTTCCTGCATTGTGCCGCCGGGCTCGACCGGCCCACCTCCGGCAGCGTCTACATCGACGGCCGGCCACTGGCCGGTCTGAGCGAGCGCAGGCTCACCGAGCTCCGCCGCGAGCGGATCGGGTTCGTGTTCCAGTCCTTCAACCTGCTGCCCGCGTTGACCGTCTGGCAGAACGTCACCCTGCCGCAGGAACTCGATGGCCGCCGCGTGAACCGCGCCGCGGTCCGCGAGGTCCTCGACCGGGTCGGCCTCGGCGACCGGCGCAAGCACCGTCCCGGTGAACTGTCCGGTGGCCAGCAGCAACGCGTCGCCATCGCTCGCGCCCTGGTCGCCCGGCCGGCCGTGATCTTCGCCGACGAGCCCACCGGCGCTCTCGACACCCAGACCGCGGCCGACGTACTCGAGCTGCTCCGCGAGCCCGTCCGTACGCAGGGCCAGACGGTCGTGATGGTCACCCACGACCCGGTCGCCGCGTCGTACGCCGATCAGGTGGTCTTCCTGGCCGACGGCGTCCTGGCCGGCAGCCTCACCGCGCCGACGGCCGAAGAGGTCGCCGACCGGATGACCCACCTCGGCGCGCGGTCCAAGCTGAAGGCGGTAGCGGGATGATGCGCCTGGCAGTCCGCACCTTGCGGCACCGCAAGAGCGGCTTCATCGCCACCTTCGTCGCGGTCGTCTTCGGCACCGCGATCGTGATGGCCTGCGGCGGCCTGATGGAGACGGGGATCCGTTCCAACGTCGAGCCCACCCGGCTCGCCGCCGCCTCACTCGTGGTCACCGGCAATCAATCTCATCTGCGCCCGGGAGCTGAGGACGCGACCCCGCTGCCCGAGCGGGTCGGCGTACCGATCGACCTCGTCGCCAAGATCCGTTCTGTGCCAGGCGTTTCGGCCGCGATCGGCGACCTCACGTTCCCAGCGATCGGTGGTCCGGTTGCTGAAGGCCACAACTGGTCCTCGGCCGCGCTTGCGCCGTACAAGCTGACGTCCGGTCACGCGCCGCGCGCCGGCCAGGTAGTGATGACTGGCGCCAAAATGGGAAGCCGGGTCACCTTCCTGATCGACGGCGAGCCGTCGACCTTCACGGTGAGCGGGTCGGCTACCGGACCGACGGGTCATGCATTCTTCTCCGACCGCGAGGCGGCCGAGCTGGCCGGCAACCCCGCCCGCTTCGCCGATGTCGGCGTACTGGTTGCCCCTGGCACCAACGTCGACGACGTGAAGGACCGGATCAAGGCTCTCGATGGCGAGATCACCGTCCGCGCCGGGATCGACCGCGGACTGGCCGAGCACCCGGACGCCGAGTCGCACCGGACCGCGCTGATTTCGATCGCCGGCTCGTTCGGCGGGATCGCGACGATGACGATGATGTTCGTGGTCGCGTCCACGCTGGCGTTGTCCGCCCAGCACCGCGAGCGCGAGTTCGCGCTGCTCCGCGGCATCGGCACGACGCCTGGCCAGGTCCGGCGGATGATCCTCGGCGAAGCGATGCTCGTGTCGCTCCCGGCGGTCGCGCTGGGCGCCGTACCCGGGATCTTCCTCGGCCGGTTCCTGTTCGAGCAACTCGGCTCGCACGGCGTCGCGTCGCCGGTCGTCGAGTTCTCCCAAGGCCTGATCCCGTTCGCGGCCGGTGCGGGTGCGGCCGTTCTCGCGGCCATCGGTGCCGCCCTGATCGCGGCTCGCAAGTCGGCGAAGATCCGGCCGGTCGAGGCGTTGATGGAGGCGTCGCTGCAGCGGAAGTGGTTCAGCTGGGTGCGCTTGCTGTTCGGTCTGGCGTTCCTCGGTGGCGGCCTCGCGCTGCTGATCGTTACCGCGACCGTGATGACAGGTCCGCTCGCCGGTGCAACTGCCGGCCCATCGATCCTGTGCTGGGCCATCGGTGTCGCGCTGCTCGGGCCGTTCTGGACCAAGGCAGTCCTCGCGGTGTGGCGCTGGCCGGTGCAGGCACTGACCCGGGTCAACGGACGCCTCGCGATCCGCAACGTCACGGCGCGTTCGGTGGCGATGTCGGCCGCGGTGATGCCGGTGATGCTTGCCGTCGGCATCTCGACCGCCAACCTCTACATGCAGACCACGCAGGTCCACGCGTCGTCCGAGGCGTTCACGCGAGACCTGCGGGCGGACGCCGTACTGGTCTCGGACGCAGGCCTGTCCCCCACGGTGCTGAGCCAGGTCCGTGCGGTGCCGGGTGTCACGAGTGCGTCGGCGTTCGTCACCAGCCTGGGAACGATCGACGAGCCCCGCAACGCTCCGTTCGACGAGGACGGCGCTCCGCTGATCGGCGTGGATGCCCAGGGCGCGGACGGTACGGCGCCGGTGCGGCTGACGCATGGATCACTCGCCGGCTTGACCGGGTCGACCGTCGCTCTGCCGGACTATGTGGCCGGGAAGATCGACCGCCCGGTGGGCTCGACGATCAGCATGACGTTGGGCGACGGCACCGCGGTGACACTGCGGGTGGTCGCGACCTTCGCGGCCGAGCGCGGCTACGAGAGCATCATCCTGCCCGCTTCGCTCGTCGCCGCTCACACCACGGACGGACTGACCAAGCAGATCCTGGTTCGCACCGCACCGGGTACCGACGTACGACCGGCCCTGACCAAGCTCGCCGCCGCGCATCCCGGCGTACAGGTCGCCGACCGGGACAGCCTGGTTGCTGCCAACGCGGAAGACCTGCAGACACAGGCGTGGGTCAACTACATGCTCGTCGGGATGCTGATCGCCTACACCGCGGTCTCGGTTGTCAACACTCTCGTCTCGACCACGTTGCGCCGGCGCCGCGAGTTCGCCCTCCAACGCCTCACCGGATCCACCCGCGGCCAGGTCCTCCGCATGCTGTGGACGGAAAGCACCCTGGTCACCCTGGCCGGCATCACTCTCGGCACGCTTGTTGCCCTGGCCTGCCTCCTCCCCTATTCGGCCAAGGTCTCCACCAGCGCCATCCCGACCGGCCCGTTGTGGATCTACGGCGTGATCGTCGGAGCCGCCACGCTCCTCACCTTCGCCTCAACCCTGCTGCCCGCCACCACAACCCTCCGCCACTCCCCCACCCAGCCAACCCACGCGGACTGAAGCCGGCCCGCTGAGCTGGAGGGTTGCCCCCTCGGATTCTCAGGGGGCAACCCTCCATGTGAGGGGATGCCCACCGCCCTGGAGGGTTGGACCGCGATCGTGCTAACGGGCCGGGGTAGGCTCTGCGACGGGTTGGAGGGCGATGGTCGTGGCCTGGACGATGCCGGCGTTGGTGCGGAGCCAGCCGGAGAGGACCACCTGGAGGTCCTCGAGGTCGCGCTCCTCGAGGATGACGCCGGGGACCGGAACGCTCGCACCGAGCTCAGCCAGAACGGGACGCAGATGCTGGTCCGCGAGCAGCTTGTGGCTCGGCGCCGCGGAGACCGTCACAGGCACAACGACCGCGCCCGCCAGAGCCTGCGGTCGCAGGACGTCCAGGAAGCTCTTCAGCAGACCGGTGTAACTGCCCTTGTACACCGGCGTCGCGACCACGATCACCGAGGCCGACGACACCAGATCGATCGCGCTCTCCAACGCCGCGCGCTCCTTGTCCGCGGCCCGCTCCCCCTGGAAGATCGCCGGTGCGAACGTCACCAGGTCGATCAGTTCGTCGATCCGGTACGGCGTACCGAGCTCGGAGGCGAGCAACTCCGCCACGGACGCCGCCGCGGCCGCGGTCCTGGACCCGGGCCGGGGGTTGCCGACCACGGTGACAACAGACTGCGGCCAGACCGGAGGATCCGGTACGACCTGCGGTTCGAACGCGACTGAGGGCATCTGACCCAACTCCTGAACTCGGCAAGTGATGGATCGAGCGTAGTTAAAGTCGAGCTTGCTACTTGACTTTCTCAGTATCCGAACGCCGGGCCCGGATCTTGACCGCCACGAACCACACCACCGCCGCCACCGCACCGGCGATCACGAACTTCTGGAAGATGCCCACCGAGGACTCCACCACATGCCAGCGCTCACCAAGCTGATAGCCGGCAACGATCAGCAACGCGTTCCAGACCAGGCTGCCGACCGCGGTCAGCGCCAGAAACAACGCCACCGACATCCGCTCCACCCCGGCCGGAACCGAGATCAGACTGCGCACGACCGGGACCAGCCGGCCGATCAGCACTGCCTTCGGCCCGTGCCGGGTGAACCACTCCTCGGCCTTGTCGACGTCCTGCACCTTCACCAACGGCAGCTTGCCGGCGACCGCCCTGGTCCGATCCCGGCCGAGCCCGGCGCCCACGCCGTACAGGGCGAGCGCGCCGACGATCGAGCCGAGCGTGGTGAAGAGGATCGCGCTGACCAGCCCGAGATCACCGCGGCTGGCCGCGAACCCGGCCAGCGGCAGGATCACCTCACTGGGCAGCGGCGGGAACAGATTCTCCAGCGCGACCGCGAGCCCCGCTCCTGGCGCTCCGAGTCGCTCCATCAGGTCGATGGCCCAGCCGGCCACTCCTCCGGTCGGTTCCTGTGTCGCCTGCAGCGCGGCCATCATCACCTGATTCGTCGTGTGCATGCCGACGACGCTAGGCCCGCGCGTACCACTCACACACTGTGGCCAACCGCCGTCTCGGGGTCGGGCCTTCCACCGTACCGACCGGGGGAAAACCCAACCCCGTCAGGCGAAACGAGGTCCGAGGAACAACCCTCCGGTGGCGTCCACCGTCTGGCCGGTGACCCAGCGAGCCGCGTCGGACGCGAGGAACGCGACCACCTCGGCGACATCCTCGCCCCGACCGAGCCGTCCGAGAGCGGTCTGCTGCGTGACGAAGTCGACCAGCCCCGGGGTCTCGAAGAACGCGCCGTTCGCCTCGGTCCGGGTCGCGCCGGGCGACACCGCGTTGACGGTGATGCCACGACGGCCCAGCTCCTGGGCGAGTGTGAGAGTCATCGTCTCGACCGCACCCTTGGTCATCGCGAACGACGTCTGGACGGGGTTCGCCATCCGGGTCGCGGCGGACGAGATCGAGACGATCCGACCGTCGTCGGCCAGGACCGGAAGCAGCCGCTGGATCAGGAAGTACGGCGCGCGCACGTTGACCGCGAACAGCCGGTCGAACGCGTCCACGGTGTCTGTCTCGAGCGGACCCGCCGGCGGCGCGGCAGCGTTGTTGACCAGGATGCCCAAGGACCGCCCCGACAGACCTTCCGAGAGCTGCCCGAACACCTCGTCGACGTCACCCGCGACACCGAGCTCGGCGCCGACCAGGAATCCGCGACCGTCGATGCGCTCGAGGGTCTCCTCGGCGCCGGCCTTGTCGCTGTTGTAGTGCACCGCGATCTCGACCCCGTCCGCGGCCAGCCGTTCCGCGATCGCGCGGCCGATCCCCCGCGACGCCCCCGTTACCAACGCCACCCTGCCGATCATGTTAGAAACTATCATGTTGTTAGTATCTACCACATGAACCTGAAGGACCGCCAGCGTGCCGAGACCCGGCAGCGGATCCAGCGGCACGCGATCCGGCTGTTCGAGGAACGCGCGTACGACGCGACGACGGTGAACGACGTCGCGGTCGCCGCCGGCGTCTCCGCGATGACCGTCTACCGGCACTTCCCCACCAAGGAAGACCTCGTCCTGTACGACGACCTCGACCAGCTGGCCGCGGCGACGATCAGCGAACTTCCCACCACCGGATCGTTGGCAGACCGGATCGGTCGGACGATGCTCGCGACGTTCGACCTGACCACCGGACCGGATCGAGAGCTCCTGCTCGCCCGGCTGCGACTGATGATCTCGACACCAGCCCTCCAAGCCCGCCACCTCGACAGCCAGAACCGACTGCAGGAAGCGTTCGTCACCGCGCTCCGCGCCGACTCGTCCGGCCCGGTCTTCGAGTTCCAGACCCGCGCGGCCGCCAGCGCCTGTCTGGGAGTCGCCCACGTCGCCCTACTTCGCTGGGCCTCCGAAGACGGTAAGACCAGCCTGCCCGACCTCTTCCGCGACGCCTTCAAGGCGACCTTCGACCACGAACTCAGCCGGTAGACGGCGTATATTCCTCATATGGCAAGTACGTTCGAGGTGCTGGCGGAGCCCCGGCGCCGGGAGATCCTGGATCTGCTGCGGACCGGCGAACGGCCGGTCGGCGAGCTCGTCGACGAACTGTCGCTCAGCCAGCCCGCGGTCTCGAAGCATCTGAAGGTGCTCCGCGACGCCGGTCTGGTCGAGGTCCGCCGGGAGGCCCAACGCCGCTGGTACCGCCTCAGCCCGGGCCCGCTCGCCGAGATCGACACCTGGCTCGAGCCTTACCGCGACCTCTGGCGCACCCGCCTGGACGCCCTCGAAGCCCATCTCGACACGATGGACTGAGCGACGGCCCGGAGTTGGGTCCGGGCCGCGCTGGTCGGATGGGCCGACGACGGGTTGCTTCAGGTGAGCTCGGGGACGTGAAGATGGGCGAGGACGAGCTCGAACTCGCCGACGTCGACCATCTCGGCGCCGGCGTCCTTCGCGGTCGCCGACCGCATCGACGCGGCGGCCTCCCGGTTCGAGTCCATGGCCTCCTGGGAGTCGTACGTGACCGACGAGACCGCCCGGCCGGACGCGCGGTCCACCAGCAGGCTCGCGCTGCAGAAGCCGGCCAGGTCCTCGAGCCGCGGCAACGACGCCAGCCGGTAGACGTCGATCGCCCGGTCCAGCGTCGCGGGGTCGACCTTCACCCAAGTGGCCCGGACGCAGGCGCCTGCGACCGAACGGTGGTCACGGTGCATGACGGCGATCTCCCACTCCTGCACCATCGGGCTGCCACCGAGCGTCCGCGCGAGCCGGTCCCGGACCGACCAAAGCTCTTGGTCGGTGGCCCGCATCGCCATCTCCGACCGCCAGGCACTCGTGGCGATGCACCGGCCGGACTCCCTGTCGATCATCATCGACAGGCCGACACAGCCGTCCATCTCCAGGAGCGAGGGCATTACCTCGTCCCGCACCTGCGCGACACCGGCGTCGATCGATGCCGACAGGGCGTTGATCGTGGTGGAACGTGCGTACACGACCCACCCCCTCATCTCAGGGCAGCACCCCGCCGGCGCCGCCGGTCACAACCCACACTCCTCCGCGCGTCCGACCAGCACAAGGGACTGATGATTGACTGGCCCTATGGGACTCCCGAGCACCTCCGACGCCGAGCTCGGCCAGGCTCGCGCCACCCGCTGGTGGATCCGCGGCCGACGGATCGGATCGATCGAGCGCGCCGCGAGGTTCGTCGACGACGTCGGTTTCGCGCTGCTCTTCCCGGCACCGCGAGCCGTCGTCCCGTCGCTGTGGGAGGCGGTCGCCGGCGAGGACGAGGAGCCGTTCGGTAGCGGCATGGGCACGAACGAGCAACGTGTCTGGACCTGGAAGGACGAGCTGCCCCGGCGAGGGCTCGCCTGGTACGGCGCCTACCTCGGCGGCCGTGGATCGTTCTTGTCGCCGGAGTTGCTGACCGCGCTCTACCCAGCCGCGGGCGACCCCGGCGACCACCTGTTCCTGAACCTGTCTCCGACCGCACACGAGATCGCCGACGCCATCGCGGCCGAGCCGTTGCCGAGCGCAACCCTGCGGGCGTTGGTCGGTGATCGCAGCCGCTATCAACGGGCGATCACCGAGCTGCAGCGCACCCTGCTGGTGACCACAGCCGGTGTCCACGAAACCGGATCCGGCTGGCCGGCCGCGATGATCTCACTCACCTGTCACCAGTTCGACATCGGTGGCGCGGCCGACCATGCGCTCGCGACCCGACGGTTCCTGGACACCATGCTCGCCACCACGGCAGGCGAACTCGCCCGCGCCTTCCGCTGGCCGGTGGCGACAGCGCGAGCCCGCTTGGAGCAACAGGTCGAGCTCGGCAACGCGAGCTTCGACGGCACCCGGTACTCGTCCAGTCACCCGTAGCGCACCGAGAACCTGTGCCGGCCTCAGCGGATCTCGGCCAGGTCGAAGACGTTGCCTTCGGGGTCGGCGAGGGTGATCCAGTGAGTGCCGTACTCGTCGTGCTCGTCGAGGCGCTTGGCACCGAGGCCGACCAGGCGGTCGAGCTCGGCAGACCAGTCCGCGGTGGCGAGGTCGACGTGCAGGCGGTTCTTGCCGTTGCGGGGCTCGGGCACCTGGACGAACATCAGCGTCGGCCCGTCCGCGGACCGGTTCACGGTGGCGAAGAACTCATTGCTGTCAGCATCGACCTTCGAGGACAGCACGTCGGCCCAGAAGGTGGCGAGGGCGCCGGCGTCGGCGCAGTCGAAGACGACGTTCTCAAGCGTGATGGACATGGATTTCAGCCTCTCAGTGTTGGATTCTTTCCCGACCCCGCCCCAGTCGCAGGGATTCGCTGGATCGGCCAGCAGATCTCGGTTCGGTAGGTGGTGGGATCGGGGTCGTCCCCCGGCCCGACGACATACAGCTCGCGGATCGGGCCCGGCGCGACCTCGCAGTGCTCGGCGACGTGCGTACCGAGTGCGCCGTAGCTGCGGTCGAAGTCGGTCAGCGGCCCGCTGTGGACGGCGATCGCGAAGAACCCGCCGGGCAGGTCGACGAGCTCGACCCCGTCGGCCGGCGCCTGGTCCGGCGCGACCGGCAGGAACGCGACGACCTCGCCCGCGTCCTCGGCGAAGAAGTCGTCGCTGTACGTCGCTCCCGCCGTAGCCGTGATGTCACCGGCGACCGCGTTGAGCCGGCCGAACGCGTACTCGCACCACGGCCCGATCCCCTCCCGCTCGACCCGATCGCGCACGCCGTACGCACGAAACGCGGGGATGAACCGGTATTCGACATCGAGCGCGGGCCGGCCGGGGGTGAGCAGCTCGCGCAACGAGACGACGACCTCACGGGTGTGCGCGAGCTCCTGCTCCATCCGCTCCAGGTGCGTCCGCAGCGTTTCCTCGCGCTTCGTGCCGTCGGTGGTCTCGACCAACTCGCGGACTTCCGGCAACGGCATCCGGAGCTCGCGGAGCCGGCGGATCAGCAACGCCGTCTCCACCTGAGCCGTGGCGTAGCGCCGGTAGCCGGACGAAGGATCGACCGTCGCGGGCGCCAGCAGGCCGATCTCGTGGTAATGATGCAGCGTTTTCACGCTCAGATGGGTGAGGCGGGAGAACTCGCCGACTGTCACCGTTGCCGTCATGCGACAAGCTTCCACCCTCCGGTAACCGGAGGGTCAACACGCAACTGCCCGCCTGAAAGATCAGGCGGGCAGTTGTTGGTGGAGAGGTCAGCCGCGGTAGCGGCCTATGACCTTGGTGTAGTCCCAGGGCTGCTGAGGGACGCCGCCGCAGGAGTCGGCCGGGCCGCCGGTGCACGGGCGGTCACGGTTGACCGACCAGAACGTGAAGCGCGCCAGGTGGTGCTCCGAGGCGTACGACAGCATCGACTCGAAGTCGGATAGGTTGACCCGCTCCCCGGCGACATCGGTGATCCCGTTCATCGACGAGATCCCGATCTTGCGGTACGCCGCGTCGTCGCTCAGCCCGTACGCCGACTTGACCTGGTTCTTCAGGCCATCGGCCGCCTGCCGGGTCAGCGTGCCCATGTTGTTCGACCCACCGCCGAAGTCGAACGGCATGATCACCCAGCCGTCCAGGTTCAGCGCGGAGGCCGCGCCCCGCCGGATCAGGTCCTGACCGTTGCCGTCCGGACCGGAGGTCGTCGTACCGAAGGTCAGGTACGTCGCGATGCCCGGGTTGTTCTGCTCGACGATCTTCAGCGCGTCGATCACCTTCTGCCGGACGGCGGCGTTGGCGAACTCCTGGTCCTCGATGTCGACGTCGATCGCCTTCAGCGACAGCGCGTTGATCACCTTCTGGTACGCGTCGGCCAGCTCGCTCGCACTGTTGCAGCTCTGCCCGAGCTTGTTGCCGGACCAGCCTCCGACCGACACCACGGCGTCACCGCCGTTGGCGCGGATCGTGTTGAGCGCCTGCTGATCCACACCACCCGTCAGCGGCCGGTTCCCGTCCCACTGAGGGTTGCAGTATCCGTTGGACAGGATGAACGCCATCGTGAACCACTTGACCCCGGTCGCGTTCATCACGGTCGCCGGGTTGGGCGGGCTGCCCCAGCCCTGGTACAGGTACGGCGCTGCCGCCATCGGCGCGCCACCGGCCGGCGGCGGTCCGTCGTCGGCCGCCGGGACGTTCCACTTCTGGTTCGCCGCACCGGTGCAGGTCCACAGCTGCAGCGGTGTGCCGTTGGCGGAGTTGTTGCCGGTGACATCGAGGCACTTGTTGGCCTGCGGGTTCACCAGATCGCGGCCGGACGTGTAGGTCCACTGCTGCGCGGCGCTTCCGTTGCAGGTCCACAGCTGGATCCGGGCACCGTTCGCGACCGAGCCGCCGCTGACATCGAGACACTTGCCGAGCGCGGTCAACGTGCCATTGGAGTTGCGGCTCCAGTTCTGCGCGCCGGTTCCGTTGCAGTCATAGAGCTGTACGGCGGTCCCGTCGGCAGTGTTGGCCGCGGCGATGTCGGCGCACTTGCCGGCCAACCCGGTGATCGTCCCGGTCGCCGCCTGCGCGGGTGCGGCCGTCATGAGCAGTCCCGCACCGAGCACCAGCGCCGCGGCGAGCGCCGCCACCCGGCGCATCAGACGGTCCACTTCTGATTCGCCGCACCCGTGCAGGTCCAGATCTGCAGTGGGGTCGCGTTCGCGGAATTGTTGCCGGTGACATCAAGACACTTGTTCGCCTGCGGATTCACCAGGTCTCTCCCACTCGTATAGGTCCACTGCTGGGCGGCAGTTCCGTTGCACGAATACAGCTGCACGCGAGCACCATCGGCGACCGATCCGGCGTTCACGTCGAGGCACTTGCCGAGGGCACGGATCGTCCCGTCACCCGGGCGCTCCCACTGCTGAGCCGCCGTACCGTTGCAGTCGTAAAGCTGTACGGCGGTCCCGTCGGCGCTGTTGGCTCCGGCGACGTCGATGCACTTGCCGGCCAGCCCGGTGATCGCCGAACCACCGCCGCCGCCACCGCCCTGCGTGCCGGACCAGGTGAAGGTCGCGGACGTCTTGGTGGGCAGTGTGTAGACGAACGACTGCGAGCCCCAGTTCACCCGCACCGACTGCGGGCTTCCCGTGGTGTTGAACGCGATCAGTGCCTTCGAACCGTCCGGGTTCTTCCAGGCCACGTTCTTCACCGAGTTGTTCGCGCTCGAGTCGATCCGCAGCGCACCCGGCTTCACGAACTTGGTCAGGTGGCCCATCGTGTAGTACTCGACCGTCTTGGTGACCTGACCGCGCTGGCTGTCGTTGCGGTGCACGGTGACGAGCCCGGTACAGACGTTGCAGCCGGCTCCGACGAACGGCAGGTGGTCCTCGTCGAGCGCGATGCCCCACTTCACCCACGACTTGTCCCAGTTGCGGGTGTAGTCGATCAGGTTGTTCATGTCCTCGACCTGCTGGTTCGGGATCCAGGTCCCGCCCGAGTGCTCGGTCATGTACGCGTTCACGTTCGGGTACTGGTTGTGGATCTGGGTCTGCAGGTTCACGTCGCCGCCGTACCCGTGCCAGGCGATGCCGCCGAAGTTCGGGTCGTTGCGCAGCCCGGCGTCCGCGATCGGGACCGAACCGAGGTCGTTGTAGTTGCCCCAGTTGTAGTCGAGGATCAGCACCTTGGTGGAGAGCCCGGCGGCGTGCAGCGCCGGGAACAGGTGGTTCTTGGTGAAGTTGAGCAGGCCCGCGCCGTTCCAGTTCATCGAGGCGTAGCCGGTGTTGTCGTTGCCGCAGCACGTCGGCTCGTTCTGCACCGAGATGTAGTCGATGTGGTTGCCCTGGGCCTCGTTCTGCTGGAGGTACTTGACGAAGTACTGCGCGTACAGCGGGTAGTACTCGGCCTTCAGCCAGCCGCGGTGGACGAAGTCGTTGTTGTCCTTCATCCAGGCCGGCGCGCTCCACGGCGAGCCCATCACCTTGACCGCCGGGTTGAGCTGCTTGGCCTGCTTGGTCAGCGGGACCACGTCCGCCAGGTCGTGGTTGATGCTGAAGTCGTTCAGGTCGCAGCAGGTGTCGTCGTAGGAGTAGTTGAAGCGGGCCAGGTCCGAGGCACCCATCGGGTTGCGGATGAAGGCCAGGCCGATGCCGTTGACCGGGTCGAACAGGTCCTTCATGACCTGGTTGCGGGTCGCGGCCGAGATCGTGTTGCTGCTGTTCAGCAACCAGGCGGAACTGTCGGCGAACGACGCGCCACCGCCCTCGAAGGACTGGTACGTCGTGTTCTCGTTGACCGTGATCGTCTGGTTGGCCGAGCCGCCGGCCGGGCCGAAGCTGATCGGGCTCTGCTGCTGCAGGCCACGGGTGACGTTCTGTCCGGCCGAGTCGTTCGTCGTGGTGAGCCAGATGTTGACCTGCTCACCGGCGGCCTGGGCCGGTGGGGCGGTGCCGAAACCGAGTCCGGCGGCGGCCACGCACAAGGCGGCGACCGCGACGGGCAGGAGGCGTTTCGCGGGCATGGGGCGGTTCTCCCTTGTTCTAAAGGGCTTTGAGGACAACAGGGAGTTGCCGGCGTCTGCCCGCGCCGCAACTGGTGGTCACCATGAGGTAACCATCGGTGAATCGTCGTGTCAACGCCGAACCGAGACTTTTTTCAGGTCTTTTATTTAGTCCCGGGCTTGACGTGAAAGCGTTCTCACAGCAAGCTGCGGCCAGGGTGTGTCCCCTCGTCCCCTGCAGTCGCGAGCAGGTGCTCGGCGCGGTGCATCGGCGTGCTGGAGCGAAGGTCTCGATGCGGAGCATCGTGGCCTTTGCGCCAGTGCGCCGAGGTGCCGTGCCGAGTGCCGCGCAGCACGCAGGGGACGAGGGGACACACCCTTAGCCTTCACTCCTGACGCCCCCCGTGAGAAATGAGGCATCCATGAAGCGTTCCCGTGTCGCGGCGCTCGTCGCGATCGGTGCCGCACTGGTCGGCACCACCCTCCTGCAAGCCCCCGCCCAGGCCCGTCAGCAGGCGCCCGCCGCGGCGACGGCGACGATCTGGGAGGACAACTTCGACGGCCCGTCCGGCCAGGCCCCCGACCCCGGCAAGTGGCGTTACGACATCGGCGGCTCCGGCTGGGGCAACGACGAGCGGCAGTACTACACCAACAGCACCCGCAACTCCGCCCTCGACGGCCAGGGCAACCTGGTGATCACCGCCCGCCAGGAGAACGGCGGCTTCCAGTGTCACTACGGCCCGTGCCAGTACACCTCGGCCCGGCTGCTCACCGCGCAGACGTTCACCCAGACCTACGGGCGGTTCGAGGCACGGATCAAGATCCCCAGGTCACAAGGGATCTGGCCGGCGTTCTGGATGCTCGGCGGCGGCAACTGGCCGGCCGACGGCGAGATCGACATCATGGAGAACATCGGCCGCGAGCCCGCGACCGTGCACGGCACGATCCACGGACCGGGCTACTCCGGTGCCGACGGCATCGGTGCCGCGTACAACCATCCGAACGGGTGGTCGTTCGCCGACGACTTCCACACCTTCCGGGTCGACTGGGAGCCGAACGCGATCTCCTGGTTCGTCGACGGAGTCCAGTACCAGCGCCGGACACCGGCCGATCTGAACGGCAAGACCTGGGTCTACAACCACCCGTTCTTCATGATCATGAACGTCGCGGTGGGCGGCTACTGGCCGGGCTACCCGGACGGCTCTACGGTGATGCCGCAGACGATGACCGTCGACTACGTCCGTGTCTCCACCCTCGGCGCCGGCTCCGGCGGATCCCAGATCACCGGACTGGCCAACAAGTGCGTCGATGTGGCGGCTGCGGGAACGGCGGACGGTACGCCGGTCCAGCTCTACGACTGCAACGGTACGAACGCCCAGCAGTGGACCCGGCCCGGTGACGGGACGATCCGGGCCCTGGGCAAGTGCCTCGACGTCAACGCCGGATCCCTTGCCGACGGGGCGAAAGTCCAGCTCTGGACCTGCAACGGATCCGGCGCCCAGCAATGGAACTACACCGCGGCCCGCGATCTGGTGAATCCACAGGCGAACAAGTGCCTCGATGTCACCGGCAACAACTCCGCCAACGCGACCCCGCTGCAAACCTGGAGCTGCGGCGGCGGTGCGAACCAGAAGTGGAACGTCTAACGCGCCGGAGGTAGCGCGCCTCCCTCGCGAAGCAACCGGAACACCGGAAGGGTCGCGGCGCCGAGAGCAACGGCGTCGCGGCCCAGCGCACACAGGACGATCGAGACCTGCTGATACGGCTGTCGCAGCGCGTGCTTGCCGACCTCTTCACGTAACTGGGGCAGGTACCGCTCACCGAGCAGCAGACCGGCCCAGCCACCGAGGACGATGCGTTCGGGGTTGACCAGGTTGACCAGGTTCGCGAAGCCGGCGGCGAGATACCCGATCGTGTCGGTGACGACCGTTGCCGCTACCTCCGACGTACTCGCGACCTCCAGCAACTCGACGAACGCCGTCTCCTCGTCGGCGGACAACCCGGATCCGCCCGCTTGGCGATAGCGATCCAGCACACCCTCGGCACCGACGTACGCCTCCAGGCACCCGATCGCGCCGCATCGGCACTGGCGACCGCCGTACGCGATCGTCATGTGGCCCCATTCGCCCGCGCTGCTTCGGGTTCCGCGGTAGCTCGAGCCGTCGGTGACCAGGGCCGCACCGACGCCGGAGCCGACCAGCGCGACCACCGCGTCGGTGGCTCCGCGGCCGGCGCCGTACCACATCTCGGCCTGGCCGAGCGTGTTCGCGCCGTTGTCCACCTGGATCGGAATATCGGTGCCCTCGGCAAGCATCTGCCCGATCGGTACGGCGTCCCAGCCGAGCGTCTGCGCATGCACGACGGCATCACCCTCGACGATGCCGGCCACCGCGACGCCGAGCCCGAGGACCAGCTCCGGGCGCACGCCGGCGGACGCGATCACGGTCGCAAGGCCTTCCAGCACGTGCTTCACGACGACCGACGGCTGCGGCTCCTCGATCGGGTGGTCGACGGTGGCCAGCACGTTCATGGCCAGGTCGAACAACTCGACCCGGACCCGGGTCTCGCCGACTTCGGCGCCGACGACGTACCGGAACGTCGGTGACACCCGCAGCAGGACGCGCGGCCGGCCGCCTTCGGACTCGACCGATCCGGCCTCCTCGACCACACCTTCGGCGATCAGCTCGCCGACCAGGTTGCTGACGCTCGCGGCGCTCAGCGAGGTCCGGACACTCAGTTCCTGGCGGCTCAGGGGACCGTCGCGATAGATGCTGGACAGGATGACCGACCGGTTGGACCGGCGCATGTCGCGCACAGTGGTCCGCCGAACATCCATGCCCTCTGCCCCTACCCGGTCCGGCCCCAGGCAGGCCGCTCGCCCAGAGTTCATCACGTCACTCCGGCGACCGGAAGAGGACCCTTCCTCCAAGTTGTGAACTAAGCAGCGATTCGTTACCCGCCCGTGATTGACGACTCCTCGTCCGCTCGGCTTCACTCTACGGAACCGCTTCCGAAACCGGTTCCGGCGATCAGCTGGAGCCTCACCCGCCCGAGGGGAGCCGTGCAGTGTCGATCACCATCGCCGATGTGGCCGCGCGTGCCGGCGTCAGCAAGACGACGGTCTCCCGCGTGCTCAACGGCAAGGGCGAGCTCGACCTGCGCACCGCCGAGCGGGTCCGCCAGGTGATCGCCGAGCTCGGGTACGTGCCGAGCGCCCGCGCGGTCGGTCTGGCCCGCGGCCGGACCCGGATCGTCGGCATGCTGGTCCCGTCGCTCACCTGGCCCTGGATGGGCGAGGTGCTGCAGGGCGCCGTCGACGTGGTCGAGAGCGAGGGCTACGGACTGCTGCTGTTCACCTTCAACCGGGGTGAGGAGTCGATGCACCAGTTCGCCTCGCAGGTCTCGGCCCAGTCGTTCGACGGCCTGCTGGTGATCGAGCCGGAAGGCACCCTCACCTACATCGAGCAACTCCACGCGCGCGGCCTGCCGGTCGTCCTGATCGACGACCGGGCCAAGCGCCCGCAGTTCCCGTCCGTCGCCACCACCAACTACGCCGGCGGCGAGTCCGCCGCCCGGCACCTGCTGGAACTCGGCCGTCGCCGGCCACTGGTGATCACCGGCGTCGAACGGTTCGGCTGCACCCACGAACGCCTGGACGGCTTCCGCGACATCTACGCCGAGGCCGGTTTCGAGCTCGACCGGAGACTCGTGTTCGAAGGCGATTTCACCCACGAGAGCGGGCGCCGCGGCGTCCAGCACGCGCTCGACCAGCGACTCGACTTCGACGCGATCTTCGCCCACAACGACCTCTCCGCCGGCGGCGCCATCCAGGCCGTCCGGGAGACCGGGCGGAACGTGCCGAACGACGTGTCGGTGGTCGGGTTCGACGACATCCCGTACGCCGAACACACCGAGCCGCCCCTGACCACGGTGCATCAGCCGATGCGCCAGATGGGCCAGGCGGCGGCCCGGATGCTGATGGGCTACTTCGGCGGCACCCCGCTGCCGGACGAGCCCCAAGTGCTGCCCACGACGCTGATCGTCCGCAGCTCAACCGCCCCGACCGTCACCACGAGGACCAGGCCCGCCCCGAGAACCCGGTCCCACTGAAGACTCCGGTGGCGGGACAGCTGCCCCTGTCCCGCCGCCGGCAGTAACCCCCCGATATCGATCCGTTAAGGCGTCCGCTCTTCCCATGAGAGCGTTCTCACGCCACGATGCACCTGCTCACGCGGCTCAGGCGTGAGCATCCGCCAACAGATACACAGGAGGAACCGATGCGAGCACGACGCACTGTCGCGCTGGCCCTGACGGGCCTGCTCGCGGCAGCCACCCTGGCTGCCTGTAGTAGCGGGGACGGGAACAACACCGGCAGCACGTCCGGCACCGCGGCCACCGTTCTGAACGTTGGCATGCCCAACGGCCCACAGACCGAGAACCACAACCCGTTCCTCGGCTCCTCCTCGGGCGCCTCACTGGGCTACCGCTGGATGATCTTCGAGCCGCTGGTGATGATCAACGGCATCAAGCCGACCGAGCCCGGCAAGCCGTGGCTGGCGACCGAGTGGAAGTGGGACGCGAACTTCACCAAGCTGTCGTTCACGATCCGCGACGGGGTGAAGTGGTCCGACGGCCAGCCGATGACGGCCGACGACGTCGCCTACTCGTTCCAGCTGCGCAAGGACAACGAGGGCCTGAACCAGGACGCGATCCCGTACGGCACGATCACCGCGTCCGGCAACAAGGTCGACCTGACCTTCACCCGGTCCCAGTTCACCAACCAGAACAAGATCCTGACCGTGTTCGTGGTCCCGAAGCACCAGTGGTCGACGCTGAAGGACCCGACCCAGGACACGCTGAAGAGCCCGATCGGCACCGGTCCGTACACGGTGAAGTCGTTCACCCCGCAGACGACCACGCTGACGCTGCGGGACTCGTACTGGCAGGACCTGCCGAAGGTCAAGGAGCTGCGGTACACGTCGTACAACGACAACAACGCGCAGACCACCGCGCTGGCCAACGGCGCGTCGGAGTGGAGCTTCGTCTTCGTCCCGAACGTGAAAGCCGTGTACCAGGACAAGGACCCGGCGAACCACAAGCTCTGGTTCCCGGCGAACCTCGGCATCCACGGCCTGTGGATCAACACCACCCGCAAGCCCTTCGACAACCCGGCGCTGCGGCGGGCGATGGACAAGGTAATCAACCGCGACGACATCTTCCAGCAGGGTGAGGCCGGCTACTTCTACCCGAAGGTCGAGTCCGTCACGGGCATCCCGACCCCGGCCGGTGAGTCGTTCATCGCGCCGGAGTTCAAGGACAAGAAGCACTCGGTCGACGTCGACGCTGCGAAGAAGGAACTGACCGACGCCGGCTTCAAGTTCGAGGGCGACGCATTGAAGGACCCGACCGGCAAGCCGGTGACGATCACGCTGACCGACCCGGCCGGCTGGTCCGACTACATCACCGACCTGGAGATCATCAAGGACAACCTGTCCACGATCGGCATCAAGGCGACCGTCGACAAGGCCAACCAGGACGCGTGGTTCAAGAACATCGACGAGGGCAACTTCGACGCCGCGATGCACTGGACCAACGGTGGTGCGACGCCGTTCGACATCTACCAGAACATCATGGACGGCAAGATCCTGAAGCCGGTCGGCAAGGGCGGCGTGAGCGGCAACTACGGCCGGTTCAACAGCCCGGAGGCGACCAAGGCGCTGGACCAGTACGCCAACGCCACCGACGACGCCGCCCGGACCACGGCGCTGAACACGCTGCAGAAGATCATGGTCGAGCAGATGCCGGTGATCCCCACCTCGGCGTCGAACGTCGGCGGTCTCTACAGCACCAAGAACTGGGTCGGCTGGCCGGACGAGCAGAACCAGTACGGGCCGGCTCAGCCGACCCAGCAGAACGCGCTGCAGATCGTCCTGAACCTGAAGCCCGCCGGCAGCCAGTGAGGCCGGACCGCGGGCGCCGGGCCATTCCTCTGGTCCGGCGCCCGCGGTGCCAATCCAGCAGAGAGACCCGATTCCATGACGGTGACCGACACCGAGGTGGTTCTCGAGGCCGACGGCCTCACCAAGCACTTCCCCGTCCGGCGGGGCGTCCGCGAGCTGCTCACCCGTGACCGCAAGGTCGTGCACGCCGTGGACGACATCAGGCTCACCCTGCGCCGGGGCCGGGTGACCGCGCTGGTCGGTGAGTCCGGCTCGGGGAAGTCGACCGTTGCCCGGCTGCTCGCCCAGTTGTACGGGCGGACATCCGGTGACATCCGGTTGCACGGCGAGACCATCACGGTCCGCGGCGGCCGCAAGTTCCGCGCGTACTGCCGCCGGGTGCAGATGATCTTCCAGGACCCGTTCGCCTCGCTGAACCCGACGCACACCGTGCGGTACCACCTGACCCGCTCGCTGAAGATCCACGGGCGCGACGGCGATCTGGAGCAGAACCTGCGCGACCTCCTGGTGCAGGTTCAGCTCACCCCGCCGGAGCGCTACCTCGACAAGTTCCCGCACGAACTGTCCGGCGGCCAGCGGCAGCGCGTCTCGATCGCCCGCGCACTTGGCGCGGACCCCGAGGCGCTGCTCGCGGACGAGCCCGTGTCGATGCTCGACGTGTCGATCCGGCTCGGCGTACTCAATCTGCTCCGTGACCTGAAGGAGCGGCTCAACCTCGCGATCCTCTACATCACCCACGACATCGCGTCGGCCCGGTACTTCGCGGACGAGACGCTCGTGATGTACGCCGGTCGCATCGTCGAGGGCGGTGACTCCGAAACCGTCACGCAGAACCCGGCACATCCGTACACCCGCCTGCTGATCGAGAGCGCTCCCGACCCCGATCGGCTGGACCGCGTGGGTGATCCACGCGCTCCGGAGGACCAGGGCAGCGGCGAGCCGCCGAGCCTGATCGTGCCGCCGTCCGGGTGCCGCTTCCACCCGCGCTGCGTGCACGCGATGCCGAAGTGCTCGACCGACCTTCCGCCCCGCTTCGACCTGCCCGCGAACGACGGTCACTGGGCGGCCTGCTGGCTCTACGAGGAAGGAGCGGCCAAGTGAAGTTCCTGCTGCAACGGATCGCCTTCTACCTCTTCACCGCGTGGGCCGCGCTCACCATCAACTTCTTCATCCCGCGGCTGATCCCGGGTGACCCGGTCACCTCGCTGATCAACAAGTTCCAGGGCCAGATGAGCACCGAGGCGATCAACTCGCTGTACGTGCTGTTCGGCCTGGACAAGAACGCGTCGCTGTGGAGCCAGTACGTCGACTACTGGGGGCAGGTGTTCCATGGCGACCTCGGGTTGTCGTTCACCTTCTTCCCCACGCCAGTCTCGGAGATCCTCCGGCAGAGCCTGCCGTGGACGATCGCACTGGTCGGCATCACCACGTTCGCCAGCTTCATGATCGGTACGTCGCTCGGCGTCCTGGCCGGCTGGCGACGCGGCTCCTGGCTGGACGGACTGTTGCCGGTGACAACTTTCCTGTCGTCGATCCCGTACTTCTGGCTCGGGCTGCTGGCGATCACGCTGCTGGCCGGCCCGAACAGCATCTTCCCGTCGTCGGGTGGGTACGAGCCGGGCCTGGTGCCGTCCTGGAACGGTGAGTTCATCGGCAGCGCGATCCAGCACAGCCTGCTGCCGGCGGTGACGATCCTGATCTCGTCGGTCAGCGGCTGGATCCTCAGCATGCGGAACATGATGGTGACGGTCGCGTCCGAGGACTACATCACCGTTGCCCACGCCAAGGGTCTGCCCGAGCGCCGGGTGATGGTCGGCTACGCGGCCCGCAACGCGCTGCTGCCGAACGTGTCCGGCTTCGCGCTGGCACTCGGCTTCATCGTCGGCGGCACGCTGCTGGTCGAGATCGTCTTCTCGTACCCGGGCATCGGCTACAACCTGTTCCAGGCCGTGGGTGCGAAGGACTACCCGCTGATGCAGGGCGTGTTCCTGGTGATCACGCTGTCCGTGCTGGTCGCCAACCTGATGGCCGACATCGCGTACCTCCTGCTCGACCCGCGTACCCGGAAGGAGGGCTGATCACCGTGTCAGCGCCAGCCAGCACCATCACCGCGGTCACGCCGGAAGGTCCCGAGGTCGCCGCGGCACCGGCCAAGCGGCGCCGGTTGCGGTTCGTCGCCAACCCCAAGGCCGCGACCGGCCTGATCGTGCTCGGGTTCTTCTGCCTGATCGCGATCATCGGCCCGTGGATCGCGCCGTACGACCCGTCCGCCCGCAGCAGCGACCTGATCCAGCCGCCGTCCGGCGAGCACTGGTTCGGGACCACGCATCTGGGGCAGGACATCTTCAGCCAGGTCCTGGTCGGCACTCGCGGCGTGATGTTCGTCGGCCTGCTGGCAGGCATCGTGGCGACCGCGTTGTCGATCCTGATCGGCGTCAGTGCGGGCTTCCTCGGCGGCGCCGCGGACGAGAGCCTGTCGGCGCTGTCCAACGTGTTCCTGGTGATCCCGGCACTGCCGTTGATCATCATCGTCGCCTCGACGATCCCTTCGGCCGGCGATCTCATGGTTGCCCTGGTCATCGGTTTCACGTCGTGGGCGTGGGGTGCGCGGGTGCTGCGGGCACAGACGCTGTCGCTGCGGCGGCGTGACTACGTCGAGGCCGCGCGGGCGACGGGTGAGAGTACCTGGCGGATCATCACCGCCGAGATCATGCCGAACCTGACCGCGATCATCGCCTCCGGCTTCGTCGGCACGGTGATCTTCGCGGTGATGTCCGAGATCACCCTGGCCTTCATCGGCATCTCGACGATCTCGGAGTGGAACTGGGGCACGATCCTGTTCTGGGCGCAAAGCCAGCAGGCCCTGGCTCAGGGAGCCTGGTGGTGGTTCGTCCCGGCCGGCCTCGCGATCGCGATCCTCGGTACGGCGCTGTCGCTGATCAACTTCGGGATCGACGAGTTCGTCAGCCCGCGGTTGCGCAGCAGCGGTCACACCCGGGTGAAGACCAAGGACGGTCACTCGGTCCGGATGCGAGTCGGCTTCACCCCGGTGCTCGGTGACAAGGCCACGCCCGTGACCCCCGTCGTACGGCGCGAGGAGGACGCGGCATGAAAGAGCCCGTGCTGGAGATCAAGAACTTCCACGTCGACTACGGCCTCGGCGACGAGGCGGTGCAGGCGGTCCGCGATGTCACGCTGACGCTGCATCGCGGCGAGGTGCTCGGCCTGGCCGGCGAGAGCGGCAGCGGGAAGTCGACACTCGCGTACGGCGTGACGCGACTGCTGCCGCCTCCGGGCGTGATCAGCGGCGGCTCGGTCGTCTACCACCCGCCGGGCGGGGACGCGTACGACGTGATGGCGCTGACGGACCCGGAGCTGCGCAAGTTCCGCTGGGCCGAGACGTCGATCGTCTTCCAGGGCGCGATGAACTCGCTGAACCCGGTCCACAAGGTCTCGACCCAGATGCTCGACGTGATCAAGGCGCACGAGCCCCAGCTGAGCGCGCAGGCCCGGGTCGCCCGGGCCCAGGAGATGCTCAAGCTGGTCGGCATCTCGGCCGACCGGATGGACGCGTACCCTCACCAGCTGTCCGGCGGCATGCGGCAACGCGTGATGATCGGGATGGCGCTCGTACTGGAACCGCAGATCGTGATCATGGACGAGCCGACCACCGCGCTCGACGTGGTGATGCAGCGGCAGATCCTGGCCCAGCTGGTCGAGTTGCGTGAGCGGCTCGGGTTCTCCGTCCTGTTCATCACCCACGACCTGTCGTTGCTCGTCGAGTTCTCCGACCGGATCGCGATCATGTACGGCGGCCGGATCGTCGAGGAGGCACGTTCGGCCGATCTCTACAAGGACTCGTTGCACCCTTACAGCGAAGGGCTCCTCAAGTCCTTTCCGGCGCTGCGCGGTGTCCGCAAAGAGCTCGCCGGGATCCCGGGTTCGCCACCCGACCTGCGCGGGATGCCGTCGGGCTGTTCGTTCCACCCGCGCTGCCCGCACGCGTTCGACCGCTGCTCGGCGGAGATCCCGCTGCTGGGCATCCCGTCGGCGCGCAATGATCCCAGCCGGTCCGTCGCCTGCTGGCTGCCCGGCCGGGCTCCGGCTTACATCTCTGAAGGGTGACTATGAGCACAATCTCCGTCTCGGGGGACGCCGAGCTCGTTGCAAGCCTGCCGGCCGGGTTCCGGTGGGGTGTCGCGACGTCGGCGTACCAGATCGAGGGCGCCGTCGAAGCCGATGGCCGGACTCCGTCGATCTGGGACACCTACTGCCGCGCGCCGGGCGCGATCGACAACGGCGACACCGGCGACGTTGCCTGCGACCACTACTACCGGATGCCGGACGATGTTGCCTTGATCAAGGAGCTCGGGCTGGACACATACCGGTTCTCGGTGGCGTGGCCGCGGGTCCAGCCGCGCGGCAAGGGTCCGGTGAACCCGGCCGGGATCGGGTTCTACGACCGGCTCGTCGACGAACTGCTTGCCCAGGGCATCGACCCGTGGGTGACGCTGTACCACTGGGACCTGCCGCAGGAGCTCGAGGACGCGGGCGGCTGGCCGGTGCGCGACACGGCGTACCGGTTCGCGGACTACTCGATGCTGGTGTTCGACGTGCTCAAGGATCGGGTCGGCACCTGGACCACGCTGAACGAGCCGTGGTGCTCGGCGATGCTCGGGTACGCGTACGGCGCTCACGCTCCCGGGCGACGCGAGTACCCGGCGGCCCTGTCAGCGGTGCACCACCTGCTGCTCGGGCACGGGCTGGCCACGCAGCGGATGCGTGAGGCGTCACCGCGGAAGCTCGACATCGGCATCACGTTGAACGTGGCAACGGCGTACCCGGCCTCGGTCGCGGAGCCGGACGTCGAGGCGGCCCGGCGAGCGGACGGGATGGGCCGGCGGATCTACCTCGATCCCCTGGTCCACGGCCACTACCCCGCGGACGTCGTTGCGGACCTGGCGCACGAGGGTGTCGAACTGCCTGTGCTCGAAGGCGACCTGGACACGATCTCCGCGCCGATCGACGTGCTCGGGGTGAATTACTACTTCTCGCAGAAGTTCACCGGGTACGCCGAGGACGGCAGCACGGTGGACGCGGACGGGTTGCCTGTCAGCCGGACCATCCCGTTGGACAAGCCGCGGACCGCGATGGACTGGGAGATCGTCCCCGAAGGCTTCACCGACCTGCTCGTCGGCATCGCCCGCGACTACCCCGGCCTCCCGATGGTCATCACCGAGAACGGCTCCGCGTTCGCCGACGTCCCCGACTCGAACGGCTACGTCGCCGACACCGACCGTACGGCGTACTTCACCAGCCACCTCACCGCCGTCGCCGAAGCCATCCACCAGGGCGCCGACATCCGCGGCTACCTCGCCTGGTCCCTGATGGACAACTTCGAATGGGCCTACGGCTACGCCAAACGCTTCGGCATCATCCGAGTCGACTACGAAACCCAAACCCGCACCCCCAAGCAGAGCGCCCTCTACCTCAAACACCTCGCCCAGCGGCACCGCGGTCGGTGAGAGGCGGACCGCCAGGCCATCACAACCGGTCCGCCGACTGCCCCTGCAGCGGTCGGCCGCGGTTCAGCCGAGATTGTGATGGCCTGGCGGTCCGGCACCCTCACACCGTTAGGAAGTCCAGGATGAGGACGACTGCGGCGCCGAGGGCGCAGGCGAGGGACAGGTTGCGGGTGCGATAGGCGACCACACCGATCGCGGCACTCGCGGCGGCCAAGGCCATCGCATCCAGCGGCTCGGCGTCACGCGCCAGTCCGACGAGCTCCACCGCCACGATCGCCGCGAGTACCGCGGGTGCGAGGTACTCGAGTCCGTCCTGGAGCCGGGCCGGCAGCCGGTCGGCGGGCAGCAGCGTGATGAAGGCGATGCGCAGCAGCCAGCTGACTGCTCCCAGCGCCACCATGGCCGCCAACGCGGTCATCGCCGGACCGCCGATCCGGCCAGCACGCCTGCCATCGCGCCACCCACGATGCCGAGCTCCGGCCGGACCAAGCCGACCACCGCGGCCACCGATCCTCCGGTCACCGCCGCAGCCACGGCCGGGCGGTTCGTCAGCCGGGGCGCCAGCAGGCCCAGGAACATCGCGGTGCCGACGAAGGCAAGATGCGGCATCTCCGGCAGCGCGGGGCCGACGACCAGCCCTGTAGCGACGGACGACGACCAGACGACCAGCACGAAGAATCCCAGGCAGCCCCAGTAGCGCCGGAAAGCACGCGGGTCGAGATCGGGCCGGGCGTTCGCCAGAAGATAGGTCTGGTCGACGATGAAATGCGGCGCCAGCCAGCGGAACCAGGACGGCTGTCCGCTGAACCGCGGCGACAACGACGCGCTGTACAACAGCATTCGGGCATTCACGACTGCGGCCGACGCCACCACCACAGCCAGCCCTGCGCCCTGCTGGACCAGCGTGACCGCAGTCAGTTGCGCACTTCCGGCGTACACCACGGGCGCACCGACCAGTCCGGGCAGCGTGCCGAAGCCGAGCGCCGAGATCGTCACGCCGAGGGTCACCCCGAATGCGGCCAGGCCCAGCGCGACCGAGGCCGCGTCGCGTAATGCCAGCGCTTGCGGCCGGCTGTCGAGAAGAGTCGCCATCGTCCCAAGGTCGGCGGGACCGCACCCGGTGGCTTGGCGGCCGGGCGGTGGAAATGTGGAGGATTCGTGGTGATCGGATCCTCCACCTTGTCTCCAAGCTTCACGCGGTGTACCTCGCGCAGAGTCGTCTCATCGGAGATGGGGGGCAGGAGATGTACGACGTTGTGGTGGTTGGAGCGCGCTGCGCCGGGGCGGCGACCGCGAGGTTGCTGGCGGGACAAGGCCACGACGTCCTCCTGGTCGACAAGACGCGGCTGCCGAGCGACACGCTGTCGACGCACGGACTGATCCGCGGCGGCGTCGTCCAGCTGTCCCGTTGGGGACTGCTCGATCGCGTCCTCGCCGGCGGCGCCCCGGAGATCACGCACGTACGCTTCGACATCGAGGGGGAGCCGAAGGTACGGCGGATCAAGCCGCGCGCCGGCGTGGACGCGCTCGTCGCACCACGTCGCCGGGTTCTCGACAGCCTCCTCGCCGATGCGGCGACGGAAGCTGGCGCGCGGCTCCGGACCGGTCTGACCGCGACCGGCGTACTGCGGTCGGACGACGGGCGGGTCACCGGAATCGAGGGTCGTTCCGCGGGCGGCGACCGCGTCGAACTGCCCGCCCGCATGGTCGTCGGCGCGGACGGTCGCGGGTCACGGATGGCCGGTTTCCTCGGCGCCGGGACACTCGAGGAGTTCACCTCCCCGTGCGCGGTCTTCTACACGTACGTGACCGGCCTCAGCCCGGACACGTACGAGTTCCACATCGCACGGGATGCGTTCGCCGGCGTCTTCCCGACCAACGACGGCGAGGCCTGCGTCTGGCTGATCCGCCCGACTCCCCTGCTGGAGCCGATCCGGATCGCCGGCACCGCGCGTACGGCGGCCTTCGTCGAACAGCTCGAACTCCTGGTACCCGACCTCGGGCGCCGGGTCCGCGCCGGCCGCATCAAGGCGCGGCTGCGCGGCACCGCGAATCTGCGGAACTACCGTCGCCAGGCCCACGGCCCGGGATGGGCACTCGTCGGCGACGCCGGCTACCACCGGGACCCGATCACCGGGCACGGCATCACCGACGCGTTCCGGGACGCCGAACTGCTGGCGACCGCGATCGACCACAGCCTCCGCGACCCATCGGGCGAGCAGGCCGCGATGGCGTCGTACCAGGAGACCCGCGACGCGATGGGGTGTGAGGTGTTCGACCTGACCCGCGCGCTGACCGCCTTCCCACCGCCGAACCGCTTCGTGGAGCTGCAACTCCAGCTCAGCGACGCACTCGAACGTGAGGCCGACGCGTTGGCCTCGTTTCCAGGACTCACCGCAACTCTCGCCGCTTGAAGGGAAGAGCATCATGACCGCAACCACGACCGACGGCCGCCGCAACGGGGTCGACACCGCCACGTTGTTCGCGACCCTCGACGCCGTCAAGGCCCAGCCGGAGATCGCCCGGTTCCAGTTCCGCGCCACCAACCGGTGGATCAGCGGAACGCACAACCGTGGCACGATCAACGGGTTCTACGGAGCCGGACAGGAGAACATGCGTCCGGCGGACTTCACCTTCGACGCCGACCACCCGCCGGTACTCGTCGGTGGCGACAACGGCCCGACGCCGGCCGAGCACCTGCTGCACGCGCTGGCCGCCTGCCTCACCAGCGGCCTGGCGAACATCGCCGCGGCCCGCGGGATCAACCTCGAAGAGGTCACCTCGACCGTCGAGGGTGACATCAACCTGCTCGGCATCCTCGGCCTCGACCCGGACGTCCGCAACGGGTACGAAGCGATCCGGGTCGTCTTCCACGTCAAGGGCGACGCCGAGGCGGAGAAGCTGGCCGCCCTGGTCATGCAGTCGCGCAACCGATCAGCCGTGTACGACGTGATCACCCATGGCGTCCCGGTGTCGATCGACGTCGCCACCGCCTGATCACAGGGCGCGGAACACCGCCTGTGGCTCCGCGCCACCGATCACCTGCTCGCCGGCGAACTCGGTCATGACACCGGAGCCGGCGAGCAGATCGCGCACCGCCGACGTCAGCCACAACGATCCCGGCGCCGCCTGGTCGGCCAGTGCGATCGCGACCTGTACGCCGTACGCGTCGAGCTCGGTCTCGTCGCCGGGGACCTCCGCGATCGCGACACCGAGCTTGTCGGTGCTGTGGACCTGAGCGAGCCCGGCCCGGACGGCAGTCGCCGGACCGTCGAACAGCACCACCGGCCGCCCGCCCGGACCGGAGCGCCGGCGTCCTCTGGCCGCGACCAGGCCGGCGGTGAGGTCGCCGGCTCCTGGGCCGGCCGGCGCGGCGACGGCAGCCAGGGCGACCGCACGACCGGCGGGTCCCGGCAGGTCGCGCACGAAGCGCTCGATCGGGTCGAGGATCTGGTCCGGGTTACCGGACACGAAGTGGTCGTCGCCTTCGAGCAGCTCCAGCCGTGCGCCGGGGATGTGCTCGGCGATGTACCGCGATCCGCCGACGTCGATGAGCGCATCGCCGACCCGGTGCAGCACCAGCGTCGGAACCCGGACCGCCGGCAGCGCGTCCCGGACGTCGACGAGCGAGTTCATGTCCATCAACGCCCGTACGGTGGAAGGCGTCGCGGACGCCCGCATGCGCTGCGCCCACCACCGCTGCATCGGTACGTCGGCCGACGGGCAGCGCAGCCGCATGTCGGCCTCCCAGTCCCACTTGTTCACGAGCAGGTCGGTGTAGGCCTCCCGCACCTCCTGCTTCTGCGCCCACGGATAGTCCTCGGACCAGATCCGCTTCGCCCAGGTGCCGTACAGCACGAGCCCGGCGACGCGTTCGGGGTGGGCCGCCGCGCACAGGATCGCCATCGGGCCACCCTCGGAGTACCCGACGAGCACCGCCCGCTGGGAGCCGACGGCATCCATCACGGACAGTACGTCGTGCATCCGCGTCTCGATATCCGGCAGACCTGACGGACGGTCGGACATCCCGGTGCCGCGCTTGTCGAACCGGATCAGCCGACCGAACGACCCCAGCCGATGCAGGAAAAGTGCGTGCCGGGGATCGCCCCAGTCGAGCTCGAGGTGCGAGACGAAACCGGAGATCAGCACGATGTCGAGCGGACCACCACCGGTCACCTGGTAGGCGATGTGCAGGCCGTCGCTGACGGTGTAGCGGATCGGCTCGGTCGCCCGCAGCACCGCCCGCGCCTCGACCGGGGCGACGAATCGGTAGCCCCGGCCGTGCAGAGTCTTGATCATCCGCTGACTGTGGCCGTCGTCGCCGAGCGCCCGCCGGATCTGCTTGATCCGGCTGGTGACGGCCGTCTCGCTGACGAAACGGCCGCCCCAGATCCCGTCCATCAGTTCCTCTTTCGGAACCACCCGGTCACGGTGCGAGACGAGATACGCGAGTACGTCGAACGCTTGCGGCTCCAGCGGCACCGCAACGCCACCCCGCCGTACCTCGAACAAGGCGGGATCGAACTCCAGATCGTCGTCGAACGCGAGTACCACATGTCGACTATGCCGCGTCAGCCCTTCTGCGTCACGCGGTCGAGGGGCGCCGGGGTGAGGGTCTTGTGGGCCTTCAGGTAGGCGGCGAAGGTTTCGTGGTCGGTGTTGTTGCGGACCGGGTTGGTGTAGCTCTTGAAGGCTGAGTAGCCGTCGGCGCCGATGACGGTGTAGGCGAGGGCCGCGACGCGGTAGGTCTTGGCAGGGTCGAGCGCGGCGCCGTCGATCTTCACGTCGGCGGGATCGATGCGGTCACCTACCGGGCGGCTCGCGTCGAAGGCGTAGGTGACGTTGCCGGAAATGGCCAGTGGCGCGAACTTCACGGTGCCGTTGGTCTGCGTCTGCCACTGCTGCTCGAGGACGGCGTCCAACTGGGCACCGGTGAGGCTGACGGTCAGGACCGGGTTGCCGTAGCCGTACGCGTCCCACGACTCACCAAGCAGCACCCGGCCGTCGGCGTCGCCCGGCTTGTTGCTGTTGGCAACGAGGAGGTCGCCGCGCAGCGCGGTCGACCCGGTGGCGGGTTTGGCCGCGATGACGCCGAGGTCCGCGTGTCCTCCGTTCTGCCGGGCGGTCCACAGGTGTACGTCGGCGGCGAGGTCGGCCAGGGTACTTTCGCCAACCGCGTTCGCCGTCCGGGTGAAGTCGCCGGTGACGGTCGCGACGGGTTCGGCGTACTTGCGGTTCCCGGCGGCTGCCCAGTAGTCGACGATCCCCTGGATCTTCGGGTCCGGCGTCACGTCGCGGGTAACGGCGTGGTTGGTCGAGGTCGTCCGGTCGCGCAGTACCTCACCGGTCTTGCCGTCGAGCTGGAGGTTGATCTCGTTGATCAGCCGGCCGTGGTTCGCGGCCTCGACCACCGGGCGCGGGTTGCCGTCCGGGTCCGGGATGCTGCAGTTGAACGCGGCATGCCAGTGCCCGGTGACGATCGCGTCGATCTGCGGCGTCACCTGGCGAGCCAGGTCGATGGCGGGTCCGGTCGGGTTGACGCAGTTGCCGTACGTCGCCGACGCGTCGGTACCGCCGTCGTGCATGTTCAGCACGATCGCCTTCACACCCTTTCGGGTCAGCTCGGCCGCGGCCCGGTTCGCCGACTCGACCGTGTCGAGCGCCTTCAGGTCCGGCTGGTACGACGTGGAGCCGACCGGCGTATCGGGGACAGTCATTCCGATGAAGCCGATCGGGTACGCGCGGCCGTGGTCCCGGACCCAGCGGATCGTGTACGGGGCGACGATCGTACGGCCCTTGGCATCGACGATGTTGGCCGACTGGAACTCGAAGTCCGCGCCGTGGAAGCGGCGGCCGGTCGAGTCGGTGAAGCAGCTGTCGACGCCGACCTGGCCGAAGCATTTGCCCTCGGTCATGTGGTCTACGAGGAAGCTCTTCGACACGTCCAGCTCGTGGTTGCCGACGCTGGAGAACTCGACGCCGAGCGCGTTCAGCACCTCGATCGTCGGCTCGTCGGCGTGCGCGTCCACCTCGAACGGCCAGCCGGAGAAGTTGTCGCCGTCGGCGAAGAAGATCGAGTTCTGCTTGCCCGCTCGGATGCTCTTCAGGTGGGTCGCCAGGTACGCCGCTCCGCCGACGACCTGGGCGGTCCCGTCGGGGCCGGCGATGGTTCCGCCGTCGGCCGGCGACGGCGGGCGGAGGTAGCCGTGGAAGTCGGTGATCGACACCAGCTGCACCGGCACCGCGGCGGCGGCGTGATCAGGCTGGGATGGGTTGGCGGCCTGGGCGATCGCTGGTGCCAGGCTTGTCGTCACGATCGCCGCGAGACCGGCGGCGAGGGCGCGGGGGCGGCTGACTTTGCGCACAAATGTCTCCTTTAGTCTCCAAACAAGCAGTTCCCGACAGGATGAGACTGCCCCACGATGAACGCGATGTCACTACCAAACGGCGAGTCAGAAAAGTCAGAAAGAATCCGCCAGGCTCGACCTGCCGCTGAAGGCCCCTCGTGCCGCAGACTCAGGTCATGAATCTCCCGCTGATTCCTGCCCCCGCCCGGACGTTCGGTGACGACGGCACATTCGTCGTCGACGAGACTGTCGGGGTCGTCGCCCAGCCTGCCGAGCTGATCGAGGTTGCCGCACGCTTCGTCGACGACGTCCAGGCCGACGCCGGGTTCACGCTCGCCGGCAAGTCCGGTATCACGGTCATGATCGACACGGCCGGCCTCGAGGAAGTCGCGCCCGTCGCGGGCCTGCGGGCCGACGGCAACGAGGACGCCGACGAACGCTACGGGCTCGAGGTCGCCGGCGACGGCGTACGCGTCTGGGGTGCTACGGCGGAGGGCGTGCATCGCGGGCTGACCACGCTCCGGCAGCTCATCGCTGCGCACGCGCACGACGGTACGGCGGTCCTGCCGACCACCCGCATCATCGACGGGCCCCGTTTTGCGTGGCGTGGGTTGTCGCTGGACGTCGTACGAACGTTCCACGCACCCGACGAGGTTCGCCGGGTCATCGACATGCTCTCGCTGTACAAGCTCAACGTGCTGCACCTTCACCTCACCGATGACCAGGGGTGGCGGGTCGAGGTGCCGTCGCGACCGATGCTGACCGAGGTCGGAGCGAAGGGCGCGGTTGGCGACCGGGCGGGCGGCTACTTCACCCGGGACGAGCTGGCGGAGCTGGTTGCGTACGCCGCCGAGCGGTTCGTGACGGTGGTCCCGGAGATCGATATGCCCGGGCACACGACCGCGGTGTTCAGCGCGTACCCCGAGCTGGCTCCGGCCGAGCTGCGGTCGGTCGATCTCGGTGATGGAACCAGCATCCCGCTCAATACCTTCGAACCGGAGCGGCCGGAGATCTGGGCGTTCGTCGAGGATGTGCTGGATGCGGTCATTCCGCAGTTCCCGCAGAGCGCGTATGTGCACATCGGTGGGGACGAGGCGTGGGGGATGCCGGATGAGGCGCACGCGGCGTTCGTGGAGCGGGCCGCCGCACTCGTTCGCGAGCGCGGGAAGCGGGTGGTGGGGTGGCAGGAGATCGCCCGAGCTGCTATCAGCTCCGACGAGGTCGTGCAGTACTGGCTGGAGCCGCGCCAGCTCGAGTCGCTCGACGGTGACGCCAGCTCGATGGTGCCCTCGGACCTGTTGCCGGTCCTGGTTGAGCACATGAAGAAAGCTGCGCAGGATGTCCCTCGGGCGATCGCCCACGGATCCCGCCTGATCATGTCGCCTACGAGTCGCCTCTACTTCGACTGCCCGCACGCGGAGCCGTCCTCCGACCCTGCCCAGGAAGAGCTGCGACAGCGTGTCGGTCTCCCCTTCTATACGCCGGTGTCAATCCGCGGCGGCATCGACTGGGACCCGCTCGAGGTCACCCCGGAAGTCACTTCCGACACCCAGATCGCCGGCGTGGAAGCCGCCATCTGGTGCGAAACCATCACCAGCCAAGAAGACCTCGAGTTCATGCTCCTCCCCCGCCTCCCCGGTGCCGCCGAGAAAGCCTGGTCCCCGACCCCCACCGCCTGGCCGGATTACGCCACCCGCCTGTCGCACCAGTCCCCCACTTGGCGCAGCCGCGAATGGACCTGGTTCAAGTCGGTCGAGATCGATTGGACCTAGCTCTGGTGAAGGGCAGACCGATCGCCGGCCTGCCCCTCCTCAGAAGAACTCAGCAGGTAGCGGTCGGAGCCGCCCAGTCGGCGCGGTCGTTGTACCCACCGTCGCCCGCGTCACCGACGACCAGGTCGAGGACACGTACGCCGGTCAGGTCCACGTCGACCTGCTTCGGGGTGAACCGGTCGACGACGCCGCTGTCGAACAGCACCTTGCCGTCACCGACCACCTGGAACGTCGCCGTCCCGCCATCCGGCCCGACGTTGCTCACCACATCGTCGATCCCGACGACCCCGGTCAGCCGGGTGCAGGACTTCCCCAGGTAGTAGCGAATCAGCGACGGTGACGCGACGCCGATCCCGGTCGGGTACGTCTGCCCGACGAGCTTGATCGGGTTGCCCCCGCCGACGCTCTCGTCCACGGTCGGCGACATCCAGCCGCTGGTCGCGGTGATCCACTCGTGGTGCGAGAGCGGGACGGTCCCGGCCGGCGGCGCCGGCGCGACCACGACCGGTGACACGGTCGTCTGCCGCTGCACGCCGTACCCGATCGCCTGGTACGACGTCGACGCGGTGAGACTCGCGGTTCCGGGCGCGGCCCCGGCGACGAGCTTCACGGTGAAGGCGAATGTCGCCTCCTTGCCTCCGGCCAACAAAATCGGGGCCTTCGACAACGGGGTGACGGTCCACCCGGTGCCACCGGCCAGCGTCACGGCCGGCTCGAGCACGGGCAGCAGCCCGTCGTTGCGGACGGCAACCTGCACGGTCAACTCGTCGCCGCCGGCAACCACCGGCGCCACGCCCTCAGGCTGTGCATCGGTGCCGACCTCGGTCACCTGCGGGATGCCCGCCGTGACATGCGGGATCCCCGGGACGCCGGTAGCCGGCTGGACCCGGAACAGCGCCGTACCGTGTGCCGGAACGGCCGCGCTGATCGTTCCGGCGCTCTCGGTCACCTTGTTCGTCCACGCGTTCTTCAGCGTGAAGCGCGATCCCTGCAGACCGACCGCGGCCGCCGTCGTGGTGAGTGTCTTCGCGCTGTCGCCACGGTTGAGCAGCACGACGGCACGACTGCCGTCGGCGAGCCGCTTCACCCAGGTTTCCGTCGTCCCCGCGGCACCGACCCGGACAGCCTGAACCGCGGCCCGGTCTTGGTTGATCGCGAGTACGTCGGGATCGGTCAGCATGCCGATCGTCGTCGTACTGAGTTTGCGGATGTCGCTGCCGACCATCAGCGGCGCCGCGGCAACGGCCCACAGTGTGAACTGGGTACGGAACTCCTCGTCGGTCATGCCGAGCTCAGGCGCGAGGTAGTCGGGGTCGCTGAACGCACCCGGTTTGACGACCTCGGGGTGCCGCGCGTTCGCGTCGTAGTTGCGCAGGACGTCCTTGAACTTGATGTCGCCCTGGAAGCCGACATCGGTGTAGGTCCGCCACGACTGGGCGATCCCCGGCGCGTACGACCAGGAGTTGATCGACTGCTGCGATTCCGGGTAGTTGCCCCAGTCCGGCGAGGTGACCGGGTTGCAGAGGTTGAAGATCATCGGCCGGTGGCTCGCGTTGTTCCGCAGTGCCTGGGCGAACTCGGTGAACACCGTCTTCGGGTCCAGGTCGGCCGCGATGCCGCACAGGTAGTCGACCTTGACCGCGTCGAAGCCCCACGCGGCGAACTGGTCCGCGTCACGCTGGTAGTAGCCGCCGCTGCCGAGACCGCACTTGCCCGGGATGTACGGTCCCGCGTCGGTGTAGATACCGGCCTTCAGGCCCTTGCTGTGGATGTAGTCCACGAGCGGCTTGAGACCGTTCGGGAACTTGGCCGGGTTCGGGACCAGGTCACCGGCCGCGCTCCGCGATTGGTCGGCCTGCCAGCCACCGTCGAGCCAGACGATGTCGTAGCCGGCCTTGGCCAGCCCGCGGCTCACCAGCGAGTCGGCGACCGACTTGATCGTGTCCTCGGTGAAGTCACCGCCGAGGCCGTAGTAGGTGTTCCAGCCCATGTACGGCGTGGGGCTGAGCACGGGCGCCGCGGCCGGAGTGGCCGTGGCTGAGGTTGTTGTGGTGGCAAGTGAAGCGGTCACCAGGACCGCCGCGATCACCCCACCGAGGAGTCGCTTCATCTGTTGTCCTTTGCTGCCGTTGAGCGGAACGGTCAGTCGAGTGCTTCGACGACCAGGCAGTTCGAGTCGGTCGAGCCGTCCCAGCGGACGCCGACCTGCAGCAGATAGCTGCCCGGGTGGACCTCGTCTCCCACCCGGTAGTTCTTCGCGGGATCCAGCTGGACGAGCGGCACACGTCGCGGCCTGGTCGGCAACGTCCCGCGCACGTTGCCGTCACCCGTCTCCCACAGGAACACCACGGACCGCGTCGTACCGACGTACTGCACGCCGGCCTCGAGTCCGTAGACCTTGCTCTTGGCAATCAAGTCACGGAAGCCCTTGTATTGCTCGATGTGTCGCGTCGCCGTCGCGAGCTGGTCGTCGGTCCAGCGCGACAGGTCCGCGCCGATGCCGAGTACGCCGGCCATCGCGACGTGGAAGCGGAAGTCGAGGGACCGGTCGCGCCCGTCGTGGGTGCCGACGGCATCGGTCACCCAGGAGCTCATCAGGTGCGGCGCGAAGCCGGTCCGGAAGCCGCGCTGGATCCTGAGCCGATCCAGCGGGGCCGTATTGTCGCTCGGCCAGAGCGTGTCGACCCGCGCCGCCATCCCGAGGTCGACCCGTGCGCCGCCGCCTGCGCATCCCTCGACGTACACACCTGGGTGTTCGGCTCGGACCCGGTCGAGGATCGCGTACAAGTTGGCGACCACGCGTCCGTCGAGATCCCGGCGCTGGTTCCCGCTGTCGAGCCGCGGCCGGTTGGCGTCCCATTTCAGATACGTGATCTGGTACGACGACAGGAGTCGGTCCAGCGTGGTCCAGATGAAGTCAGCGACGTCGTCGCGACTCAGGTCGAGGAGCAGTTGGTTGCGAATCTGGACGGGTTCGCGGCCGGGGGTGCGCAGGATCCAGTCCGGATGCTCGGCGGCCAACTCGGACGAGGGGCTCACCGACTCCGGCTCCACCCACAACCCGAAGTCGAGCCCGATGTCCTCGAGTTGCCCGATGAAGGTGTCGAGGCCATCGGGGAACTTGGCTGGGTCGACGTACCAGTCTCCCAGGCCGCCGGTGTCGTCCGAGCGCCCGACGAACCACCCGTCGTCCACTACGAACGTCTCGACGCCGATGCTCGCCGCGCGCCGGGCCAGTTCGAGCTGATGCTCGGCGCGGATGTCGAACTCGGTCGCGAACCAGGAGTTGTACAGCACCTTCGGCGTGAGGCTTCTCGACAGTGCGCGTTCGTAGTCGTGGAAGGCCCTCGCCAGTCCGTCGGATCCCTCCGAGCTACAAGCCCCGACCGCCTTCGGAGACACCCACGTCTCCCCCGGTGCGAGCTTCGTCCCGAAGCTCGACGAGACCCGACCGGCTTGGATCCGCAGGACCCCGGTGGTGTCGACGTCCGCAGTCATCTCCCACGATCCGGACCACGCCAGCTGCACACCGTACGCCGTACCGTCGTCGTCGACCGCCAGGAACGGTGAGTAGGAGTGCCCGGTGATCCCCTGCGCACTCCCGATCGTGAAGCTGCCGCGCTCCAAGACCACTTCGGACTGCTGGAACTCGCTGTTCCACTCACCCCACAAGTACATGACGGTGTTGCCCCGAGGCACCACGAACCCGGCGGAGTCATGCCGATGCAAGGTGAGCTCGTCGTCCCCGTCGTTGTGCACGGAGACCCATCGCTCCACCACATCCCCCACCATCCGGTAGTGCAGGACGAGGCGAGTTGCTCGCACCTCATCCACGAACGTCAGCTCCAGTTGTTCCCCGTCGGGGCCGCTCACCACCAGGTCCACGGGTGCCGCGTAGCGGACGCCGCGGACGGCGTACTCGAGGGGTTCTACGTCGGCTCGTGGGAGGAAGTGTTCGGTGCCGACCGGCGCGACGGTGGACGGACCGTCGGCGACGGCGTGCGGGCCCCAGGCAACCAACTGGGCCCACTGGTTGTGGTCCGGGACACCGACGACGTACGACGTGGTGGTGCCGCGGAGAGTCCACGTCTTCACTTGACGGCTCCGATCGCCAGCCCGCCGACGAAGTGTTTCTGGAAGCGGAGGAACACGGCGACCGTGGGGACAGCGGCGATGACCGTGCCGGCCGCGATCACGTTCCACGAAGAGACGAAGAGACCCTGAAGACCCAGCAACGCCGGGGTGACCGGCATCTTCTCGCCGGAGCGGATCACCGTGATCGACCAGAGCAGATCGTTGAAGATCCACGTGAACGACAACGCACCGAGCGCGGCCAGTGCCGGCCGGGTCAGCGGCAGGATCACGGCCGAGTAGATCTTCCCCGGACCGGCACCGTCGATCGTCGCCGCCTCCTGGATCTCCCGCGGCAGATCCCGCATGAACCCGTGTAGTACGAACGTGTAGAACCCGAGCCCGAACCCGACATGCACGGCGATGAGTGCGACGAGCGTGTCGTAGTACCCGATCAGTTCCACGAACCGCGAGATCGGGATCAGCAGGATCTGCGGCGGCAGCAGGTTCCCCATCAGCATGAGCAGCAACACCGTCCGCCGGAACGGGATGTTGTACCGCGCCAGCCCGTACGCCGCGATCGACGCCAGCCCCAGACTGAGGAGCACCGCCGGAATCGTCACCAGCAGGCTGTTGATCAACGCCCGGAACTCGTCCGCGTCCTCCCACGCCGACTTGTACGTCGAGAACGTGAACGAGTGCGGCAACGACCCGAGCCCGTTCGCGGCGACGTCGTCGAAGCTGCGGAACGAGATCACGATCACCCACAGGATCGGCGCGATCCACAGGAACGAGACGAGCCCCATCGCCAGGTGGTAGCCCGACGTCTTGAGCCGGTTCACGATTCCTCCCGGAAGGCGCGGATCAGGTAGCCGAGGATCACGGCCAGGGCGAGCAGGAAGATCACCACGGCCAGCGCGGACGCGTAGCCCAGCTGGGTGGATTGGAACGCGGTCGAGTACATGTAGGTGCTGAGTAGCTCCGACGAGTGGTACGGACCGCCCCTCGTCATCGACCAGACGATGTCGAAGGACCGCAGCGAGTCGATCACGATCACCGACAGCACAACGGAGTTCACGCCTTTGAGCTGCGGGATCGTGACGTATCTGGTCCGCTGCCAGGCCGAGGCGCCGTCCACCTTCGCGGCTTCGTACAGCGCCGGGTCGACGGCCTTCAGACCGGCCAGGTACAGCACCATCACGTACCCGATCTGGCGCCACAGCGCCGGCACGATGACGGCGTACAGGGCGGTGTCGGGATCGGCGAGCCACGGCCGGATGAAGTTGCCCAAGCCAACGGATCGGAACACCGTGTCGACAAGTCCATCCGGCTGGTAGAACACCCGCCAGATCAGCGCGGTGACGACCAGCGAGAACACCACCGGGGTGAACAGCGCGGCCCGGTAGATACCGACGCCACGGCGCTCCTTCTGCAACAGCAGCGCCATTCCGAACCCGCCGACCACACTCAGCCCACCGAACAACACCAGCCAGATCGCCGTGTTCTTCAGCGCGGTCCGGAAGATCGGATCCGACACCATGTCCCCGAAGTTGCCGAACCCCACGAACCGAGGCGCCGACAACCCGTCCCAACTCGTCAGCGACAGCCAGAACCCCTGCATCGCCGGCCAGAACACCCACACGGCCTCGATCAGGAACGGCACGAGCACAAACGCCAGGATCAGCGGCGACACCCGGCGCGGCCCGGAGTTCTTGGTACGGCGGGACGCACCCCCGCCGGCCCGTGGTGCGGACCGGCCGGGAGCCGTCTCTGTCAAGGTGGAAGTCACGCCTTGAAAACCTTTTCTGCGGCGGCTTGCCAGTCCTTCAGGATCTGGTCGATCTGGTCCGGCTTGTCGAGGAATTTGGTGAGGGCGGCGTCGGCCGTCGGCTGGAGGGCGTCGCTGGAGTCGCGGTTGAAGAATTGGGTCAGCTCGGCCGCCCTCTCGATCATCGCCTTGCCCTTGTTCACCAGCGGGGTGTCGGCCGACCTGCCGTCCGGGTTCGCGGGAATCGCCGTACCGGACGAGCTCTGTACGTAGATCTCCTGCGCCTCCGGCGTCGCCAGCCAGGTCATGAACTTCTTCACGCCGTCGGGATCCTTCGCCTTCTTGGACGCGAAGTACCCGTCCGTCGGCGCTTCCTCAGCCACCGGTACGGCGGGGTCGATGATCGGGAACTGGAAGAAGTCGATGTCGTCCAGCGCGTCCTTCGGTGCCGAGTCGGCGAAGAACGTGCCGATCAGGAACATCCCGGTCTTGCCGGCCAGCAGCGCCGACGTCGCCTCCTGGAACGGGAACGACTTGCCCTTCGGGTCGAAGTACGGCAGTGCCTCGCGCCACTTGGTGAAGACCGCCTTCACCTTCGGGTCGTCGAAACGGCCCTCGCCGGCGAGCAACTGGCGGTGGAACGGCGCACCGTTGATCCGGATGTTCAGGTAGTCGAACCACGCCGACGCGACCCACGGGGTGTCGCCGAGACCGATCCCGATCGGCGGGATGCCCTTGCTCTGGATGGTCTTGCAGACGGCCACGAACTCGTCCCAGGTCTTCGGCGGCGTCACGCCCCACTTGGCGAAGTTCGACTTGCGGTAGAACATGCCCCACCAGTAGTAGCTGGTCGGCACGAAGATCTTCTGCCCGGCGCTGCTCGTGGACAGCGTCTGCATCGACTTCGGGTAGTTCGTCATGCCGTCCCACACGCTCGTCACGTCGAGCAGCAGGTCCTTCTTCGCGTACGAGTCCGCGACGGAGCCGGCGTACCAGGTGTAGACGTCCGGCGGGTTCGCCGAGGTCAGGTACGTCGGCAGCTGGGTCCGGAAGATCTCCGACGCGACCGTGTTCAGCTTGACCTGGGACCCGCCGGTTTTGTTGTACGCAGCAACGAGCTTCTCCATCGCGGCCTTGGCCTGCTCGCTGGAGAGGTTCGACTGCAGCGCGAGCTCACCAGTCGCCGCGCTACCGCTGCCGGGACTCTTCGTCGAGGTCGCGCACCCGGGCACCAGGGCAACCGCCCCGAGCGCTCCGAGTCCCTTGAGGAATGTCCGCCGATCTGCTGCCAGACCCGTCATGCCAACTCCTGAGATCGACTCGACGGTCATGCCAGTCGAGTGAGTGGTCCTTGTTGCCGACGATCTTGCGGCGAGCGGCCCCAGGTGTCAATATTAATTCGTAAATTACGAGCAAATCGCTTGACGCGACAGCGACGTCACGGTCAACTGGTGCCTCGTTCATCGTTGGAACGCTCCGCCGCACGTGCTTGGGTGGGAGTCGGCGTGGGAGGAGTGGCGGGTGCGGCTGGGTGGGCGGGTGATCGTGGTGACCGGCGCGGCGTCGGGAATCGGTGCTGCCTGTGTGGAGCGGTTCCTGACCGAGGGCGCCTCGGTGGTGCAGGTCGACGTCCAGCCGTCCAAGGAGGTCCCCGGCCGGGCGATCGCCGTACTGGGTGATGTCTCGGCGCCGGACACCTGGGCCGAGGTGCGGTCCCGCGTTCGCGACGAGCTCGGCCCGATCGACGGACTCGTCAGCAACGCGGGCTTCGCCGACGTGAAGCCGGCCCACGAGCTGTCGCCGCTGTCCTGGCAACGACAGCTCGACGTCAACCTGACCGCCGCGTTTCTGGGGTTCCAGGCGCTGTACGACGACCTGGCGGCCGCCGCGGGATCCGTCGTACTGATGTCGTCGGTGCACGCTCTCGCGGGCCTGCCCGGGCATCCGGCGTACGCGGCGACGAAGGGCGCGCTGGTCGCCCTCGGCCGCCAGCTGGCCGTCGAGTACGGCGGCTCGATCCGGGTGAACACCGTGCTTCCAGGTCCGATCGAGACCGCGATGTGGGACCGCGTCGACGCCGAGGGCCGGGAGCAGAGTGCACGGGCGACGGCGATCGGGCGACTCGGGCAGCCGGACGAGGTGGCTCAGGTGGTCGCGTTCTTGTTGTCGGCGGAGGCGTCGTACGTGACCGCCGCCAGCCTGGTGGTCGACGGCGGATGGTCCGCGGCGAAGGACTCTGCATGAGGGAGAACGGTGTGACGGGGATTCAGCGCGGGGTGTCGCGAGGGCTGCACGGGCAGATCGTGGAGGTGATGGCCGAGCGGATCTTGTCCGGGCAGATCCCGGAGGGCGCGACCATCAACGTGACCGAGCTGCAGTCCGACCTCGGGGTCAGCCTGACCGCGGTCCGGGAGGCGTTGAAGGTCCTGACCGCGAAAGGCCTCGTCGACGCGCGACAGAAGCGGGGCACGTTCGTCCGCCCGCGCTCGGACTGGAACCTGCTCGACGCGGACATGATCCGCTGGCACTTCAAGGACGCCGACGCCCGGCCCGAGTTGCTCGAGGAGCTGCACGAGGTGCGCGGGATCGTCGAACCGGCCGCCGCCCGGCTGGCCGCGCTGCGATCCGACGACGCAGACCTCGCGGCACTCGACGAGGCGCTCGCAGCGATGGAGTCCGCGGGTGACAACCTCGCCGCGGCGGCCGCGGACCTCGCGTTCCACCGGGCGTTGCTGGCGGCAACGGGCAACGAACTGCTGACGAAGATGGAAGTGATCATGGAGACCGGGCTCGCCGATCGCGACCGGCTGGTGCACAAGGTGAAGCCGTCGGACGACCCGATACCGAGCCACCGCCGCGTGCTCGACGCCATCCGGGCGCACGACTCCGTCGCCGCCGAGCAGGCGATGCGAGAGCTGCTGGCCAAGGCCGCGGAGGACCTGACCGAGGTTCGCGGTTCCTCCCGTGGACGGCGCCGGTGAAGATCGAGCGGATCGAGACATTCCTGGTCCCACCGCGCTGGCTGTTCTGCCGGATCGAGACCAGCGACGGCGTCGTCGGCTGGGGCGAGCCCGTGGTCGAGGGCCGGGCCGAGCTCGTCCGGACCGCGATCGACGTCCTGTCGGAGTACCTGATCGGCCAGGATCCGTTGCAGATCGAGCGGCACTGGCAGGTCCTGACCAAGGGCGGCTTCTACCGCGGCGGTCCGGTGCTGAGTAGTGCCGTCGCCGGGCTGGACCACGCGCTGTGGGACATCGCCGGCAAGGTGTACGGCGCTCCCGTCGCGGCACTGCTCGGTGGACGGGTGCGCGACCGGGTGCGCGTGTACTCGTGGGTGGGTGGCGACGAGCCGGCCGAGGTCGGGGACGCCGTCGCGGAACAGGTCGCCGCCGGGATGACCGCGGTGAAGATGAACGGCAGCGGCCGGATCCAGCCGTCGCCGTCTCTTGCCGAGATCAACGACATCGTCGCCCGGCTGGCCGCCGCCCGGGAGGCCCTCGGCAACGACCGCGACGTGGCCATCGACCTGCATGGCCGGGTCGGAGTAGCCGGCGCGCGCCGGATCCTGCACGCCGTCGAGGACCTGCAGCCTTTCTTCGTCGAAGAGCCGGTGCTGCCCGAGCACATGACCCACCTGGCGGAAGTCGTCAGCACCTCGACGGTTCCGGTCGCGCTCGGCGAGCGGCTCTACCACCGCTCCGAATTCGTGGCGCCGCTCGACGCCGGCGTCGCGGTCGTCCAGCCCGACGTGTCGCATGCGGGCGGGATCTCCGAGCTGCGGCGGATCGCCGTACTGGCTGACACGCACGGCGCGATGCTGGCGCCGCACTGTCCGCTCGGCCCGATCTCGCTGGCGGCGAGTCTGCAGGTGTCGTTCGCGACGCCGAACTTCCTGATCCAGGAGCAGAGTCGCGGCATCCATTACAACCTGACCAGCGACCTCACGTCGTACGTCGCCGACCCGGCACCGTTCGCCTGGGTCGACGGCCACGCCGAGTGGAATCCCCTGCCTGGCTTGGGAATCACGGTCGACGAGGCCGCCGTCCGGGCCGCCGACAAGACCGGTCATGCCTGGCGCAACCCGGTCTGGACCCACGAAGACGGCTCCTTCGCCGAATGGTGACCGAGCAAGCCGCAGCCGGCCGTGTCGTGACCATCGACCCCACTGACGGGGGTCGATGGACGTCCCTGTGGCTGGCCGGCCGCGAATGGCTTTGGGCCGGACCTGGCTTGCTCGCCGGACCACGTGCCGGCCTCGCGACCTTCATCGACGCCGGCGGTCTCGACGAGTGCTTCCCCACCGTCCGCGGCGCACCTGACCACGGCGGCCTGTGGAACCAGCCCTGGGACACTACCGTCACGTATGACGACGCGATCCTGACTCGGGCCTTCACCCCCGGCACGGACACCGTTACCGTCGACTATCGGCTGCAAGCACCGGCCGGCTTCCGTTTCATCTGGGCTGCCCACGCCCTCCTCGACTGCGCCGTCGGCACCACTCTCTCGGTGCCTGGTGGGACTATCTGCCGCCTCTACCCGGAGGCCGCTCCGTTGTTGCCCTGGACCTGGCCTGACGACGCACCTTGGGTCGCCACCCCGTGGCCGACCCCACTCGACTTGACCACCTACGGGCCGTCCGACGGGAGCGCGGTCGGTGGGGTCTTGGTCGACTGCCCGACCATCTCGGTCCGGGACCGTGGAGCCGAGCTCACCCTGACTTTGAGTTGCCCTGGGCAACCAGTCTCCACGGCGTTCTGGCGCAACCTGGGTGGCTTCCCGGACGAAGCGCCGTACCGGAGTCTCGGGGTGGAGCCGATGCTCGGCCGGGTGTTCGACCTGGCCTCCGCGGGACCGGATGATGCCGCGGTGGTGCCCGCCAACGGTGAGCTGGCCTGGCGGCTGACCGTCTCCGCCAGGCCAGTGTGATGTCACCCGAGCGGCAGGTCGAGTACGACGTTCGGCACCGTCGTGCTGTTCGTGGTGCGGATGCTGTTGAGCTCGGTCGACGTGAGCGCCCGCTTGTAGAGGCGGACCTCGTCCATCGACCCGTCGAAGTGATGCGCGCCGTCCAGCCGTTGGCCGACGTACATCTTGAACGGACGGCCCGGGCTCACCGATCCGGCCGGCGCGGTGCCGCCGGCCGCCTGGGTTCCGTCGACCCAGATCGACAGCGTGCCGGCTTTGCGCTGCAGGGCGACGTGGTGCCAGGCGTTGTCGTTGTAGGCCCTGGCCGTCGCGACGGCCGCAGTGCTTCCGCCGGTCGTGATCAGACCGCGGATCCGGCTGTCAGCCGGCTCGGCGCGCAGCCAGAACTGCGAGAACTCGTTGATCCCGTAACCCCAGAAGATCGCCTGGTTCGCCGTACTCGCGCCGTACTTGATCCACGCCATCGCGGTGAAGTCACCCGCGCCGACCGCGAGCGACTCGGCGAACGGCAACTGGATCGCGTCATCGGTTCCGTCGAGGTCGCGCGCCTGGCCGAACTTCCCGGTGATCGACGTCGTCCCGCCGCGGAGGTAGCTGTTGTTGCCGTAGCCGGAGACGTCGGGTGTCGTCGTACCGAGAGGTGCGTCGGGGTGGCCGATGTCGGTCTCGGTGAAGCGGGCGAAGCGGATCTGATCCCGGGCGTCGACCGAGCCACCTTCGTACAGCAGCCCGATCTCGCCCGTGTCGAGGATGGCCATGTCGGAGTAGCCGGACCAGTCGCCGGTGATCCGGGTGCCATCGGCAACGGACTGCCAGGTTTTGCCTTCGTCGAAGCTGGACCGGATCGTCATGTACCGGCGCCGCTCCGGATCGGCGGGAGCAGCGAACAGGATCCGGTTGTACTTGTCGCCTTGATCGACCGCGCGCAGCCGTTGGAGCGATCCCTGCACCGTCGGTGTGGTCAGACCGGCGATCGTTGCGTAGGGCGCCACGTACGTCTGACCGCCGTCGTTGCTGACCGCAAACATCCGGCTGGCTCCAGCGCTGCCGGCGTTGTTGCGGGCACCGGCATAGATGCCGCCGTCAACCTTCTCGACCACGCTGATCTCCTGAGGCGTCGCATCGGAGCGCTGGTCGGTCGCACCCTTGTGCCAGGTCTCGCCGTGGTCGTCGCTGTAGACGAGCTGGCCCGCGTTCACACCGGCTCCGTTGTCGTAGTTGGTCCCGGCCACCAACCGGCCGGCGTGCGTACCGCGGGTCAGCTGGATGCCGTGCACCGGCCCGGTCGCGTACCAGCCCCAGGCCGGATCATCGATCTGGTCACCGGTGTTCTTGGCCTTGCTCCAGGTCTTCCCGTCGTCCTCGCTGAACTGCACGTACGGCGTCCGCGGGCGAGTCGTCGTACCCGGGTCCATCGTGGTCAGCAAGACGATGCGACCCGTCTCGTAGTCGACGATCGGGGTGGGATTGCCGCGCGTGGCGACCGCGTTCGGGTCGCTGTCCGTACCGGACAGGACGGTCTGCGCCGCCGACCAGGTACGACCGTCGTCCTCGGAGCGACGCATCACCAGGTCGATCTCCTGGGAGTCCGCACACCAGGCGCGGCGCGCTTCGGCGAAGGCGAGCAGGGTGCCGGTTTTGGTCTTCACGACGGCCGGAATGCGGTAGCAGCCGTAGCCGGCGTCGCCCTTGTTGAAGAGCACGGTCTGGGTGACGGCGGCCTGCGCGGCCGGGACGGTCAGCCCGGCGGCGGCCAGGGCGAGGGCGATGAGCAGTGGAAGGCGTTTGGGCATGGGCGGATGCCTCCTGAAAGGAAACAACGGGGCGGTTGTTCAGTTAGTAATTCAGCCACAATCCGGCGTCGCGAACCAGAGCTCATCGGACGTCCTATGTCTAGATCGATCAAATAGGTTGGGAACCATGGATCTGCTTGCCGAAATTCGCGACCGCAAGATGCTCGCCATCATCCGCGCCGACGGAGCCGATCGCGCTCTGGAGTGCATCCACACCCTGGTCGAGGCCGGGATCACCGCGCTCGAGGTGTCCCTCACCACGCCCGGCGCGGTGGACGCGATCGCCAAGGCCCGCTCGGAGTACGACCCGAGCATCCTGATCGGCGCCGGCACCGTCATCACCGCCGCCCAGGCCGACGAGGTCGCCGCCGCCCGCGCCGGCTTCGTCGTCACTCCTGCGATCACTCGGGGCGCCCAGCGCAGCGTCGAGCTCGGTCTCCCGCTGCTGTGCGGTGCCCTCACCCCGACCGAGGTCGTCGCCGCCCTCGACCTGGGCGCGACCGCGGTGAAAATCTTCCCAGCGAAGGTCTATGGCCCGGGCTACTTCCGCGAACTCCGCGCTCCGCTTCCCGACGCACCCCTCATCGCCGTCGGCGGTGTCGACGCCGCGACCGCTCCGGAGTATCTGGCTGCAGGCGCGCTCGCGGTCGGCGTCGGCTCTCCACTGCAGGGCGATGCCGGTACGGGCGGATCGCAGTCCGCCCTGGCCGCCCGAGCCGCCACCTTCCGCACCACGCTCGGCGTCTAGCCCCAACCGCCCGCCACCTCAGCCACCTACGCCCGGAGCTCTCGCGATGACCGACCTGCTCACCCTCGGCGAGACCATGGTCTCGTTGCGCACCACCCGCCCGATGCGGCTCGGCGGTGACGCACACCTGTCGATCGCCGGCTCGGAGACCAACGTCGCCATCGGCCTGTCCAGGCTCGGACACCAGGCCACCTGGGTAGGCGCCGTGGGCAACGATGAGCCCGGCCGCCTGATCCAGCGAACGTTGCGCGCCGAGGGAATCGACACCAGCCGGCTGCGGTTCTCGGACGAGTCGTTCACCGGATTCATCGCGTTCGACCAACCGTCACACGACATCACCCGGGTCAGCTACCACCGCCGCGGTTCGGCCGGATCGACCCTCACCGCCGACGAATGCGTCGCCGCGATCGACGCAACGCAACCACGCCTGCTCCACGTCACCGGCATCACCCCGGCTCTCTCGGACACCGCCCGCGCCGCGACGCTGTCCGCCGTACGCACAGCTTTCGCCGCAGGCGTGCAGGTCTCCCTCGACGTCAACTACCGCGCTCGGCTGTGGTCCCGCCCCGATGCCGCGGTCGCTCTCCGCGACCTCCTCCCCCATGTCCAGACCGTCTTCGCCTCCGACGACGAGCTCGACCTCCTGACCGACGCCGCTGACCCGGTCGCCGACCTCCTCGCCCACAGCACCGTCGACCAGGTCGTCGTCACCGCCGGCGGCAAGGGCGCCTGGGCCCACTCGTCCGACGGCACCATCCACCGCCCCGCCCTCCCGGTCACCGTCGTCGACAGCATCGGCGCCGGCGACGCCTTCGTCTCCGGCCACCTCTCCGCCACCCTCGACAACCTCGCCCCCGAAGCCCGCCTCGACCGCGCCACCACCTCCGGCGCCTTCTGCGTCACCGCCCTCGGCGACTGGGAATCCCTCCCCACCCGCGACGACCTGCACCTCCTGTCCCACACCCACGGCACCGCTCTCCGCTGATCGCCGTACCTAAGAACAGGACGTAGTCGTCTACGTATACCCCCGGCTGAGCCTGAGTCCCCCAGCCGTGCGCCCAGAAACCGAACCACCTCCTGTTCTTAGGTACGCATCGCCGCGCTAAGTTCAGAGTGGGTGGGAGGGAGATCGGCGTGGGGACTTCACGAAAGTTTGCGTCCAACACCGACCTGTACGCCGACCCTGGGCTGACCGAGGGCGTCGACTACGCGCGGCGGTATCGGCGGCACGAGTGGTTCGACGACGACCTGACCGAGCAGTCTGCCGTCCAGCGCACCACGATCCTGGCCCCGCATGGCGGTGGCATCGAGGCCGGCACGTCGGAACTGTGCCTGGCGATCGCCGGCTACCACCCGGCCGACCTCACCCCGACCCCGGCTGACGGGCCGCTCCACGACTATTGGATGTTCGAGGGCCTGCGCGACTCCGGCAACAGCGAACTCCACGTCACGTCCACCGGCTGCGACGACCACGTCGCCCGGGCCCTCGCCGCCGGTTCACTCAACGCCGTCGGCCTCCACGGCTGCACGACGTCCGAGGCCGAACTACCGAACGGCACCCAAGCGGTCCTCGTCGGCGGCCTCAACACCACCTTCAAGTCCCATCTCCTGACCAGACTCACCGCAGCCCGCATCCGCGCCATCGACGCCGACTCCGTCCCTGACCTCAACGGCGACGAGCCCCTCAACATCGCCAATCGGACACTCCTCGGCGTCGGCGCCCAACTCGAGCTCACGACCCCGCTGCGTCGGGCGATGTTCCGCATCAACACCCGGGCGGACCGCAAGAACACCACCCTGCGACTCTTCTGGTCTTTCACCACCGCAACCCGAGCAGCCATCGCCGACCTGGAAGCCACCCAGCCAATCCCCTGACCTCCATCGCCCGCCACTTACACCCGCGACTTGCGCCCTGGTGTCAGCGGTCGGCGACGACCTCGCCGTTCACGGCTGAGGAGTCGGAGGTCAGGGACCAGGCTGCGGCCGCCTCGGGGCTCTTCGCCATCGGGAACGCCGCGGCCATTGCCGCCATCGACTCCCACTGCCACGTGTCCGTGTAGCTGTCATCCTCGAGCCGAACCAGCCTGGTCGCGATCAGGCCCGGATGAGCGGCGCGGATCAGGTCGATCACCGCGGCTCGGCGGGTGAGAAACTCCCCGAGATTCTTGGGCTCCATGACGTAGGTGTGAAACCGCACGACACTCGACTGCATGATCGTCTCCTCGTCGTTTCGGGTACGCCCAGTTGACGGATCCACGCGAGGAAATGTGACTAGTCCTCGACGGGGAACAGGATCGGACTGAGCAGATAACGCTTCCGCTCAGGCGTGGCCTCGTTGGTGAGGACCGGGAGGATCGCCGCCCGCATTCCCTCGATCAGCTGCCCGCCGTACGCCGATCCCGCCCGCTTCACCGAGGAAGAGATCGCCCTAACCGCCGGCGGGCAGGAGGTGCCGGGGACGCTGACGCTTCCTCGACCTGCGGTCCCGGGGAGTGGTGGAAAGCAGGACAGCGGTCGACTCATGCCGGGCGTCGGCGTCGTCCTGTTGGCCGGCAGCGGGCCGTTCGATCGCGACGAGACCAGTGGCCCCAACAAGCCGCTCAAGGACCTGGCCTGGGGACTCGCCAGCCAGGGCATCGCCGTACTGCGCTTCGACAAGCTCACCGCCAACCGGCCCGAGGCTATGACCGAACCGGGCTTCACCATGACGGCGGAGTACGTCCCGCATGCGATCGCCGCCGTACGCACACTGAAGCAATACGTCGATCAGGTCTTCCTGATCGGCCACAGCATGGGCGGCAAGGTCGCACCGAAGATCGCGGCCGAGGAACCGCTGGTATCAGGACTCGTCATCATGGCCGGCGACACCCAGCCCATCCACCACGCCGCCGTCCGCGTGATGACCTACCTCAGCACCACGAACCCGGAAGCCGTTCCACCGGGGACGATCGAGCTGTTCGAACGCCAGGCCGCCGTCGTCGACAGCCCGGACCTCTCACCGGACACCCCACCCGCGGACCTCCCGTTCGGCATGCCGGGGTCGTACTGGCTCGACCTCCGCGAGTACGACGGTGTCGCCACGGCCGCGAAGCTCGACGTACCGATCCTCGTCCTCCAGGGCGGCCGCGACTACCAGGTGACGGTCGCCGACGACCTCCCCGCCTGGCGGGAAGCCCTCCCCACCGCAACCATCAAGATCCTGCCGGCCGACGACCACCTGTTCTTCCCCGGCACCGGGCCGTCCACCCTGGCTGACTACCGAACCGCGCAGCACGTCGATCCGGAAGCCCTAACCACGATTCTCAACTGGTTGCGCTGAGCTACGAAAGGAGCGCCGGGTCGGACTCCAGTTCCTTCTCCGGGTCCAGAGGGAGGACGACCTTGAAGCGGGTGTTGCCGGGTTCGGATTCGACGCGGAGGTCGCCGTGGTGCTTCTTGACCACAATCCGCCAGGAGATGTCGAGACCCAGGCCCGTGCCTTCGCCGATCGGCTTGGTGGTGAAGAACGGCTCGAAGATGCGGCGCCGGATCTCCGCCGGGATGCCCGGACCGGTGTCGCCGATCTCGACGACCGCGTACGCGCCGTCCCTCTGGGTCCGGATCGTCAGCGTGCCGGATCCGCCCATCGCACTGACCGCGTTGTCGATGATGTTCGTCCACACCTGGTTGAGCTCGGCGGCGTACGCCGGGATCGGCGGCAGCTCGGGATCGAAGTCCTTCACCACTTCGAGACCCTGCAGTTTGCCCGACATCATCACCAGCGTGGACTTCAGCAGCTCGCGCAGATCGACGGTCTGGTACGGCGCTCTGTCGATCTGGGAGTACTGCTTCGCGGCACCGACAAGCGTCGAGATCCGCGTGACCGAGTCGTCGATCTCGTTCATCAGTGACTCGGTGTCGATCGTGTACATCAGCCACCGCACGGCACCTTCGAGGTACTTCGGGCCGACCGCGGTCAGCACCGCCTCCATCCACGGCACGTCCAGGCCGGCCGCCGCCAGCACCGGCGCGACGTCCCAGCTGGCCTGGACGTCGTGGTCGTCGAGCCAATCGGTCAACGCGTCCTCGGCGTCGGACAGCTCCATCGGCGAGACGTCTTTGTCCTTGTTCTTCTCCAGCCGCTCGACCGCGTCGTCCTGCAGCGCGACGATCTGGTGCAGCTTCGTCGCGTCCAGCGTGCCGTCGGCGAGCATCGCCAGCTTGGATCGCATCCCGGAGACCCGCTGCCGCAAGGTCGCCGCGGCCCGGACCGCCGCCGCGGCCGGGTTGTTCAGCTCGTGCGTGAGACCGGCCGACAAGGAGCCGAGGGCAAGCAACCGCTCGCGCTCGCCGAGCGTCTCGTTGGTCCGCCGCATGCCCATCACGAAGCCCTCGATCAGGTGCACCGCCATCGGGAACCAGGTGTTCATCATCGTCGCCATCGTCTCGGCGCCGATGACGAAGAACTCCGACGGCTGGATCACCTGCATCGTCGCCGTGTACGACTTGTGGTCGGCGGCACCGAAGAAGGCGTTGAACGCACCGGCGTACACACCGCGCTGGCTGGTCCGGTTGATCTCGACCAGCTCGCCGTGCGACAGCTTGCACAGCCTGAGCTCACCCGACAGCAGCACGTAGCAGCAGGTCGCCTCGTCGCCCTCGTTGAACACGATTCCGTCGGGCCAAGACTCGACGTACCCGGCGTCGGACAGCCAGTGCAGCTGCTCGTCCGTCAGGCTCTCGAAGAGGAACAGCGTGCGCAGCTCGTCCGGGCTCAGCCGCCGCGGCTCCACTGTCTGGTCAGTCATCAGAGCATCTCCAGGTATCGGTGCACCAGTGTCACGGCCATCGCTCCGTCGCCGACCGCGGAGGCGACCCGCTTCACCGACTCGGCCCGGACGTCGCCGGCGGCGAACACGCCCGGCATGCTCGTCTCCAGGTGGTACGGCTCCCGGTCCAGGGGCCAGCCCGGCGGTTTGCCGTGCAGGTCCGGACCGGTGAGCACGAAGCCGCGCTCGTCGCGGTGCAGATCCGTCGGCAGCCAGTCCGTCCGGGGCGCCGCTCCGATGAACACGAACATCCACTCCGTGCTCACCTCGCGGCTCTCGCCGGTCTGGCTGTCCAGCAGGGTCAACACCTCGAGGTGCTCCGAGCCCTTGCAGGAAACGACCTGCGTGCAGGTGTGCACCTCGATGTTGTCGATGCCGTCGATCTGGTCGATCAGGTACGACGACATCGTCGCCGTGAGCGATGGTCCTCTGACCAGCATATGCACGCGTTTGGCATGCCTGGAGAAATAGACCGCGGCCTGGCCGGCGGAGTTCGCCCCGCCGATGATGTAGACCTCCTGGCCGGCGCAGGCCGGACCCTCGGTCGTCGCCGAGCCGTAGTAGATCCCGCGACCGCACAGGTCGTCGACACCCGGAGCCTCGAGGGTCCGGTAGGACACCCCGGTCGCCAGGATCACCGAGTGCGACGAGATCTCGCTGCCGTCGGAGAACATCAGCCGCCGCGCGTTGCCGAGCGTCTCCAGCCCCACCACCTGACGAGCGGTCAGTAGCTCCGCCCCGAACCGCACCGCCTGCCGCCGGGCCCGGTCCGTCAGCTGCGCCCCGGACACCCCGTCCGGGAAGCCCAGGTAGTTCTCGATCCGGCTCGACTGGCCGGCCTGGCCGCCGGTCGCCAATTGCTCGACCAGGACGGTCCGCAGTCCCTCGCTGGCGCCGTACACCGCGGCGCCGAGCCCGGCCGGGCCTCCGCCGACCACGACGAGGTCGTAGAAATCCTGGGTCGGGGCGGTCAACAGCCCGACCTTGTCGGCCAGCTCCGCCTCGCTCGGGGCGACCATCACCGTCGCGTCCGCGGTGATCACCACCGGCAGGGTGGACCCGTCGATGCCGGCCGCGGCGAGCAGCCGCTGGCTCTCGTCGTCGTCGACGCTGAACCAGCGGTAGGGCACCGCGTTCCGGGCCAGGAAGTCACGGGCCGCGAACGACGGCGCGGACCAGCGGTGGCCGATCACCTTCGTCTCGTCCGTGGACGGCTCCGGGGTCTCCTTCCACAGGTCGAGCATCGCGTCGACCACCGGGTAGAGCTTCTCCTCCGGCGGGTTCCACGGCTTGAGCAGGTAGTGGTCGAGGTCGACTACGTTGATCGCCTGGATCGCCGCGTCGGTGTCGGCGTACGCCGTCAGCAGCACGCGGCGGGCGAGCGGGAACAGGTCCATCGCGGCCTCGAGGAACTCGATGCCGGACATCTGGGGCATCCGGTAGTCGGCCAGCAGCAGGGCGACCGGCTCACCGCGGAGCTTCAGCTCCTTCAGGGCGTCCAGCGCCTGGGCCGGGTTCTCCGCCCGGACGATGCGGTGCTCCTCGCCGTACCGGCGGCGGAGGTCACGGGCGATCGACCGGGAAACGCCGGGGTCGTCGTCCACGGTGAGGATCACCGGGCGGGTCGTTGACGCTGTCATGCCTCCTTCATACCAGCGCGAAGCCACAAAGCGGATCGATAATCCACAGCCCAGATCCGGTCCGCGGGGGCTGGGCGCGGACCGGATCGGCCAGACCGGCGATCCGCGGGGCTGTGGCACCCGCGGATCGTCGCTCTCAGGACAGGGCCGCGAGGTACGGCGCGTGGCTGTTCTGGAACTCCCAGTTGTAGTAGCGGTCCCAGTTGATCGACCACGTCATCAGCCCGCGGAACGCCGGCGACGTGCCGCCGCGAAGCGTGTAGCCACCGCAGTTCTGCCCCTTCACCAAGCAGTCGAGCGCCTGATGTACGGCTGCCGGGGCGGTGTAGCCGTTGCCGGCGCTGACCGCAGCCGGTAGGCCGAACCCGATCTGGTCGTCCCGTAGACCAGGGAACGTCTGACCGGTGTTCGCTACCGGGAATCCGGCCTTGACCATGTCGGTCATCGCGATGTGGAAGTCCGCGCCGCCCATGGTGTGGTACTGGTTGTCCAGCCCCATCACAGGCCCCGAGTTGTAGTCCTGGACGTGCAGCACGGTCAGGGCGTCACGCATCGCGTGAATCACCGGCAGGTACGACCCGGTCCGGTTGTCGCCACCGCCCGCACCGCCGTAGAACTGGTACCCGACCTGTACGAAGAACGTCTCCGGCGCCATCGTCAGCACGAACTTCGCGCCGTACTTCGCCTTGAGCGTCTTGAGCGCCGAGATCAGATTGACGATCACCGGTGTGGTCGGGTTGCGGAAGTCGGTGTCACCGGCGTTCAGGTACAGCGAGTGTCCCTCGAAGTCGATGTCCAGCCCGTCCAGCCCGTACCGGTCGATGATCGCGCTGACCGAGCTGACGAATGCGTCCCGGGCCGCCGTGGTGGTGAGCTGCACCTGGCCGTTCGCACCGCCGATCGAGATCAGCACCTTCTTCCCGGCCGCCTGCTTGGCCCGGATCGCGGCACTGAAGTCCGCATCGCTCTCCACGTTCGGGCACTCTGCCGCCGGGCACCGGTTGAAGCGGATGTCGCCGGACGTGACCGACGTGGGCTCTCCGAAGGCCAGATTGATGATGTTCCACTCGGCTGGTACGTCGGCCATCCGCACGTACCCGGATCCGTTCGCGAAGCTCGCATGCAGGTAGCCGATCAGCGCATGCTTCGGCAATCCCGTGCTGGTGCAGCCTCCCGTCGTACCTGTTGTCGCCGCCGACTTGGCCGACTCACCAACGCTGTTGTACGCCGCTACCGAGTAGGTGTGACTGCTGCATGCCACGAGTCCGCTGACGGTTGCCGTCGTACCAGTGACGGTCTGTACGACGCTCGCCCCCTCATACACGCGATAGCCGGTGACCGCGCCTGTTGCTGCCGGCCAACTCAGGGAGATGGCGGAGTTCGTCGTACCGGTGACTGTCGGCGTACCTGGAGCGCTCGGAGCACCCGGAGTGCCGCCAGGGCCGTCAAGACTGAAGTCATCGGCCTGGTACGCCGGTTGGCCGTACCAGCCGTGCACATAGATCTGTGCGGACGTCTGACTAGCCCCAGTAGTAAAGGAGAGGCTCAGCTGGGAGAAGTTCGCAGCGGACGGCGTCCAGGTGGACGTGCCACCAGTGACACCCAGATAGACATAGGAGCCACGCACCCAGGCCGACAGCGTGTATGACGTACTGGGCTGCACGGAGACTGTCTGACTGCACTGTGCGAAGTCGGAACTCGTTACCCCGCCGTTGAGCGCATAGCCGCCGGTTCGGACCGGAGTGGTGACGACCGAGCCGCCGGAGCAGTTCCAGCCGCTCAGTGAGCCCGACTCGAACCCGGGATTGGTCAGGATGTTGGCGGCCTGCGCAGGCACCGTGATGCCGGCCAGGAGGACCCCGAAGACAACCGCAAGCCATCGCATAGCGATTAAGTAGAGACGCTCCATAACTACAGGTCAATGCGTCGCTGCCGTCGGATACCCGACCCTGTCCGGATCCCGACGACGGGAATGGCAGGTTTTCGCCAGCGGCTACTTGAAGCCAAAACCGTGTGCGGGCAGCGGCGGATTGGCAGGCTCTTCGGCGTCCGAGCTCGGGGGCGGGCGACCGGGGCTACAGCCGCGGTCAGGACTACTGGGACAGACCGTCCCCCGTGGAGGCATCACGTGAACCATCCCAACCTGCGCCGGCGGGCCGCACTACTCGCCGGCGCCGTGCTGATCACCACCGCCCTGGTGGCTCCACCAGGCTCCGCACAACCACCGGCCGAATCGGCAGCCACCTCACTCGGGCTGCCGACGTTCGCACCGGGCCGGTACGTCGTCACACTGGCCGACAAGCCGGTGGCGACGTACCAAGGTGGCGTGAGCGGTCTCAAGGCGACCAAGCCCGCGGCCGGTCGCAAGGTGGAGGTCAACAGCACCGACGCCAAGCGCTACCGCTCTTTCCTGGGCTCCAAGCACGCAGAGGTCGCGGCGCACGTCGGCGCCAAGGTCTCTCACGACTACTCGACCGCGCTGAACGCCTTTACCGCCTCGCTGACCTCCAAGCAGGTCAACGAGCTCAGCAAGACAGCAGGCGTGGTGTCGGTCGTCCCCGACCAGCTACGCGTCGCCCTCGACGACCGCAAGTCGACTGACTTCCTCAAACTGTCCGGCAAGACCGGAGTCTGGAACGCACTCGGCGGTACGTCGTCAGCCGGCAAGGGAGTCGTAGTCGGCGTAGTCGACACCGGCGTCTGGCCGGAGAGCGCGTCCTTCGCCGGACCCGCGCTCGGCACGACACCCCCGACCGCAGCGAACCCCTACCAGCCGTACCGCACTGGCGACACCACCGTCATGCAGAAGGCCGACGGCGACACGTTCACGGGCAGTTGCGAGGCCGGTGAGGAGTTCACCGCCGACCTGTGCAACACCAAGCTGATCAGCGCCAAGTACTTCGGTGACGGCTGGCTCAGCTTCGTGCCACCGGACGCACGGGCGGACTACGTGTCACCGCGTGATGGACAGGGCCATGGCACCCACACTGCCTCGACCGCCGCGGGCAACCCGGGTATCGACGTCGCAGTGGGCGGTATCAACTACGGCACTGTCTCCGGTGTCGCGCCGGCCGCCAAGATCGCCGTGTACAAGGCGCTCTGGGAAGGCAAGGACGGCCAGAACTCCGGTGGCTTCACGTCGGACATCCTGGCCGCGATCGACCAAGCGGTGGCCGACGGAGTCGACGTCATCAACTACTCGGTCGGCTCGATCTTCGAGTCCGCGCACACCGACCCGGTCCAGCTCGCCTTCCTGTCCGCGGCCTCGGCCGGCATCTTCGTCTCCGCGGCCGGTGGCAACTCCGGTCCGGACGCGTCCACGCTCGACAACACCTCGCCCTGGGTGACCACGGTCGGCGCGAGCACGGTAGCGCCGTACGCCGGGACTGTTGTGCTGGGCAACGGACAGAAGTACGCCGGGATCAGCACGAGCATCGCCGCCAAGACCGGTGTACACCCCCTGGTTGGCGGTCCGGCTGTGAAGACCACAACGGCCGGCGACTCCGACGCACTGGGCTGTCTGCCCGGCACGCTCGACCCAGCCAAGACCGCGGGCAAGATCGTCGTGTGTGAGCGCGGCGTGGGCGCCCGCGTGGACAAGTCCGCCGAGGTGAAGCGGGCCGGCGGCGTGGGGATGGTGCTGCTCAACCTGTTCGACCAGGACGCGCTCGGCGACTCCCACGTCGTACCGACTGTGCACCTCAACGTGCCGGCGGCGCTGACCGTCAAGGCATACGCGGCCGGCGGTAACGCGACCGCTGAGCTCGTGCCGGGTAATACGAGCGGCACCGTCGATCCATACCCGCAGATGGCCGACTTCTCGTCGCGTGGACCGTCGACCTCGAGCCATGGCGATCTGTTGAAGCCGGACCTCGCGGCACCGGGAGTCAACGTGCTCGCTGCGGTCGCACCGCCGACGAACGCCGGCCAGAGCTACGCGTTCTACTCGGGTACGTCGATGGCCGCGCCGCATGTGGCCGGCCTGGCGGCGCTGTACCTGTCAGCGCACCCGGACTGGTCGCCGATGGCGGTCAAGTCCGCGCTGATGACGACTGCCGGCGACGTACTGACCTCTAGTGGCGCCGTCAACAGCAACCCCTTCGACCGAGGTGCCGGTGAGGTGCAGCCGTCGAAGATGCTGGATCCCGGACTGATCTACGACTCGGGTGATGCGGACTGGCTGGGCTACCTGGAAGGCAGCGGTGTCGACACCGGCACCGGCGCACCGGCGATCGATCCGAGTGACTACAACACTCCGTCCATCGCGGTCGGCCAACTGCTGGGCACGCAGACGATCACCCGCCGGGTGACTGCTGTGACGCCGGGGCTGTACCGAGCGACCGTCTCGGTGCCGGGCATGAAGGCTGTGGTGACGCCGTCCATCCTGAACTTCACCGCAGCGGGTCAGACGAAGACGTTCAAGGTGAAGCTCACGCTGGACACCGGAGCCTCGGGTGACACGACCAGCGGCTGGCTGACCTGGCAGGGCGCGGGCAAGACTGTCCGTAGTCCCATTGCCGTGGTGCCGACCTCGGTGCTGGCACCGGCCAACGTCACCGGCTCCGGCGCCTCCGGCAGTGTCTCCTTCGAGGCCACCTCGGGTGCTGCAGGCGCTCCAATCCGTTCGTACGGCGTGGTGTCGGCTCCGCTCGTGCCAGGCGCCGTACCCGCTGGTGCTGCGGATGCGGATCTGCCGAACTACCCGGTCACGGTGACCGCGCAGACCAAGGCCGTGCAGTGGAACATCAAGACCGTGGACCCGGCCGGCAGCATCTGGCTGGTGCTCTACAAGGTCGTGAACGGTCAGATGCAGTTGCTGTCCTTCGTGGGCGATGGCTCCAACCAGGCGTCGGCGACTGTCCCGGCACCGACCCTTGGCGTGTGGGGCGTCCTCGCGATCACGCTGACCAACCCGCCGGGCGCGGACACCACGCAGTACACGATGCAGACCAACGTGGTGACGTCCACGTCGGGTCGTGCGCTGCAGGTCAGCCCGCCGGTCGCACCAGCGGCCTTCAAGCCCTTCCAGGTCACCGCATCCTGGTCGGGTCTGCCGACTGACAAGCGCTCCACCGGCTTCGTCGAGTTCCCGAACCGGGCCGGGACGGTGGTGACGCTGAACTAGATCCAGCGACGCCGGGCGGCCTGAACACCCGCCTGGAACCGGGTCTGCGCGCCGAGCGATTCCATCAGCGCGCGGACCCGGCGCTGGGTCGTCCGAGGGCTGATCCGCAACCGCCGGCTGATCATGTCGTCCGTCGCACCACCGGCAAGCAAGAGCAGGATGTCCCGGTCCGGCGCCCGCAAAGCCGGGACCTCTCCATTGGCCAGCAGTGCAGGCATTGGGATCGCCAACGCCCACAACATCTCGAACGTCGCGATCAACCCGTCGAGCAATCCGGACGACCTGATCAGGAGGTTGGACTCGGCCGGCGCCCGCTTCGTCAATCCGATCAGCGCGGTGTGGTCATCCCCCACCGCCATCTTCATCGGCACCTGCGCCAGCACCCGGCCCACCTCGCCGGCCGCCTGCAGCTCCGGCAGCACCCCCATGATGTCCTCGGACTCGAAGATCTCCGTCCCATAGATCGCCCGGTACTCGACGCCGTCCGCGAGCCGGTCCAGCTCCAGCTTCTGCTGAGTCGAGGGCGGCGTCACGTACGGCGGCCGATCCAGCACGCGCACCTCGTACCGGGAGTTCTTCTGCAAATCCTCGTACGCGCGCAGCAGGGTCGGCCCGTCCTCGATCAGCTCGATCTGGTTGCCCTCGAGCACCGGCCGCCCCCGCGCCCCACGCAGCTCGTCCGCCACGTTCCGCAGCCGTGCCAACTGCGCATCCAGCTCGTCCAGCGGATCCACAACCGCACCGTCCGCCACTCGACACCACCCTTCCCGCACCCGACCAAATCTCCTCAGACTAAACCGGATCAGCGCGCGCCTGGCAGCGGTGTCTCACCTCACTCGGCTCGGGTGGCTACGGTCCGCAACTGAGACACGGCCAGGGCTGACCGCAGCGGGAGCACAGGCCGTCCAGGCCGGGCGCCGGCAGCCAGAGGGTGTGCACGCGTTCTGCTGGTCTCGGCGGTGCGGACGTCCTGCTCACGAGCGCGGGTGCAGTGGGGAGCCAGTGGATCTGGGTGCGGCCGCCGGTGCCGTGGACTGCCAGCACAGAGTCGACCCCGCCGTCCCAGGTCGACGTGCTCGGCCACGGACCGCGCCACCTCAGCGCAACGGTGCCGTCCGACCACTCCACGCCTTCGGCCAGGGTGCCGGTTGCGTGGACGCCGGAGGGGTCGGTGTGGCGGACCAGACGGAAGAGGCGAGCCTGTCGCTGCATCGTGTTCACCTCTGAACAATCGCCCAGCGCGCGCTGTGCACAACAGGTGTGGTCTGTGGGCTGTGAGAACAGCCCACACCCCTGACTGCCCCGCTTGGGCTGGTTTTGTCGGTGGGGGCTCGTAACGTCCTCGACACGCACCGCAACCACCAGGCGGACCAGTGAGCGGGGGTGATCCTGTGGCTGAAACGAATTCTGGGACAGCTATCGGAGCAAGGTTCGGCACGCAGTTGAGGCAGTGCAGGCAGGCGGTCGGCTTGAGCCTGCGGCAACTGGCAGGTCGCGTCGGGTACGACTACAGCTACCTGTCGCAGGTGGAGCGCGGCCAACGCCCGGGATCCGCCGACCTGGCGCGCCTCTGCGACCGCGAGCTCGGCACCGGCCACCAGCTGACCGACACCTACGCGGAGAAACACCGCAGAGGCAACCCAGTCGAGCCGCTCCCCCTGGATCCGTTGGGCGCCGCGTGGCATCAGCTGACCAGTGGGTACGGCGGAGTGGACGCGGTCGACGAATGCGGAGACCCCCACACTGTTCCGCCGCGTCGGCTGTTGCCGGAGCTCGTGAGTGAACTGCAGTTCCTGCAGGCTCGTGGGCCGGAGCACGTGGCCTCCCAAGCGGTCCGGGCCACGCGACTGTGTGTGCTGATCGCCGAGACACTGACCGGGCTCGGGGAGTCGCGCGGTGCGCGGCGTTGGTGGTGGGCCGGCCGAGCGATCGCGGACGACTCGGGCGAGGGCTGGCTCCGGAGTGAGCTGCGCGCCGCCGAAGCGGCCAGCGGGTTGGCGGAGCGGAGGCCCCTGCCGCAACTGCTGGAGCTGGCCGACGAAGCGTTGGCGCTTGCGCAGCACGGACCGGTTCGGCCGAGCGCCGTTCTCCAGGCTCATGCGGTGCGTGCACGGGTCCTCGCCGAGGTGGGCGAGGCAGTCGAGGCACACCGAGCCTTGCAGGATGTGCTGAGCTGTTCCGATGCGTTGCCCTCGGCAAGCACGCACGACCTGGCGCCGTACCAGGTGCACGGTCTGGAAGGCAGAGTGTGCACGAGCCTCGGCTATGGGACGGCCGGATGTCTGCTGCTGGGACGCGCGCTGGAGCTCTGTCCCGACGACAACCGGGACGAGCGGGCAAGGCTGCAGGTGGCGCAGGCAGAGTGCCTGGCGCTGGAAGGCGAGGTCGCTGCCGCGCTGGCACTGGCCATGCGGGTGCTTGTCGAGCTTCCGGACGAGTGGCACACCTATTACTTGTACGACGACGCCGACCGGGTGCTGTCCGCTGCACGACAGCGTGAGCCCGGGCTGCCCGGCGTACGGGATCTGCAGGCGCTTCTGGAGCGACGGGCGTACCTGAGCGGCCGGAGTGTGGGCGGCGGGTCGTGGCCGGGACAGTGCCGGGAGTAGCGTGCGGAGGGTGACAGCTGAGACGACGGTGACAGGCGCTTGGGATTTCGCGGTTGAGTTGCGGAGTGATCCGGCCAGTGCGGAGGCTCGGGCGGAGGTGCTGGCCAAGCCGACGTTCGGGCAGGCGTTCACGGACCACATGGTCGTGGCCAACTGGACGACGGAGGGTGGATGGCAAGACGCGCGGGTGACGGCGTACGCACCACTCACGGTCAGCCCGGCCGCCGCCGTACTGCACTACTCGCAGGAGATCTTCGAAGGCCTCAAGGCGTACCGGCACGCGGATGGATCCGTCTGGGCGTTCCGGCCCGATCGCAACGCTGCCCGATTCACTGCGAGCGCTCAGCGACTTGCGCTGCCACATGTTCCGGAGGACGCGTTCATCGCGGCGCTCCGTGCATTGGTGACCGTGGACGAGTCATGGGTGCCGTCTGCCGAGGACGGCGAGACCAGTCTGTACTTGCGCCCGTACATGATCGCCACCGAGGCCGCGCTGAGCGTGCGGCCGGCTCGGGAGGTGCTCTTCGGGGTCATCGCGTCGCCCGCGGGTCCGTACTTCGACACCGGCCCCATGCCTGTCTCCATCTGGCTGACGACCTCCACCATCCGCGCGACTCCCGGCGGGACCGGTGCGGCGAAGTGCGGCGGGAACTACGCGGCCAGCCTCGCCGGGCTGGCCGAGGCGGTCGCCAACGGCTGCGAGCAGGTCGCCTTCGTCGACGCGGTCGAGCACAAGTGGCTCGAGGAGATCGGCAGCATGAACATGTTCTTCGTGTACGCCGACGGCCGCATCGCGACGCCTGCGTTGAACGGTTCGATCCTGGAAGGCGTCACCCGAGCCTCGGTCGTCGAGCTCGCGAAGGACCTCGGGCACACCGTCGAGGAGCGCCTGATCTCCGCGGACGAGTGGAAGGACGGCGTTCGTACCGGTGAGATCTCCGAGGTGTTCGCGTCCGGCACGGCCGCGGTCATCACGCCCATCGGCCGGGTCGCCTGGCCCGAGGGCGACCTCACCATCGGCGATCACTCCATCGACTACGGCGTCGGCCCGGTCACCCGGTCGATCCGCAGCAGCCTGCTCGACCTCCAGTACGGCCGCACCCCCGACACTCGCGGCTGGCTGACCAGACTGGCGTAGGCACGTCTCCCGATCCCACGCCTACTGCGCGGCACTCGGCGGGCGCCTCGCTGCACTGGAGGGAAGGACACGATGGATCCGCATCGAGCCCTCCCCTCCAGCACACCGATGCACTCCGCAGAGCACCTGCTCGCGACGGCGTGGGATCGGGAGACGTGCCTTAGTGCGGTTTGTCCCTGGGCGCGGCTAGGTTGAGGGCATGGCTGAGTCCAAGGGGAAGGCGAAGTCTCCGGCGATCGAGCTGGAGGTGGGGGAACGCACGGTGCGGATCTCGAATCCGGATCGGGTCTACTTCCCTGCCCGGGGTGAGACGAAGCTGGACCTGGTGAAGTACTACCTGTCCGTCGGCGACGGGATCGTGCGGGCGTTGCGGGAGCGGCCGTGCATGTTGCACCGGTTCCCGGAGGGCGTGTCCGGCGAGAAGGTGCATCAGAAGCGGCTGCCGCATGGGGCACCACCGTGGATGGAGACCGTGCGGGTGAAGTTCCCGCGGTACAACCGGACCGCCGACGAGCTGTGCGTCACCGAGATCGCGCACGTCGCCTGGGCGGTGCAGATGTCGACGGTCGAGTTTCACCCGTGGAACTCGCGCCGCGCCGACACCGAGAAGCCGGACGAGTGGCGAATCGACCTCGACCCGATGCCGGACTGCCCTTTCGATCGGGTCCGCCGGGTCGCCCACGTCGCGCACGAAGTTCTGGAGGAGCTGGGGGCGGTCGGGTATCCGAAGACGTCCGGTGGTTCAGGGATCCACATCTACGTCCGCGTCGAGCCGGCGTACGGATTCTCCGACGTACGCCGGGCCGCACTCGCCTTCGCGCGGGAAGTCGAGCGGCGCGCACCGGATGACGTGACCACGACCTGGTGGCGCAAGGACCGGGATCCGAAGAAGCTGTTCGTCGATTTCAATCAGAACGCACGGGACCACACGATCGCCGCCGCGTACTCGGTCCGCGGGAATCCGGAAGGCACCGTCTCGACACCGATCCGCTGGGACGAGATCGATGACGTCAATCCGAAGGACTTCACGATCGAAACGGTCCCGGCCCGCTTCGCCGAGCTGGGCGACCTGCACGAGACGATCGACGACAACATCTACTCCCTCGACACCCTGATGGAATGGGCCGCCCGCGACGAACGCGAAGGCGCCGAAGAGCCACCGCCACCCGACGAGTAGCCCGGGGTCAGAGTGGGTCGGCCGTCAGGATCGCCGCGAGCTTGAAGAGCGGCATGGAGATCTGCCGCACCAGCCAGTACGCGATCACAGAGCCGGCCAGCAACGCCGCGAGCAGGCAGCCGACCAAGATCATGACGGCTCTCGTCGCCGAGCTGGGCAGCCAGCCGGTGGCCGACTGCAGCGTGGTCTGGCCAAGACTCCGAGTCTGCTGCAGCGACTCCTCGTACTCGCACCGCGGTCGCGAGCTCCCGGCGTACGGCGGCCGCGCTCTGGTCGGCCTCCCGCAGGTACATCGAGTCGCCGGTCAACAGGAAGCCGCGCTGGTCGTTGGCGACACTCTTCGCGTCCAAGGATGCCGAGGCGATCGCCGTCGCGAACGGGACGTCGTCCTTCACCCGGGACTCGTCCCGGCTCAGACTGACGACGAGGACGATCGCGACACCGGTCAGGATCACCAGGAGCGCGAGCAGAGCGCCGAGTGCGGCCCGCACCTTGTGACCGAGCGGGATCTTGGGCTGCACGGATTCGATGTCGGCCACGATGCCTCCCCAACAGGGCCCACAGATCCTCCCATTGTGCACATGTCGAGCTAGTGTGCGCCGCCCGTCAACCCGTGATGGAGGAGGTTGGTGAGGGTTTCGATCGCGGCTTTGTCGGTGATGGTCTGGCCATTGGGTGGGTTCACCACGAGCCAGGTGTACGCGAAGCCCTCCATCAGTGCGTTCATGGCCGAGATCTGCACGAGCGGATCGGCCGGTGGGTTCGGCAGGTGGGAGAAGTGCTCGATCATGTGCTGGTCGTCGTCGGCCATGACCTGCTGCAGCCGGCGACCGAGCTCCGGGTCGGCCATCGCGGCCTGTTTCACCGCGATCATCTCCGGCAGATGCGCCTGGTAGAACCGCCAGAACGCCGCCACGTGCCAGCGAACTGCCGACAACTTGCTGAAGTCCGCGTCGTGGCCGGCGTCGTCGTGCACCGCCTCGTCGGCCTCCAGGAGCATGTCCTTCAGGAGCGCCTCGAGCAACTCCTCCTTGCTCGCGAAGTGGTTGTAGAACGACCCCGTCGCGCGGCCGGCGGCCGCGGTGATGTCGGTGATCTTCGTGTTCAGGTATCCGCGCTCGGCGAACACCTCCCGGGCGGCCTGCTTCAGCGCCACCTCGGTCCCGGCCGCCCGCTGCCGGCGGCTCACCGCGTCCGTCACCAGGAACCTCCTTGACAGCGAACCCTAGCCAGGTTCACATTGAATCCGAATTCAGTGAATCACAATTCAGCCAAGGAGACCAGCATGAACGTCCTGATTGCAGGTGCCGGGCCGACCGGCCTGACGCTGGCGATCGACCTCGCGCGGCGCGGCATCACCGTCCGCGTGATCGACAAGGCGACCGAGTTCTTCAACGGATCGCGGGGCGACGGACTGCAGCCGCGGACGCTGGAGGTGTTCGAGGACCTCGGCGTACTCGAGGAGGTCTTGCAGCAGAGCATCGCGATCCCGCTGATGAAGATCTACCTCGACGGCACGCTGTTCGACCAGCGCAGGATGGCCGAGCCTGTCGAGCCCACCCCGGACATCCCGTACCCGAACGCCCGGATGCTCGGCCAGTCGCGCACCGAGAAGATCCTCCGCGACAAGCTGTCCCAGTACGGCGTCGCCGTCGAACTGGACACCGCGATCGTCGGGTTCGTCCAGGACGACGACTCGGTGACCGCCGAGCTCTCCACCGACGAGACCATCGCGGCGGACTATCTGGTCGGCGCGGACGGCGGCCGGAGCTTCGTCCGCAAGCACCTCGGGATCGCGTTCGAGGGGACGACGGATGAGTCGATCCGGACGCTGCTCGGCGATGTCGCGGCCGATGGGCTCGACCACGAGGTCGGCTACTGGTTCGCGACCAAGGAGAACCCGATGGCCGGAATCGCGATGACGCCGCTCTCCGGTGGGGACCAGTTCCAGTTCGGCGCTCCGCTCGACACTGACGACGCCGACACCTCGATCGAAGCCCTGCAGGAGCTGGTCGATCGGTACGCCGGTCCCGGTACGGCGAAGCTCCGCGACCTGACCTGGTCGACGGTGTGGCGCCCGAACGTCCGCCTGGCCGAGCGATTCCGGGTCGGCCGGGTCTTCATCGCCGGCGACGCGGCGCATGTGCACCCACCCACCGGTGGTCAGGGCCTGAACACCGGCGTCCAGGATGCGTACAACCTCGGCTGGAAGCTCGCGGCGGGTAGTGAAGAGGTACTCGCGACGTACGAGACCGAGCGCCGGACGAACGCCAAGCGCGTGCTCGGGATCAGCGAGGACCTGCTGCAGAAGCACGTCGACGGCGACGAGTCCGCGATGGAGCGCGGCGAGAACACCCGCCAGCTCGACGTCTCCTACCGCGACCCTTCGGAAACCCGCCCGATCGCATCCGGCGACCGCGCTCCCGACGCGCCACTAGTCGATGCCGCAGGCAACCACCTCCGCCTTTTCGACCTCTTCCGCGGCCCCCACGAGACCCTCCTGCGCTTCTCCCCCACCACCCCGGCCACCCACCCCCACACCGTCGACATCGGAACGACGTACACCTCCCCGGAAGCCTTCACCGACTACCACGCAACCGCCGGCGACGAGATCCTCATCCGCTCCGACGGCTACCTCGCTTGACCGGCGCTCCCGCCAGACCCGCCTGGCGATGCGCGTCAGACCCGGACCTGCCGCACTCACCAACTCGGCACCGTGCGGCCACACCACGCTCAGCCACTGGTCTCAATGAGCCGCTGGTCGGGGTTAGTGAGTGGGGCCGGTCCGCCAAGCCGCCGAGCCGGCTCGAAGCGGCCCGTGACTTCAGGCGGTGTGGGCGATCTGTTCCTGGACCTTGAACTCGAGGCCGTCGGCGGCGGCCAGGTAGACGTCCTGGTCGACCAGGTTGCCGTCGAGGCGGAGCAGACCGCGGGGACTGTCGTAGAAGTGGCCGGTGGGGAGCGCGGCGACCGAGGACATCGCGATCGAGCCGCTGACCTCGCCGAGGCGGCCGAGGAACCGGATGGCCTCGTAGCAGGACTCGCCCACCGCATTCAGCGCAGGGGCGAAGCGGCCGAAGCGCGCGTAGTACGCCTGGGCGAATTCGCCGCTCTCCACGGTCTCCAGGCCGTCGAAGTACGCCGCGGCCGCGTAGACACCGTCGTTGGCACTCGGACCGGCGCCGAGGAGCGTGTTCTCCTCGATCGCCGGGCTGAGGCGGAGCAGGTTCTCACTCAGTCCGGCGCGGGCGAACTGGCGATTGAAGTGGACCGCGTCCTGGCCCATCAGGAGCATGATCACCCCGTCGGCCTTGGTTGCCTTCAGCTCATTGATGACCGGGCTGAAGTCCTCGGTGCCGAGAGCAACGTACGCCGACTCGACGATCTCGGATCCCGTTCCCTGTAGGGCCTCGTGGGCAACCGAGCCGGTCACGCGCGGATAGACGTAGTCGTTGCCGACGACCACCCATCGACGGGCTCCATGATGCTCGCGGAGCCAGTGGGTTGCTGGCAGCAACTGGTTGACCGGGCGCTCGCCGAGCATGAAGACACCCGGGGTGTCGTCGCTGCCTTCGTGCATCGCGGCGAAGGCGTAGACGACCCGGCCGCCGATACGCCGGGTGAGCGCGACGCGGACGGCGGAGATGTGCCAGCCCGCGACCGCGTCGACCCGGCCGGCGTCGACCAGCCGGCCGACATCCTCGGCGACGACTTCGGGTGATCGGCCGGCATCGACCTGGACGAGTTCGATCCGGCGGCCGGCGATGCCGTTGCGCGCATTGAGTTGCTCGACGGCGAGCTGTCCGCAAGTGAGACAGGAGGGCCCATAGATCCCGGTCGGTCCCTGCAGCGGCACCACGAAGGCAATCGAGAGCACATCGGAACGCCGCACAGTCACCTCCTCACGCCACGGATTCGAACAGTGTGACCGCATCGGAGGCGCAACTTCGAGCGAACGGCTATATTTCCCAGCACCTAGGACGGGAGGAGTACGGATGCCAACCAGCCTGCTCCTGCTGCTCAAGCGGGCCGAGCGCCGGATCGAGCTCGGCCTGGCGCCTTCACTCGACGAGTTCGGGCTGACGATCGAGCAGTGGCGGATCATGTCGGCGCTGCACGAGGAGCCCGGTCAGCCGATGTCGGTCCTGGCCGAGTCCGCCGTACTCCCGGCCGCGAGCCTGACCCGGCACGTGGACAAGCTGGTCGAGCGCGGTCTGGTCCTGCGGCGCATCCACCCGGGCGACAAGCGGCGCGTCGTCACCGCCCTCTCCCCCGTCGGCACAACCGTCGCCGACCGCCTCGCGGCCACCCAGCGCGACCTCGAGACCGACCTCGCGGATTACTTCCAGATGGAAATACACGAACGTAGCGGATCGGCAACACAGCGGTAACACCGCGTTCCTAGGTTCCTTCCATTCGGGTGCATCCCCGCCGGCAGCGTCGCCGGTGCGCCGGAGCACCGCTCGCCCGAAGGTGCCGCAGGAGTTCCGCCATGACTGTTGAACCCTCGCTCGACAACCGCACCCCCGCCCAGCCCTCCGCCCAGCCACAGCCCCAGACGGCCGCGACCCGGGAGACGCTGGAGGACTACACCCTCCGGTTCGCGCCGCGCAGTTATCGCAAGTGGTCGACCGGCGTCGTCGCCGTCTCGGCGCTCGGCGGCATCGCCTACCTCGCCGATTTCGCGATCGGCGCGAACATCGGGATCTCCTACGGGACGACGAACGCGCTGTGGGGCATCGGGATCTTCGCCGTGGTGATCTTCGTGACCGGCCTGCCGCTCGCGTACTACGCGGCCCGCTACAACATCGACCTCGACCTGATCACCCGCGGCAGCGGCTTCGGGTACTACGGCTCGGTCGTGACGAACGTGATCTTCGCGTCGTTCACCTTCATCTTCTTCGCCCTCGAGGGCTCGATCATGGCACAGGGTCTCGAGCTCGGGCTGCAGGTGCCGCTGTGGCTCGGGTACGCCGTGTCCACGCTGGTGATCTTCCCGTTGGTCATCTACGGGATGAAGGTGTTGTCGACCTTGCAGGTGTGGACAACACCGCTGTGGCTGATCCTGATGGTGCTGCCGTTCGTCTACCTGGTCGTCTCGCACCCGGATTCGGTGTCGACGTTCTTCGACTACGGCCCGGACGCGGACCTCGGCTCGATGCTGCTCGCGGCCGGTGTGTGCCTCTCGCTGATCGCCCAGATCGCCGAGCAGATCGACTACCTGCGCTTCATGCCGCCGAAGACGCCGGAGAACTCGCGCAAGTGGTGGACCGCGATGCTGCTGGCCGGACCGGGGTGGGTGATCTTCGGCGCGATCAAGCAGGTGATCGGTCTCTTCCTGGCGGTCTACATCATCGCTCAGGTCTCCGACGGCACCACGATCGCGAACCAGCCGGTGCACCAGTTCCTCGAGATCTACCGCGGGTTCCTGCCGGGCTGGCTGGCGATGACGCTGGCCGTCGTACTGGTCGTGATCAGCCAGGTGAAGATCAACGTCACCAACGCGTACTCCGGTTCGCTCGCCTGGACGAACTCGTACACCCGGCTGACCCGGCACTACCCCGGCCGGCTGGTGTTCCTCGGCTTCAACCTGGTGATCGCGCTGGTGCTGATGGAGGCGAACATGTTCGACTTCCTCAACACCATCCTCGGGTTCTACGCGAACTGCGGGATGGCGTGGATCGTGGTCGTTGCCTCCGACATCGTCTTCAACAAGTACCTGCTGAAGCTGTCGCCGAAGGCGCCCGAGTTCCGGCGGGGCATGCTGTACGCCGTCAACCCGGTCGGCTTCGTCTCGATGGCGGTGGCCGCGGGGGTGTCGATCCTGGTCTTCTTCGGTGGACTCGGCGACACGATCAAGCCGTACTCACCACTTGTCGCGATCGGGCTGGCCGTCGTACTGCCGCCGATCCTGGCCGTGGTGACGCGGGGCAAGTACTACCTGCGCCGTACTGACGACGGGTTGGACCTGCCGATGTACGACGAGCACGGGAACCCGTCGGGCGCGGTCCTGACGTGTCACGTGTGCCGGCAGGAGTACGAACGGCCGGACATGACCGCGTGCGCGACCCACGACGCGGCCGTCTGCTCGCTCTGCCTGAGCACCGACAAGGTGTCCGACCACGTCCTCCCGGTCGCACCGTGAACTTCACACCCTCCGACGTCGAGAAGCTGCTGCTCTCCGTGGCCGGCATGGTCGCCCGCGACCGGCTGGCCCGGGGAGTCCGGCTCAACCACCCCGAAGCCGTGGCGCTGCTGAGCACCTGGGTGATCGAACGCGCCCGCGAAGGCGCCCGCGTCACCGACCTGATGGAGTCCGGCCGCACCGTCCTCACCCGGGACCAGGTCATGCCCGGCGTCGCCGAACTCCTCCACGACGTGCAAGTCGAGGCAACCTTCCCCGACGGCCGAAAACTCGTCACCATCCACAACCCGATCATTTGAAGGCGGTCCCATGCCTGACGCCGATAGACTTAGCAATGAAGGTCAGAGAGCGCACACCGCGCCACCAGGCCCCGGTGCCATCCGCGTCGCCCCCGGCACGATCGTCCTGAACGCCGACCGCTCGACCCACGAACGTTTACGACTGGTGATCGTGAACACCGGCGACCGCCCGATCCAGATCGGCTCCCACCTGCACCTGCCGGATGCGAACACCGCCCTCGCCTTCGACCGGGAGGCAGCGGCCGGCTTTCGGCTGGACATCCCGTCAGGTACCTCGCAACGCTTCGAGCCCGGCGCCTCCCGCGAGGTACAGCTTGTTGCTCTCAAGGGGCGCCGTCGGGTGCCTGGGATTCAGGTGAAGCGCGATGGTTGAGATCTCGCGGGCTGCGTATGCCGCGTTGTATGGGCCGACTGTTGGGGATCAGGTGCGGTTGGGTGATACCGACCTGTGGGTTCAGGTGGAGGAGGACCTCACCGTGGGCGGGGAGGAGGTGGTGTTCGGTGGGGGGAAGTCCATTCGGGAGTCGATGGGGCAGGGTACGGCGACTCGGGCGGATGGGGCTCCGGACACGGTCGTCACGAATGTGCTGGTGGTGGACTGGTGGGGCATCGTGCGGGCCGACGTCGGGATCCGGGACGGGCGGATCGTCGCGCTCGGGCGGGCGGGGAATCCGGACATCGCGGACGGCGTACACCCGGACCTGCGGATCGGGCCGTCGACCGATGTGATCGCGGGTGAGGGGCGGATCCTCACCGCGGGGGCGATCGACTCGCATGTGCATCTGCTGTCGCCGTCGCAGTTGCACGAAGCGCTGGCGACCGGGATCACCACGATCGTCGGCGGCGGGACCGGGCCGAGCGAAGGGTCGAAGGCGACCACCGTCACGCCGGGCGCGTGGCACCTCGAGCAGATGCATCGGAGCTTGGACGCGTACCCGGTCAACGTGCTGCTGCTGGGCAAGGGGAACACGGTCAGCGCGGAAGCTCTCGCCGAGCAGGCGCTCGCGGGTGCGGCCGGGTACAAGGTGCACGAGGACTGGGGATCGACGCCGGCCGCGATCGACGCCGCGCTCCACGCCGCGGACGAGTGGGGTCTGCAGGTCGCGCTCCACGCGGACAGCCTGAACGAGGCCGGGTTCGTCGAGTCGACCCTGAACGCGATCGGCGGGCGAGGGATCCACGCGTTCCACGTCGAGGGCGCGGGCGGTGGCCACGCGCCGGACATCCTCTCGATCGCGTCGTACCCGCACGTCATCCCCGGATCGACGAACCCGACGTTGCCGCACACCGTCAACACCGTCGCCGAGCATCTCGACATGCTGATGGTGTGTCACCACCTCAGCCCGGACGTGCCGGAGGATCTCGCGTTCGCCGAGTCGCGGATCCGGGCGACCACGATCGCGGCCGAGGACATCCTGCACGACCTCGGCGCATTGTCGGTGACGTCGTCCGACGCGCAGGCGATGGGCCGGATCGGCGAGGTGATCACCCGGACCTGGCAGGTCGCGCACGTGATGAAGCACCGGCGCGGCGCGCTCGGCGGTGGGTTGCCTGCGGACAACGAGCGGGTACGGCGGTACGTCGCGAAATACACCATCAACCCGGCGGTTGCCCATGGCATCGATCATGTGGTCGGGTCGGTGGAGCCTGGGAAGCTGGCGGATCTGACGCTGTGGGATCCGCGGTACTTCGGGGTGCGGCCGAGCCTCGTGATCAAGGGCGGCGTGATCGCGTGGGCGGCGTTGGGCGATCCGAACGCGTCGATCCCGACGCCGCAGCCGGTGCTGATGCGGCCGGCGTTCGGGGATGCGATCGGGGCGGATCTGTCGTTCACGTTCGTCTCGCCGGCGGCGCTGGAGGACGGGCTGGCGGAGCGACTGCGGTTGCGTCGGCAACTGCTCGGCGTACGGCCGACGCGGGAGATCGGCAAGGCGGACATGAAGAACAACAGCGCGTTGCCGACGATCGACATCGATCCGGAGACGTTCGCGATCAAGGTCGACGGTGACCTGATCGAGCCCGCTCCGGCCGAGGTGCTTCCACTCGCCCAGCTCTACGCGATGTTCTGATGAGCTCGCTTCAGGTGGGCGCGGCTGAGGTAGTGGCGCCGTGAGCTCGCCGGACGTGGTTGCGCTGATGCTCGCGGATGGGCGGCTGCCGACCGGTGGGCACACGCAGTCGGCCGGGTTGGAGCCTGCGGTCCGGGCCGGGTTAGGTGCTGACGGCAAGCAGCTCGGCGACGTGGCCGCCTACGTCCGCGACCGCCTCCGGACGATCACCCGCGTCGAGGCCGCCGTCGCGGTGGTGGCTCGCGACGTCACCCTCACCACCTCCCATGATGTCGATGGTGGGTTGAGGGTGGTTGAGGGAGCTTGGGCGGCGCGGACGCCCAGTCAGGCATTGCGAGCAGCCTCGCGCCGGCAGGGGCGGGCGTATTGGCGGTTGGCGGCGCGGGTTTGGCCGGAGGTAGTGGGTTGTCTGCCGCCAGACAGTGAGGTTGCGCGGCCGGTTGTGGTTGGCATGACCGGGGCGGTGACCGGGTTGTCCGCGGAGCAGGTTGCACGGTTGGTGGCGTACGACGACGCGCAGACGGTCGTTGCCGCCTCGCTCAAGTTGTTGCCGGTGGATCCGGCCGACGCGGCGGGCTGGCTGGTCGGATTGCACGACGACATCGAGCGGCTCGTCACCGAGGTCGCACCGCTCACCGAGATCGAGAAGATTCCCGCGAACGGCGCACCGCTGGTCGATCTGTTCGCGCAGAACCATTCCACCGAGAAGATGAGGTTGTTCCATGCCTGAAACCGCGCACAGATCCTTCCGGCTCGGCGTCGCAGGTCCCGTCGGGACCGGGAAGAGTTCGCTGATCGCGACCGTCTGCCGCGAACTGGCCGACGAGCTGCGGCTCGGCGTGATCACCAACGACATCTACACCGACGAGGACGCGCGGTTGCTGCGGTCGGCCGGCGTACTCGATCCGGAGCGGATCCGCGCCGTCGAGACCGGCGCCTGCCCACACACCGCGATCCGCGACGACGTGACCCCGAACCTGATCGCCGTCGAGGACCTCGAACGCGACTTCGCCCCACTCGACGTGGTCCTCGTGGAGTCCGGCGGCGACAACCTGACCGCGACCTTCTCCCCCGCGCTCGTCGACGCGCAGATCTTCGTCCTCGACGTGGCCGGTGGTGGCGATGTCGCACGCAAGGGCGGGCCGGGGATCGCGCGGGCGGACCTGCTCGTCGTCAACAAGACTGACCTCGCGCAGTACGTCGGGGTCGACGTCGACCAGATGGTGAAGGACGCCGAGGCCGCACGCGACGGGAAGCCGGTACTCGCGCTCTCCCGCACGGACCCCGCATCCGTCGCGCAGCTCAAACACTGGGTGTTATCGATGGCGGCCACTGTTCGCAGCGGCGATCACACGCCAGTCGACCCAGGGCCGATGGCACCGCACTCGCACGTCGGTGAGACCGGCGAGCTGATCACGCACACTCACGCCCACACGCACTGAGGACGCGGCAGCATGTCCACGCGAATCGACGTCGTCGCGGATCCGGTCCGCGATCGGTGCATGGTGAGCACCGATCACCTGTCGCCGCGCCGTCTCCCCGCGCCGCCCGGCGTCGTCCGCATCGTGTTGGTCGCCGCGGGTGCACTGCTGCTGGCCGGAGACGAAGTACGGATCGAGGTCGCAGCCGACGGGCCGGTGCGACTGGAGATCATCGAAACGGCCGGCACCGTCGCCTACGGGATGCGCGGAGCGTCTGCGCGCTGGGACGTCGACATCCAGCTGACAAACTATGCAAGCCTGCACTGGTACGGCGAACCGTTCGTCGTCTCCGCGGACGCCGACGTGACGCGGTCGACGACCGTACGCATCGCGGAAGGGTGCACAGCCGAGCTCAGGGAGTCGCTCATCCTCGGCCGGCACGGCGAAGTCGGCGGCGCGTTGCACACCAGCACTCGCGCCTGGATCGGCGACGAGCTAGCCCTCGCCGAAGACCTGGATCTGTCCCCGACGGCACGCACAGGCTGGGCGATCCTGGGAACCGCCCGCTGCCTCGACACCGTGACCGCACTCGGCTTCCGCTTGCCGGACGCACCGCACACCCTGCAACTCGAAGCCGCCGGATCCATCGCACGTCGCCTGGTCCACGAGCAGCACGAGAGCGACCTCGGCCTGCGCACGACCGGTACACCCTAGGATCGACAGGTGCTCACACTCGACCCGGCCGCCGCCTACGACCGTGCCGTCGGTCTCGCCACCCGCAGCTCAAGATCCGTCCTGGGGATTACCGGGGCGCCGGCGGCGGGGAAGTCGACGTACGCGGAGCAGCTTGCGGCGAAGCTGACCGCGGACGGGCACAAGGTCGCGCTCGTGCCGATGGATGGGTATCACCTGGCGCAGTCGGTGTTGGAGGAGTTGGGGCTGGCTGACGTGAAAGGTGCGCCGCACACGTTCGACGGGTATGGGTTCGTCGCCTTGCTCAGAAGGTTGAAGGAGGCCCCGGACGAGCTGATCTGGGCCCCGCGATTCGATCGTGGGCTGGAGGATTCGATCGCCGCGAGCATCGGGATCGCACCGGAGGTCACGCTGGTCGTGACCGAGGGCAACTACCTGCTGTTCGACGAGATGCCCTGGGCAACCATCCGCACGCTGCTCGACCAGTGCTGGTACGTCGAAGTGCCCGAACAACTGCGGCACGAACGACTGGAGGCCCGCCACCGCCGGTACGGTCGATCACCCGAGGAAGCCCATGAACGAGCCTTCGGTTCCGACGAGCGCAACGCCCGCCTGATCGCCGCCACCGCGCCGGCAGCGGACGCGATCATTCAGCTGGACTGACACACCCGGTCGATGAAGGCGGCGACGCCGTCCAGGTAGAGCTGGAGGCCGAAGTCGAAGTCGGCCTCGTTGTCTTCCTCGAAGCTGCCGACCTCGTCGAAGACGCCGGCTTCGACGGTCCGGGCGACCGCCGGGTAGACCCGGGGGTCCGCGACCCGCGCCAGGGTGGCGCCGAACTGCTGGAAGGCCGCCGGGTTGTCGGCGTACCCGCGGGCCAGATCGAAGGCCATCCGAACCTCGCCCTGGACGTAGGTGATCAGGCCCATCACGATGCCGACCTTCGCCTCCTCCGGCAGACCGGTGTCCTGCAGCGCGGCGAGGGCGGAGTCGAACCAGGCGAGGTTGTTCGGGCCGGCCGGTGGGCCGGAGATCGGGATCCGCGCATACCACGGGTGTCTGCGGATCGCGGTCAGCACGTTGTCCGCCCAGAACGTCAGACCGGTCCGCCAGTCGATCCCGGCCGGCGTCGGGTCGGGGCGTTCGATCGCGGCGTCCGACATCAGCACGAGCAGGTCGTCCTTGCTCTTCACATGCCGGTACAGCGCCATCGTCGAGTTGCCCAGCCGCTCGGCGACCCGGGCCATCGAGACCGCGGCCAGGTCGTTCTCCTCGTCGGCGATCTCGATCGCGGCCCGGACGATGTCGTCGAGGGTCAGTGACGGCTTCGGCCCGCGCCGGGGCGTCTCCCGCAGGCGCCACATCAACGCCACGTCGGCCGGCAACTCCGGCAACTCGGCCTTCTCTCCCGGGTCCACCAGATCAGTTTAGTGGTTGCCAAGCTGTATTGCGTACCTGTTACGCTATTTAGCGTATCCAATACGCAGTAAGGAGGGGACCATGATCGTCGAGGCAGCCGGACTGCGGAAGTCGTTCGGCGCGACCGAGGTGCTGGCCGGCGTCGACCTGCAGGTCCGTGAGGGTTCCGTGCTCGCCCTGCTCGGTCCGAACGGCGCCGGTAAGACCACCACCGTGCGGATCCTGACCACCTTGACCAGGCCCGATGCCGGCGACGCCACCATCGCCGGGTACGACGTACTCCGCGAGCCGGCGAAGGTCCGCGGAGTGATCAGCCTGACCGGGCAGTACGCCGCGGTCGACGAGAACCAGACCGGCCGGGAGAACCTGGTGATGGTCGGCCGCCTGATGCATCTGGGCAAACCCGCTGCCCGACGCCGGACCGGTGAGCTGCTGGAGCAGTTCGGACTGACCGGCGCAATGAACTGGCGAGTGAAGACGTACTCCGGTGGCATGCGGAGACGACTCGATCTGGCGATGAGCTTGATCGCGCGACCGCGGGTGATCTTCCTGGACGAACCGACCACCGGGCTGGACCCGGCCAGCCGGTCGACGATGTGGGACGCGATCGGCGACCTTGTCCGCGACGGCACCACGATCCTGCTGACCACGCAGTACCTGGAGGAGGCGGACCGGTTGGCCGACCGGATCGTGCTGCTCGACCACGGCCGGGTCGTTGCCACCGGCACCGCTGACGCGCTGAAAGCACAGATCGGCGGCGAACGGATCGAGCTTCGCTTCCGCACCGAACCCGAGTTGCTCAAGGCAACCGGCGTACTGGACGGGATCGCCGGCCAGGACGTGCTGAGCCTTCCGTCGGACGGTACGGCGGCGCACCTGCATCACGTCCTCGACGTCCTCCGGGACAACGGGCTGCAGCCGGAGCGCGTGTCGTCGCACCGGCCGACGCTCGACGACGTCTTCCTCGCGCTGACCGCTTAGGAGCAGACATGTCACTTCAAGGAATCTCGGACGCGGTGACGATGATGGATCGCAGCGTCCGGCTCGCGCGGCGGAACGTCGACACGTTGTTCGCGTCGATCCTGATGCCGTTGCTGATGATGGCGCTGTTCGTGTACGTGTTCGGCGGCGCGATCAACACCGGCACGGAGTACATCAACTACGTCGTCCCCGGGATCCTGCTGCTCACCACCGGGTACGGCGCCGCGTCGACGGCGATGGTGGTCGCGGACGACATGACCAGCGGGATGATCGACCGGCTGCGCTCGTTGCCGATCCGCAGCTTCGCCGTACTGACCGGACATGTCACCGGGAGCGTCGCGCGGAACGCGGCGTCGACGGCGATCGTCATCCTCGCCTCGCTGGCAATGGGATTCCGCCCGGCCGCGTCCGCCGTCGACTGGCTTGCCACGATCGGGCTGCTACTGCTCTACGTCCTCGCGCTCTCCTGGCTCGCGGCGGGTCTCGGCGTCATCGCGAAGTCGGTCGAGTCGGCCAGCACACTGAGTTTCTTCATGCTGTTCCTGCCGTACCTGAGCAGCGCGTTCGTCCGGCCCGAGACGATGCCGTCGTGGTTGCGGCCGATCGGTGAGCACCAGCCGATCACGCCGGTGATCGAGACCGTGCGCAGCCTGCTGATCGGAACGCCGCTGGGGAACAACGGCTGGATCGCGCTCGCGTGGTGTTGTGGTCTACTCCTGTTCTCGGTGACTCTCGCTACTTCGTTGTACCGGAAGCGAGCCAGCCGCTGAGCGCAGAGTTGGCACCGTTCGACGGATGAGGTCGCCGATGACCCCCTGGCCTTGTTAACGTCAAAGTCCCCCCCAACGTGTGGTGGTCCCACTCCCCCCGGGACCCACACGGACAAGCGCCCCGATCATTGATCGGGGCGCTCTGTTTTCGTCATCACCGGGAGCTCGAGCAGACCGCGCGTACGGATCGTGTCGCGCCAGCGCAGCTCGGACCGCGGCACGGCGAGCGACAACGCGGGAGTGTGGTCGAGCAGCGCCTCCAGTGCGATGGCGATCTCGAGGCGAGCCAATGGCGCACCGACGCAGTAGTGGATGCCGTGACCGAGCGCGAGATGGCCGCCGGCCACGCGATCGAAGTCCACCCGGTCCGGATCCGCGAACCGATCCGCGTCCCTGTTCGCCGACGACAGCCCGAGCAGCACGGTCTCCCCCGCCGGGATCACCACACCACCGATCTCCACGTCCTCGACCGGAAACCGCCTGATCGCGAGCGGCGCGGGTCCGTCGTATCGCATCAGCTCCTCGACGGCGCCCGGCAGCAGCGACCTGTCCCGCAGCAACTGCTCCCACAGCGCCGGGTCGTCGAGCAGTGCGAGTGTCGCGTTGCCGATGAGGTGTACGACGTTCTCGTAGCCGGCGAAGAGGATCAGGAAGATGAGTGACGTCAGCTCGTCGTCGGTCAGCCGGTCGGCGTCGTCCCGCGCGGCGATCAGATCACTGACCAGATCGTCGCCGGGCGTCGACCGCTTGCTCTTGATCAAGTCCCCGAAGAACTGCAGCATCGCCCCGATCGCTGCACGCGCCTCGTCCGGACCGGGCGGCGCGAGCATGGTGTCGGTCCAGGCCCGAAAGTCGGTCCGAATCTCCTCCGGTACGCCGAGCAGATCGCAGATCACGGTGATCGGCAGTGGTGCCGCATACTCCGCGACCAGGTCGGCCCGGCCCTCTCGTACGACGGGTTCCAGCAGGGCGCGCGCCGTACGTCGGATCGGATCGGCCAGCGCGACGACGCGAGCCGGTGTGAAGGCGCGGGTGACCAGGGTCCGGATGCGGGTGTGGTCGGGCGGATCCAGGTTGAGCAGGTTGGCGTCGAGGGCGGGCGGGAGGCTCAGGCCGCGGTAGTTCCCGGGCAGTGCGTTCCGCTTGTCGACGGACAGCCGTGGGTCGGCGAGGGCTCGGCGGACATCGCCGTACCGGGTGACGAGCCAGGAGGGACTTCCGTCGGGTCCGGCGATGCGGTGGACCGGTCCGGAGAGGCGGAGGGCGGAGTAGGCGGCGTACGGATCGCTCGGAGTGATCGTCACCGCGCCAAACTAGCCAAAAACTTGTCGAGGTGGTGTCGATTCCGGCCGGCCTGGTCCGACGTATCAGTAAGAGCGACCAAAAGGAGAGGGTCAGAATGAACACCACCGCTACCACCGAGAACCTGATCATCACGATGCTGGCCGAGGGCAGCCCGGTCTGGTTCGTCGCCGGCATGGTCAACATGCGCAGCCACGACGTCTACGAGATCGGCCGAGCGGCCGGCTACCCCGACAAGGCCAAGCTGCGCCGGGCCGTCTGGGCCGCGAAGAACCGCAACCGCGTGCCGCAAGCTGCCTGACACCCCTGTCCAGGTCGCTCTACAGCAAACGCCAGCCGCTGCTGCCCGCACCGGGCACAGCGGCTGACGTCTGTTTTGGAGGCCGGGTTGCGGCTGGATGCACAGTGGGGTGGGGGTAGCCCTACTTCAGTGCTGATCTGGCCGAAATGGCTGCGCGGATGGTGCACAGTGAAATCACCAACCGTAGCGAGGAAGAGGTTCCGATGGCGTGGGTAGCGAAGGCCGGTGTGGGGTTCGTCCGGGCGTGCATCGTCGTGGCGATCAGCCTGTTGGTGCCGGCCGTGTGGGCTTCCGCCGTGGTGGTGGCGATCTGGTGGCGGAACCCGTGGACCTGGATCGGGCCACTCATCTGGGCCGGCATCGGCACTCTCCTGCTCCTCCGGCCGGTCTGCCGGATCGTCCGTACTCTCGTCGCCCGGTGGACCGGCGTCGTGATCCCGGCCGACTACCGGGAGCTCGGGACGGTGGTGCAACTGTCGACGGGTTACTGGTGGAACGGTCACTCGTACGAGCGCAGTCGCCGGGATGCCGAGAAGGATCTGGCGATGCGGGTGCGCTGGACGGATCCGGCGAACTGGCGGGACCTGCGGTTCGCCGCGATCCTGCTGGTCACGGCCGGACTGGCCGCCGCGATTCCACCGGCCGGCGTTGTCGCAGCGGTCGTTGGGTTCGCACAGTCGATGCCCGTGCTCGGACTCGTCGGCCTGGTGGTGGCGGTTGCGAGTGCGCCGTACGCGTGGCGAGCCTTCGGGCCGATCGCCGTACGCTTCCTGCGCCCGACGCCGGCGATGGCCCTGTCGGACCGCGTCGAGGAGCTCACCGCGCAGCGTGCGGACGCGACGATCGCGCAGGCTGCCGAGATTCGCCGGATCGAGCGAGATCTGCATGACGGAGCCCAGGCCCGGCTGGTCGCTCTCGGTCTGTCGCTGGCGACGGCGGAGAAACTGATGGAGACCAACCCGGCGCAGGCCAAAGCCCTGTTGAAGGAGGCCCGGGTCGGCGCGGCCACCTCGCTGTCCGAGCTGCGCGAACTGGTCCGCGGGATCAACCCACCGGTGCTGAACGAGCGCGGGCTCGTGGACGCCGTACGAGCGTTGGCCCTGGACGGCCCGCTCGAGACGGCAGTCAGCGCCGAGGGCGAGCCGCGCCTGGATCCGCCGATCGAGTCCGCCTTGTACTTCGGAATCGCAGAGCTGCTGACCAACGCGGTCAAGCACGCCGAGGCGTCCCAGGCCCAGATCACGATCGTTGCCGACAGCACCGGCATCGTGGCCACGGTCGAGGACAACGGCCGGGGCGGGGCCGAGGTGAATCCGGCGGGAGGGCTCGGCGGGCTGCGCCGGCGGCTCGCGGCCTTCGACGGATCGCTGGAGATCACCAGCCCGCTCGGTGGGCCGACGCGTGCGAGGATGACGGTGCCATGCGAATCCTTGTAGCCGAAGACCTCTACCTGCTGCGGGACGGGATGGTTCGCCTGATCGAGGCCTACGGACACCAGGTCGTGGCGACGGCGACCACCGGGCCCGAGACCCTCGACGCGCTGCTGAAGTGGCGGCCGGACGTGTCGATCATCGACGTCCGGATGCCACCGACGCAGTCGGACGAGGGGCTGCGGGCAGCCCTCGCCGCTCGCCGCGAGGTGCCCGGCCTGCCGGTTCTGATCCTGTCCCAGCACGTCGAGCAGCTGTACGCCCGCGAGCTCCTGACCGACGGCGCCAGTGGCGTCGGCTACCTGCTCAAGGAGAGCGTCTTCGAGGCCGATCAGTTCATCGACGCGCTGGAGCGGGTCGGCGCCGGCGGGACCGCGATGGACCCGGCCGTCATCTCCAAACTGCTCTCCAACGGTACGGCGAACAAGCGGCTCGACCGCCTCACCGAACGCGAGCACGACGTCCTCGGCCTGATGGCCGAAGGCCTGTCCAACCAGGCCATCCGGCAACGGCTGTTCCTCAGCGAGAGCGCCATCGGCAAGCACACCACCTCGCTGTTCACCAAGCTCGGCCTCACCGACGACGACACGAGCAACCGCCGAGTACTCGCCGTACTCACCTACCTAGGACTTACCGGCTGACTCCTCATTTCTTCTTTCACCGGTTCTTGAGCTGGTCAGCGAGGAAGCGTTCGACTGTCGGCAGGATCTTGCGGCCCGAGTGGGCGGCACCCTCGACCAGGTCGAACGTGATGTCCAGCCCGTGCGACCGGTAGTTCTTCTCCAAAGTGCGAAGCCGCTCGATCCGCGTGCTGCCGGTGAGCTCGGCGCCGTCCATCCAGTTGGACTCACCAGGGTTCATGATCTCCCAGCTCTCGACGTCCTCAGTGCCGACGACGAGCTGGATCGGCACCTTGCGGAGCGCGTCGAAGTCGATCGATTGGCCGAACTTCTCCTCGAACCCCTTCGTCCCGAGCCACCACGGCAACGTGTCGTCCAACTGGGTGATCCGCCCGGGCGCGCCGATCGACACAGCGGCCAGGCGCTCCGGATGCAGGTAGAGGAAGCGGTGCGTGAACTGCCCGCCTCCGGAGAACCCGTGCAGGTAGAACTGCTCGGCCGCCACCGGGTACCGGGCCGCGACCTCGTCCACGATCGCGAGCAGCATCCGATCGAACCGGATCCCCTGGTATTCGATGAACTTGAAGTTGTGCAGGTCGGTCGGATCCACCAGCCCGGCCGGGAAGATCGGCGTCAGGATCACCACGCCCTGGTCCTCGGCGAAGTCCTTCAGCTGGTTGCGATAGTTCGTCGCCGACCGGGCCGTGCCATGCTGCACCACCACCAGCGGTGCCTGGTCGTCGTCGGTCAGCCGCTGCGGTACGTACAGGCAGTAGTGCAGCCGCTGATCCGCCTGGGACGCGAAGATCGGCGTCGCGCCACGCTGGTAGAAGGTCGAGGTATCCGTCATGAACGTCCTTCGGGTGATGGTGAACGCGGCTCTCAGCGCAGATCCGCTTCCCCTACGATGTGTTACAGATCAGGGTTGCGCTGGATGATTTGTTACAGGGCGATGGGAACGGATGATACACATATGACCGATGAGGTAACAGGGGTTACGAAGAATCCTGCGCTCGCCGAGCTCCGCCGCCGGATCCGGGAGCACTGGGACGAGTTCACGCCCGCGTCCCGCGCGGTCTGCCGGTCGCTGTCGGAGATCTCGCCGGAGCGACTGCTCTACCTGTCCGCCCAGGAACTCGGTCAGGCGAGCAAGACCAGCAACGCGACCGTGATCCGGACACTGCAGTCCCTCGGCTACGCCGGCCTGGCCGAACTGAAGGATCTGGTCGCCTCGCCGTTCCAGTACCCGAGCCGTCGGGAGGAGCGCCTGCGAAGCCGGATGGAAGCCACCGGCGGGGATCCCAAGCACGTGTGGGACCAGGTGATCACGGAGGCGATCGAGCGGATCGAGTTCCTCAACCAGCACATGTCGATGGACGGGTTCCGGGAAGCGGTCCGGCTGGTGCTCGACGCGCGGGAGGTGGCGACGTACGGGTTCGGCGCCAACTACGTCGCCGCGGAGCACCTGACGCTGAAGCTGCGCCGGTTCGGACTCCGCAGCCGCTGCATCCAGACGGCCGGGTTCCGCCTGGCCGACGACCTGCTCGCCGTCGGCTCCGACGACGTGGTGATCGTGATCGCCCCCGGGCGGCTCGTGATCGACGCGGAGATCGTGATCGACCGGGCCCGCGCGGTCGGCGCCGGCATCATCCTGCTCAGCGAGCAACTCATCGCCGAGCGGCTGGCGGACGACGTGACGGTGGCGATCCACGTCCCGAACACGGTCACCGGGATCACCGCCGAGGTGCTGACCACCATCGTGACCACCGACGCCTTGGCCCAGGCGGTCGCGGCGGCGGACACCGAGCGGACGCTGGAGTCCGCGCACACGCTCGAGTCGCTCCGACAGCAACTGGGGTTCTGACCGTGGATGCGGTGAGCGTCGTCGACTACCACACGGCCGGTGAACCCTTCCGGATCGTGACCTCCGTGGAGGTCCCTGGTGCGTCGGTGCCTGATCGCCGGGTCGCGGCCCAGTCGTCCGACTCGATCGACGCGATTCGTCGTCTGCTGGTGAACGAACCGCGCGGCCATGCGGACATGTACGGCTGCTTCGTTGTCCCGGGCAACGATGATGGCGCGGACTTCGGCGTACTGTTCTGGCACAAGGACGGCTACTCGACCGCCTGCGGGCACGGGACGATCGCGCTCGGGACCTGGGCCGTGGAGACCGGGCTCGTTCCGGCCTCGGCCGACGGCGACACGGACGTGGTCATCGACGTGCCGTCCGGCCGGGTCGTTGCCCGGGTCACCTGTTCCGGCGGTGCTGTCACGGGCGTTGCCTTTCGCAACGTTCCGTCGTACGTCGTGGACCGTGCGGTGCCGGTGTCGACCTCACGGGGTGAAGTGGTGGCGGACATCAGCTTCGGCGGAGCGTTCTACGCCTCGGTCCCGGCGTCGTCGGTCGGACTCTCGGTGCAGCCCTCGTCGTACTCCGAGCTCGTCGCGATCGGGCGCGAGATCAAATGGGCGCTCGACTCGGTGGCCGTCCACCCCACGGATCCCCGGCTGAGCGGCCTCTACGGAACGATCCTGTACGACGACCTAGGCTCCGTGGACGGTGATCCGCACCAGCGGAACCTCACCATCTTCGCCGACGGCGAGGCCGACCGCTCCCCCTGCGGCTCCGGTACGTCGGCCCGGCTCGCGCTGCTCCACGATGAGGGCCGGCTGGGTCCCGGGCAGGTGTTGCACCACGACTCCATCGTCGGCACCACATTCCTGGGCCGCGTGGTCGAGGAGACCGCCGCGGGAGTCATCACCGAGGTGGAAGGCGCCGCCTACCGCACCGGCACCGCCACCTTCACCCTCGACCCCCGGGACCCGGTGGGGACCGGCTTCACCCTGCGCTGATCTCAGATTGCGACGACGGCACCGGGGCGGTGACCGATAGCATCGATCCGGTCCCATCGATTCAGCGGAGGTTCGCCTCATGATCTTCATCACCGCCAAGTTCCGCGTGAAGCCCGAGCACGCCGACAACTGGCCCTCGATCACCGCCGACTTCACCGCGGCCACCCGCGGCGAGTCCGGCTGCCTCTGGTTCGACTGGTCCCGCTCCCTGGACGATGCGAACGAGTACGTGCTCGTCGAGGCCTTCGCCGACGACGACGCCGCCAGCGCCCACGTCACCTCGGCCCACTTCAAGGCCGCCCAGGCGCACCTCCCCCCGCACCTGGTCGAGACTCCCCGCATCGTCAACTTCAAGCTCCCCCAGAACGACTGGTCCGAACTGGGCGAGCTCGAAGTGAGGTAGCTCAGACCTCGCTGGGGGCCTCGGTTCGCGTCGTCCGCTGGGCGAGGTGGCGGACGACGTACGCCGCGTCCTTGCCGACTCCGCCGACGGTGTGCGAGTTGAACATGTACTCGAACTGCTGGCCGAGGACGTAGAGACCGGGTTGCCCGGTCACGGCACCGCGCTCGCTGGCGAGACGTCCGGTCGAGTCCAGACCGGGCAGATCGATCCAGCTGAAGCCGGGGGTGAACCCGGTGCACCAGATGACGTTGGCGACATCGAGGCGTACGCCGTCCTCGGTCTGCGGACGTCCGTCCACCACAGCCTCGATGCGGGCGACCCGTTCGATGCCGACGGCAAGCAGATCCTTCTCCTTCTGCCGGATCAGGAACTCGCTGTGGCCCGCGAGCGACTCCGCCTGGATCTTGCGGCCGGGCTTCTTGTGCTCGGTCAGGATGTGCTCCCACACCCACCAGATCACCGGGAAGAAGACCTTGCCCTGCCAGGCGCGGATGTCGATCGGGAGGTAGCCGACGTTGCGGCCGGACAGCAGCACCTTGTGGTCGGTGGCGACGTCGATCCCGATCTCGGCTCCCGAGTTCCCGGCGCCGACGATCAGCACGGTGCCCGGCTGCAACTGCCCTGGGTTGCGGTAGTCGGCGGAGTGCATTTGCACGATGTCGGCCGACAACTCACTCGCGAAGGCAGGGGTCTTCGGCACCCGGTGGTACCCGATCGCCAGGATCACGTTCCGGGTGAGGAACGACTCCGGCCCGGCGGTGACCCGGAAGCCGTCGCCTTCGCGGAACAACCCGTCCACGTGGGTCCCCAGGCGGATCGGGAGCTTGAACTGCTCGGCGTACCGCTCCAGATAGGCCACCATCTCGTCCCGCGACGGGAACCGGTAGTCGCTCCCGAACTCGACTCCTGGTAGCCCGTCGTGACCGGCCGGCGTGAACAGCGCGAGCGAGTCCCAGCGCTCGAGCCACGATCCGCCGACGCGATCGGCGGCATCCAGGATCACGAACGGCTCACCCCGCTGCGCGAGGTGGTACCCGGCCGACAGACCGGCCTGGCCGGCCCCGATGACTACTGTTTCGTACTGCATGGTTCCTCCTTCGGTTGTTTCGAAGGTAGGAATTCCGGCCCTGGTGCCGCGTCGGCGAAATCACCCAACCGCGGGCGCTGGGTGAATGGGTACGTCAGACCAGCTTGTGCTCGAAGCCATACGCCGTCGCCGCGGACCGGGACGACACACCCAGCTTGGTGAAGATGTTGCTCACGTGCCGGTCGACGGTCCGTTCACTCAGCACCAACTGGGCCGCGATCGCTCGGTTCGTGGCCCCGGTGGCGACGAGCCGTAGTACTTCGATCTCGCGGGGTGAGAGCAGCCGGTCCGTGGGCTCGGTGTACGCACCCAGCTTCTCGAAGATCACCCGCGCGGTGGTGGTTTCCCGGTCCGCGGATTCGTCGTCCCCGAGCGCCCGGCACGCGTCCGCGATCAGCAGCCGGGTGCGCCCCTCCTGGTACGGCGCTCGCAGCTCGACCCACTTCCGGAGCGCGGACCGCGCGGGTGTCAGCGCGGCATCCGGCCGGTGATCGGCGAGCAGGACCATGGCCTGCGCCTGCGCACTCGACGCCTGTACCAGCGTGGTCCGGCACTTGTCCGCGAGGACGCGCAGCCCCGAGGCGGCCTCGTCGGCCGACTCGGTGTCGCCCACCGCCACCAGGATCTCCGTAGCGGCCAGGTGCAGCTCCACGCGTTTCGCGTCGTCTTGTGCTTCGGCCAGCCGACGCTTGATCATCGCCGCAGCTGCCTGAGTGCTGCCTTGCGCAAGCCGCAACATGGCCAGCCCGGGCTGCGGGTCGTACCCGAGTTCGCTCGCCTCGGCGAAGCTCTCTTCGGCCGAGTCGAACCGTCCCTGCAGCCGGTCGAGCTCCCCGCGTACGTACGCCGCACATCCCGCTGCCCACGCGTCGACATCCGCTGGGCTGACCGCGGCCAGGTCGGCGCGGGCGTCGGTCCAGGCACCACGCAGTTGCTTGAGCTCTGCCCGCCGTACCTTGCACTCGCCGGTGAAGTTGCCCAGGTCCGGCTGGGAGTCGCACCACCGCGCCATCGCGGCGGTCCACTCCTCAGCGCGCCGCATCTCGTACGCCGTCCAGCAGCCGAGGATCGCGCCGCAGTACACGATCCCGGTCACCATCGGCGAGAGCGAACCCGACGACAGCTCGACCATGGCCTCGTCGAGCTTCGCCAAGCCCTCGGGCACCAGTCCGGCCTCGAGAAGGAACAGCCCCTGCTGGTGCAGCGCCAGCCCGACCAGATCCTTGCTACCAAGCCGATGCCCCGCTGCGACTGCCTCAGCACTGATCGCTACCGACTGCTCCGGGCTAGCGGCGGCGAAGGCCTGACCCATCCGCAAGAAGGCGGCCGGTACCGAGTCCGTCCCGTCCTCCTCGACCAGCCGGGCCGCCCGGGCCAGCCAGCCACCGGCGATCGCCACCTCGCCGGCAAACATCCGCTGCATCCCGGTCCACTGCGCCGCCGCGGCCGCACCAAGCAGATCACCTCGCTGGAGCAGCTCGTCGTACGCCCGCTCCCGGATGGCGTGATAGTCCTCCATCCGCCCCAACAACATGGCGACAACGGCGTACCGGTCGAGGTCCTCGGCAGTCAGACCATCGGCAGCACTGAACAACTCATAAGCCCGCCCCCAGGCCCGCTCCTCATAAGCCTCTCTAGCTTCAGCAACCCCCATCCGACCAGTATCAGCCCCATTTCGACCGCCATGCTCGATCGGGGTCCGGTAAGACTTTGGGCATGACTCCGCGACTAACCCTTGCCTCGCTCAACACACGGGGCATCCCGCTGGTCGGGTCACGACTGGGCGAGAGGTACACAGCGATCGCCGACGCCTTCGAAGCATCCGAGGTGGACGTGGTGAACTTCCAAGAGGTCTTCACCTACTACCACCTCCGCCAGTTGGTCCGCTCGATGCCGTCGTACCCCTCCATCAGCTTCAGACGCTCGGCGGCCGGTCCTGCGGGCGGACTGGTGACCATGGCACGGAGGCCGGTTTCACAGACCTCGTACCGACGCTTTCCGGTCCCGTCGGCCACCGAGACGGCCGGCCTGCCACGACTGGCCTGGCTGATGACCTCGTTGAAGGGATCACTGGTGACGAGACTGGACGGGATCACCATCGTGAACACTCACCTGCTGGCGAATCACGACGGCGACTGGTCTCCGCAGAACCGCTTCTACCCCGTCCAGCAAAGCCAACTGGCAGCACTCGCCCAGTACGTCGCCGCGGTCCCACAGCCGGCCATCCTCTCTGGCGACTTCAACATCGCTCGTGACAGTTCGCTCTACAGCGACTTCATCTGCGACACCGGGCTGGTCGACGCGTTCGGCAACGACTGTCCGCCGACCTTCCACGCCGCGTACCTCGGGCCTGACAAGACATCACACTGCATCGACTTCCTGCTGCTCTCGGACCCCTCGATCACCGTGGAAGCCGCCGAACTCACCTTCACCGACCACCGACCGATGCCGGCCGGTCCGGGATACGTGACCGACCATCTGGGGCTGCAGGTGCGGGTCGTGGTGTGATGCGTGCCTGTCCCGGATGTGTGGGAGCCACGTCCCGGATGCGAGGTGGGAGCAGGTCCCCTGGCTGACGGGAAACCGCGACGGCGACCGTCGGGTTATGACAACCACTACTGCGTTTCCCCCGCGTCAACGACGCAGGGTTCGTACGGCGCGGTTGCGCCATATCACTGTCAGCACGCGACTCATCACAGTCCTCGCCGACCGACCCGCCTTGTATCACGGCGGCGCGTTTGCCACTCCTCCAAGGAAGGGGTCGGAGGCATCGTGGAGAGCAAGCAGACCGAGATGACGGTGAATCACTCGCGCCCGGCAGCTGAGCCCCACACCCTGTTCTGGGGCATGGGATCGGGGACAATCGCCGTTGGCGTCTTCACCATCGTGCGGGGCGTCGGCCGCGTCCTCGACTCCATGGAGTTGCCGAATCAATTCGAGGGAACCGGCCCGGAGGCCACTGCCGACACCGCCAGCACCGTTAGCTGGGGTGCGGTCATTCTCACAGTGGGTGCGTATCTGTGGCGCGCAGGGAGACGGAGTGGCCTCCGCGATCGGGCTGGACGGGTCCTGATCATCGCCGGCTACGTGCTGATTGGCATTGCGATGAGCGAGTCGATCCACCTCGCGGTCGACATCTGGGCAGTGACAACCGATGCACAGGGAGACGCTCTGACCTCCACCATCATCAAGACGTTCCTGGGGTGGGGCGTGCCAGGTGCCATCCTCGTCAAGGTCGGATGCTCCCGTCGGCTGGCCAACGAGGAGATCATCATGACGGTCGAGGGCAGAGTCTCCTGAGCAACCGACAGACATCGCATCCCAGAGACAAGACGAAGGCCCGGAACTGATGGTCCGGGCCTTCTTTGTGTCGGGGGAGATCCGTCGTACGGCTCCGACGTTGCGTCGTTTAGCGCAGTGGCCTGAATGCGGCTCGCACTTCGGCGGCGAGGACCTCTGGCTCCTCCCAGGCAGCGAAGTGGCCGCCCCGGTCGACCTCGTTGAAGTAGGCGAGGCCGGGGTAGACCGTCTCGGCCCAGCTGCGCGGGGCGGCCCAGATCTCGCCGGGGAACGTCGAGAAGCCGACGGGAACCCTGACCGGCGGAGGAGCCTCCCCGGACGCACCGGCCGCGGCCAGGAACCGTCCGAACTCCCAGTACCACCGAGCGGCCGAAGCGCCGGTACCCGTCAGCCAGTACAGCGTGATGTTGTCGACGATGCTGTCCCGAGTGAGATTGCCGACCGGCTCGCCGTCGACGAACGCGCGGGAGATCTTGTAGTAGCTGTCCGTGTCATGGTCGAGCATCCAGGCCGCCAGCCCGACGGGTGAGTCCAGCAGGGAGTAGCCGATGGTCTGCGGTCGGGTGGACTGCTCCAGGAAGTAGCCGAAGCCATCGTGGGTGAACGTCGCGAGCGCCTCGTGCGCCGCGCGCTCCTCCTTGGATTCCTTAGGCAGTAGATCGACGATGCCCAACGCCGTCGCGAGCAGGTTGACGTGGATCCCGACCAGCCCTTCGGGCGCCTGACGGCCCATCGCGTCCGTGACTGCCGCACCCACGTCGCCACCCTGGGCGACGTAGCGCGTGTAGCCGAGGCGGTTCATCAGCTCCGCCCACGCCTGTGCGATCCGGCCGTTCTCCCAGCCGAGCTCGGTGGGCTGGCCGGAGAAGCCGTAGCCGGGCAACGACGGCAGTACCAGGTGGAATGCGTCCTCTTCGTTGCCGCCGTGAGCTGTCGGGTCGGTGAGTGGGCCGACACTGTCGAGCAGTTCGACGACAGAGCCCGGCCAGCCATGGGTCATGATCAGCGGCATTGCGTTCTCATGCCGCGACCTGACGTGGATGAAGTGGATGTCGACCCCGTCGATCTCAGTGGTGAACTGAGGTAGCGCGTTCAGTCTCGCCTCGCACTTGCGCCAGTCGTACTCGCTGGTCCAGTACCGGGCGAGTTCCTGCAGCGTCGCCAGCTGCACGCCCTGCGATCTGTCCGGGGCGAGTTCCTTGGTGGGCCAGCGCGTCGCCGCTACCCGCCGGCGCAAGTCGTCGAGCTGCTCCTGCGGAATCTCGATGTGGAACGACGGAATCAGGGTCGTGGTGTCGATGGTGGTGCTCATGACGCCTCCTTGGCGCGGCGACCCGGGCAGCACGAATCCAGGCCGCAAGGTGTTGGGGGATCTCGTTCGCGAGATCTGATGCGGTGGGTGACACCACCGACCCTGCTCTTCCCACCCGCAGGTCGCGCCCGTCGATTTCCCTGGTTTGCTCCCGGGTCTCCCTGCCGCCGATCATCCCCGGCCGCAAGTGAGTGGCCCCCTGAAGCAAAACGAAGGCCCGGACCTGATGGTCCGGGCCTTCTTCCGTAGCGGGGGCAGGATTTGAACCTGCGACCTCTGGGTTATGAGCCCAGCGAGCTACCGAGCTGCTCCACCCCGCGTCGTTGTGTCTTTAGTTTAGAGGATCTGGGCTGAGCAACCAAATCGGCTCCCGGTGTGGCTCCGGCACGGCCCCAGGACAACTCCGCGACGGCTGCGGGACGGCTGCGGGACGGTGAAAACCCGTGTCACCGGCGGGGCGAGCGGCGTACCGTCCGAGTATGTCCAGACACGACATCCGGCCGTTCGAGGAGGCGGATCTGCCCGCGGCCGCCAGTCTGCTTGCGCAGCGACACAAGGAGCACCGCAAGCGCCACCCTCTGCTTCCGGCCGACTATGAGGACGATCAGCTCGCCCTGGTCGAGGTGACCGCCGTGTGGGAGAGCGAGAGCGCCTCCGGTGCGGTGCTGACCGAGGGCGGTGAGGTGACCGGCTATTTGCTGGCCGCACCCAAGCCGTCGCCCGTGTGGGGTCCGAACATCTGGGTGGAGTCCGCCGGCCACGCCGTACGTGAGCCTGAACACATCCGCGACCTCTACGCCGCCGCAGCCACCAAATGGGTCGACGACGGCCGTATTGCGCACTACGTGCTGGTGCCGGACGACGCCGAGCTGATCGACGCGTGGTTCCGGCTGGGGTTCGGCTCGCAGCATGCTCACGCGATCCGGCCTGCGCCGAGTGCGCCGGTCTCTCCGCCATCCGATCTCGTCGTACGCCGTGCGGTCCGCGACGACATCGCCGTACTCGCGGAACTGGACCTGGCACTGCCGCAGCACCAAGGGCTGTCACCGGTGTTCTCTGCAGGGGAGATCCCCAGTCTGGAGGAGGCACTGGCCGATTGGGACGAGTCGATCGACGACCAGGACTATGCGACGTTCGTTGCCGAGTACAACGGTCAGGTGATCGGGTCGTCGATCGGGTGTTCTCTGGAGAAGTCGAGCTCGCACAGTGGCTTGGCCCGACCGGACAACGCCGGCTTCCTCGGGTTTGCCGCGGTACTGCCCTCGGCTCGGGGGCGAGGGGCTGGGCGGGCGCTGGGTGAGGCCGTTCTGCAGTGGTCGGCGGACACCGGGTACACGTCCGTGGTGACGGACTGGCGGGTGACGAACCTGCTGTCGTCGCGGGCGTGGCCGAAGCTCGGGTTCCAGCAGACGTTCCATCGGTTGCACCGGCTGATCGGGTACTGAGCGAGCGGTTGTCCACAGGTTCGAATTCGTCGGCCAGCGGACGGGGTGATCGCTGCATCTTCTTGGGCAAGAAGGCGTCTCGCAGCAGGCGAGGCGTCACGGTTCCCAGGAGGCAGCCATGTCGCGTTCGTCCCTTCGTTCCCGAGTCGTGCCGTCGACCCGTCGTATCGTGATCGGGAGCGCCGTCGTCCTCGCCTCACTCGGCGCCTTGACGGCCACCTCGGCCGCGGCGAGCGAGCCCGGGCCGCGCTCGGGGTTCTCCGTGGCACCTCCATCGACCGAGCAAAGGGCATGCACCTTGGACGGCTTCGTGATCGACCATCTCCCCGAGGGCATCGGTGTGCCGAGCGACTTCGAGTACGAGTGGGAGGACGTGAGCTTCCACAGCCGGGTCTGGGAGACCGGCCCGGATCCGGAGGGGGCGTACAAGGTCGATCTGACCGTCAAAACGCTCCGCGCCGAGAAGCTCACCGATCTCGAGGCACTGAAGGCGTTCCTGATCGAGTACGAGGAGAAGGACCCGGACAACTGGGAGCTGACCCCGGTCAAAGTCGGCGGTTACGACGGGCTGTTCACGGGGGACGAGGTGTTCTACTTCGTCTCGCCAGGAGTGGCGGCCGAGGTGACGATCGACCACGACCGCTTCACCGACGAGGACGTCCTCGACACCGCTGCCGGCTTCCGCCCGGAGACCACCACCTGATGCCGTAGGCAACCAGTCGTCCCCGGTGCTGGGGCAACAGAACGGGGCGGCGACGCCGACTGGTGTCGGTGTCGCCGCCCCGGGATCCGGCCTGCGGATCAGCCTGACGGTGAAGTCGGAGGCGTTGACGGCGGTGCCGGCGTGCCGGACGGCGTCGTTGTCGGTGTACCCGACGGAGTCGGCGTGGTCGGCGTCGGCGTGGTCGGCGTCGGCGTGGCTCCGGCTGACACCGCCCTATCGATCGCCGCCTTCATGTTGTTGACCTGGGTCTGGTATTCGGCCAAGTTGCCCGCCTTCAGGGCCGCCTGGGCCGCCGTGTACGCAGCTTGTGCCTCGGCGAGCGCCTGCTTGACCGTCTGGTTCACCGGGGTGGTCGGCGGCTTCGTACCGCCCGGCTGCTCACCGGTGTCGACGCTGGTGTTGAACACCTTGTTCAACGCTTCGGTCAGCGTGGAGCCGAAGGCGACCCGATCACCGAAGGAAACCAGTACATACCGGAGGACCGGATAACTACCAGGCCCACTGGTCCGGACCGAATACACCGGCTGGACGTAGAGCAGACCACCGCCGAGTGGCAGCGTCAGCAGGTTGCCGAACTGGGCTCTGGCGCCGCTGGTCGGCTGGTTGATCGGCAACAGCGCCGTTCTGATGCCGTCGTCGGTCTGGAACTTGTTGAAGACCTGTCCTGGACCGGGTATCTGCAGGTTCCCCGGCAATCGGAGGATCCGGAACTGGCCATAGTCCGGCGACGAAGCCTCGGAGTCGACGGCCATGAACGCAGTCAGGTTCTCGCGTTCGGCGTTCGGCACGTACACCGACGTCAGGGAGAACTTCGGATCGGTCTGACCGGGCATCCGCAACGAGAGATAGAAGGGAGGTTGTTTGATTTGAGTCGACGAGTCACTGCCGGACGACACCGCGGTGGGGTCGGCCGGGACGCGCCACAGGTCGCTGTTCTGGTACCAGGTGCCGGCATCCGTCACGTGGTACTTGGCCAGCAGGTCGCGCTGGACCTTGAACATGTCCTCCGGGTAGCGCAGGTGGGACATCAGCGCCGGCGAGATGTCCGCCCGCGGCTTCACCGTGTTGGGGAACGCCTTCATCCAGGTCTTCAGCACCGGGTCGCTCTCGTCCCAGGCGTACAGCTCGACCGATCCGTCGTACGCGTTGACGACGGCCTTGACCGAGTTGCGGATGTAGTTGATCTGCTCGCTCGGCTGCTGCGCGATGGTCCCGCGGCCGGTGGTGGTGTCCCGGGTGCTGTCGTCCAGGGCGACCTTCTCGGAGTACGGGTAGTTCGCCGAGGTGGTGTAGCCGTCGACGATCCAGACGACCTGGCCGTCGACGATCGCCGGGTACGGGTCGCCGTCCGGCGTCAGCCACGGAGCGGCCTTCTCGACCCGCTCGCGCGGGCTGCGGTCGTAGAGGATCTTCGAGTCGGTGTTCACCCGGCTGGACAGCAGGATGTTCGCGTCCCGGAACTTGGTTCCGTAGAGCAACCGGTTGAAGAAGTTCCCGACCGGGACACCGCCGGTGCCCTGGTAGGTGTTCAGCGTCGGGTCGCCGCCGCTCTTGCCTTCCGGGGTGTCGAGCTCGACCGCCTGGCCACCCTTCGCTCCGCCGACTATCGAATAGTCCGGAGACTGCTCGCCGAAGTAGATGCGCGGTTCGTAGTCACCCAGCTGGCCGGTGGGAGGCAGATCCTTCTCCGACCACACCGGCGTACCGTCGGCGGCGCGCTGGTTGCCGTTGGCGGCGACGACGCCATAGCCGTGGGTGTAGACGGTGTGGTCGTTGTTCCAGTTGCGCTGACCGGCCGGCAGGCGGTCGACCTGCACCTCGCGGACCGCGATCACGGTGTCGTTGGTCTTGTCGCCGATCTTGTACCGGTCGACGTCGAGATCAGTCGGGAAGGAGTAGAAACCACGGACCTGCTGCAACTGTTCGAACGTCGGGCCGACCACGGTCGGGTCGATCAGCCGGATACCCGGCAGCACCTCGGTGTCCGCGAGCAGCTCGGACGGCTTGGCCGTCGTGGTCGCCGCATAGTTGATGACCTGCGTCTTCTCCAGCCCGTAGGCCTGCCGCGTCGCCTCGATGTTCTTGGTGATGTACGGCGCCTCACGCACCGGCTCGCTCGGACGGACGCGCAACTGCTGCAGCGCGGCCGGCCACAGCGCGCCGAGCAGGATCGCCGACAGGATCAGCACGACCGTGCCGACACCGGGCAGCAACCAGGTCCGGCGGACCACGTTGGCGAAGAAGAGGCCGGCACACAGCACCGCGATGACAGCAAGGATCTCCTTGCTCGGCAGGACGGCGTTGTCACCGGTATAAGAGATACCGGTGAACAGCCTGCCGTCCGACGTCGTCAGGCCGAAGCGGTCCAGCCAGTAGCTGAAGGCCTTGAGCAGGACGAGCAGACCGAGCAGCACCGAGAACTGCACCTGCGCCGCGCCGGAGGCCTTCTGCCCCTTCGCGGACGGGCGGAAGCCGCCGTACAGATAGTGGGTGATGATCGCGGCGACCAGCGAGAGCAGCACGATCGAGTAGCCGAAGCCGAGCAGCACGCGCAGCCACGGGTAGTCGAAGACGAAGAACGAGATGTCCTTGTTGAAGTGCTTGTCGGTGACACCGAACGGTGTCCGGTTCCGCCAGGCCAGGAAGACCTTCCACTCCCCCGACGCGGCCGAGCCGCCGAACACCAGCATCAGGGCCGCGACCACGCCGATGGCGATCTTGCCGCGCTGCTGGAGCAGGTCGCCGTACCGCTCGAAGCCCGGGCTGGGCGACGGCGCGAGAGCGACCCGCGGGCGGGTGCGGAAGGCGATCACGATGTTCGCGACGACCGCGGCCGCCATCAGCAGGCCGACCACCAGGAACAGCAGCACCCGGGTTCCGAGCACGGTGCTGAACACGGAACCGAGGTCCACCGAGCGGTACCAGAGCCGCTGAGTCCAGACATCGGTGAAGACGCTGAACAGGATCAGCAGGACGATCAGGGTCGCGATCGTCGGCAGCAAGGCCCGGGGACGTCCGCCGGATGTTCGCCGCGGGCGCCGCGGCTCCTCCGGCATGTCGTAGACGCCGTCACTCATGGTCGTTCTCCTCGTCGTCGCTCATGCCGTCGACCCCAGGACCGCCGCCCGGCCGGCTGCCGAGAGAAGGTTCGAATGTCAAAGACAGTACTTCGCACAGCGTGGGGACCAAGTCCGTGCCGGTCAGCACGGCGCTGTCCTCGTCATGGGAACGCAGTCGGACGGCACCGAACCGGTCGCCTTCGCGGAGCACCGCGGCGACCATCCGGACCTCGTGGCGGCGCGGGTCACTGCCGGCCATCCGGGCGAGTTCGGCGTCCGATTCGACGCTCGACAGGCCAGCCTCGGTCGAGGCAGGAAGCACGATCCGTTCGATCGCGAGCGCGCATCCGGTGACGCCGTTGGGCCATTCGATCTGCGCCAGCGCATCGGCCAGGTGTTCGTCCTCGAGGCCGCCGGGCAGCTCGCCCTGGGCGACCGGAGTCAGAGGCTGGGAGGCGTCGTCAGCGCCGAGCTGCGCAGCCAGCTGGGGCTCGGCGCGGAGCAGCTCCTCGGTGGGGACCAGCGCGAACAGCTGCGCGGGCTGGTCCCAGCCCGCGCCGCTCACGTGCTTCTCGATCTCGATCACCGCGCGACTGAGCGCGTCAGGAGGCAGAGTGCCTACGGAGTCCATGCCGACAGACCTCCCCTTTGGCTGGCCGATGCGTACGGGTGGTTCACGGTGTGCATGCCGGGACATCTCCCTTTCCGCCGGCGATCGCCGTCAGGGCACTGATCGCCTCGCTCAGGGTGGTGATCTTCACCAACCGGATGTCCTTTACGCCGGCGTGCAACGCCGCCGCGCAGTTCGGGCCTGGGACCAGGAACACCGTGGCCCCGTCGTTCTTGGCGCCGGCGATCTTCTGCTGGATGCCGCCGATCGCTCCGACCTGGCCGAGCGCGTCGATCGTTCCGGTGCCGGCGACGTGCTTGCCGTCCAGCAGGGGGCCTGGTGTCAGCTTGTCGTAGATAGCCAGCGCGAACGCCGTGCCAGCGCTCGGGCCGCCGATGTCCTGGCCGAGGTTGACCGTCACCTTGACCGGCGAGTCGACGCCGATGCTGATACCGACCATCGGGCGGGTGGCCTCGCCGGGTGTCGCCGCGGTCTTCAGTTGCACGGTCTGCTCGGTGCCGCCGCGCCGGATCAGGAAGACGACGTTCTCGCCGACCTTGTGCTTGCGAACGAGGTCGCCGACCTGCGGGACCTGGGTGACCGTCTGTCCGTCGACGGCCAGCACGATGTCGCCGGCCTTCAGCTTGCCGTCCGCCGGAGTGTCCTTCGCCACCGTCGAGACCTTCGCGTGGAACGGGACCTTGGCCGCCTGCAGAGCGGCCGCGATCGCACTGTCCTGCGAGCCGGTCATCTCGGCGGTGTTCTGCTGCTCGACCTCGTCGGCACTCTGGTCCGGCGGATAGATGATGTCGCGCGGGAACAGGTCGTGATGCGGGTCGAACCAGTTCCGCATCGCCTGCGGGAGCGTCAGTTCACGGTCCGGCGAGGTGACCGACACCGTGGTCAGGTCGAGCTGACCGGTCGTCGGGAAGGTCTCGTGACCGGTGATCTCGATGACCGGCTTGTTCTTCGTCGTGCCCAGGGTGTCCTTGACCGGCCCGGGGCTGAACGAGACGAACGGCACCGGGAAGGCGGTGAGCAGGCCGAGCGAGATGACCAGCACGACGATCGAAGTGACCAATGTGGCGGTACGACGTGTCACGAACCCTGCCCTGCGATCTTGGTGGAACCGAACATCTCGGCCGGACCGAGCTTCCTGGCGAGTGCCTTTGCCGGGTCCAACGTCCCAGCACCCGGATCCGTCCCCGAGCCGTCGGCGGCCGGAGCGGCCCGGTCGTCGGACTTGTGGATGCCAGCCGCACTCGAAACGGTCGTGGCGGTGCGGCGACCGAAGCCGCGGCGGCGTTCCCGGGTGGCGCTGGGGCCGGGTGCGGCGAGCGCTTCATTGAAACGGCGGAAGTCCTCGACCGAGGCGAAGGCACCACCGGATCGGCGCGGACCACGGCTCCGCCCGCGCCACGCCGCCCAGCACATCGCCAGCAGCGTGGCGACCAGCGGGAACGCCAGCCACGCCAAAACCTTCATCCGGCCACCTTCATGCGCCCAGCGTACGGGTCAGTGAGCGCCGACCCACTCGCTGGCACCGTCGGTGAAGTGCTGGTGTTTCCAAATCGGGACCTCGGCCTTGAGATCGTCGATCAGCCGGCGGCAGGCGGCGAACGCGACGTCACGGTGCGAGGCGGCCACCGCCACGATCACGGCGGCATCCCCGATCTTCAGGTCTCCGGTCCGGTGGACGGCGGCCAGCGCGGTCACCCCGGGATCGTCGCAAATACGCTGCGCCACCTTCCGCAGGTGCTCCAGGGCGTCCGGGTGCGCCTCGTAACTGAGCCGATCAACCGGCTTGGCCTGGTCGTGGTTGCGCACCGTGCCAATGAAGAGAGCGGTCCCACCGGCGGTCGGGTCGGCGACAGCAGCCAGCACCTCATCGCTGGACAGCACGTCCTCCCGGATCTCCAGGAGCCTGATCGTGTCGCTCATCCGTCCCTCATTCCCAGCACGCGCCGACTCTCGTCCACCTGCCTCGAACCGTCCCCCATCCACTCGATTCTCCCTCCGATCCCCCTCAAACCGCACATCCCCTCCTCTTTCCGCCCGACTCGACCGTGGATTGCGGCGTACCCGAAGCTGCTTTCCGTGGCGTGTTGCGCACCCCGCGAGACTGTTGCCTCGCTCACCTACCCGCGATCTGCGCCGCCTGTGAGCGGGCGGTGGGTCTGCCCGAGGCGAACTGGAACGGTAAAGCGTTCGCCCGGGGAGGAACCGGTGGGTGGAACCAGTACGTTGGAGTTGTACGCCCCACCGCACAGGAAGGCCCACTCCGATGAGCGACGAACCGGACAACCCGTTCAAGGGAACTCCGTTCGAGGCCATGTTCCAGCAGTTCTCCGGTGCGGCCGGCGCGGGCGGCACCCCGGACCTGAACGCGATCTTCGCCCAGGTCCAGCAGCTGCTCAGCGGTTCCACCGACGGCAAGCCGGTGAACTGGGACCTGGCCAAGGACATCGCCCGCAAGACGGTCTCCGCCGCCGGAGACCGCTCCATCACGTCTGCCGACACCGATCGGGTATCGGACGCCGTCCGGCTGGCCGAGCACTGGCTCGACGAGTCGACCACGCTGCCCGAGGTGTCCGCCACCTCCGCGGCCTGGAGCCGGGCCGAGTGGGTCGAGAACACGCTGCCCGTGTGGCAGACGATCGTCGACCCGGTCGCTGAGCACGTCGCCGGCGCGATGGGCAATGCCCTCCCGGCCGAGGCTCAGCAGTTCGCCGGCCCCATGGCCGGCATGCTGCGGCAGCTGGGCGGGTCCGTCTTCGGTGCGCAGGTCGGTCAGGCGCTGGGTGAGCTCGCCGGTGAGGTCGTGAGCTCGTCCGACATCGGCCTGCCGCTCGGACCGACGGGTCAGGCGATCCTGCTCCCGGACAATGTCGCCAAGTTCGCCGAGGGTCTTGGCGTGACCGACGAGGACGTGCGGCTCTACCTGGCCCTGCGTGAGGTGGCCCACCAGCGCCTGTATGCGGGCGTGCCGTGGCTGAAGCAGCACGTGCTGGCCGCGATCGCCGACTACGCCGCCGGGATCGAGGTGGACACCGGCAAGATCGAGCGCGCGATGGCCGACATCGATCCGCAGAACCCGGAGGCGATGCAAGAGGCACTCGCGGGCGGCCTGTTCGAGCCCGAGGACTCGGAGCAGCAGAAGGCAGCGCTGGTCCGGCTCGAGACCGCCCTTGCGCTGGTCGAGGGCTGGGTGGACGACGTCGTACGGCAAGCCACCAAGGACCGGATGCCGTCCGCCGTCCAGCTTTCCGAGACGGTACGACGGCGCCGTGCGGCCGGCGGTCCGGCGGAGCAGACGTTCGCCACGCTTGTCGGACTCCAACTGCGGCCGCGCCGACTCCGCGACGCGGCGAACCTGTGGGCCGCAGTCCGCGACGCCCGAGGCCTGGAGGGCCGCGACGAGCTGTGGTCGCACCCCGACCTCCTCCCCAGCGCCTCCGACCTGGACGACCCCATCGGCTTCGCCCAACACGCCGGCGAACTGGCCGACATCGACATCACCGACTTCCTCCCCGACGAAGGCCCCGACAACCCCACCAAGTAACTCCCCTACCCACGCCCGCCCAGCCAAACTGCGGGGCGGGCTGTGGGACGCGGCGCATGGTGGAGACTTGGCGGATGCTTCATGACGATGCGGTAGCGACGTTGGAGGGCTGGGCTGCGCCCGATGCTGAGCAAGAGAAGCTGCGCGAGCACTACTTGCGGCATCTGGCACAGCACGCGGACGGCATGTGGCGAAGCAGCCGGCCCGAGCACATCACCGCGAGCGCGCTGCTCGTCGACGCGACGGGCACCCGAGCACTACTCACTCTGCACAAAACAGTCGGCTGCTGGCTCCAACTCGGCGGCCACTGCGAGCCCGGCGACACCACCCTCGGCGGCGCCGCCCTTCGCGAATCCACCGAGGAGTCGGGCCTCGACCACCTGACGATCGACCCGTCCCCACTTCTACTCTCCCGCCACCAAATCCTCGCCGGCGGCTGCGCGGGCACCTTCCACCTGGACGTCCAGTTCCTGGTCACCGCCACAGCAGGCACGGAGTACACCGCCAGCGAGGAATCCCACGACCTCGCTTGGTATCCAATCGACGCCCTACCACCCGACACAGACACCACCGTCCGGCAATTGGCGAACAGAGCCCGCCACCACCTCACCACCACTCCCCGCTTAGGCAACTGACGGAGCACCCCAGCACGTCATGTCCACTCCCCGGCCGGTTAGCCGACGGAGCACGCGACCACGTTGTGCGTGAAGTACTGAGGCCGCGTGGCAGGATGCGGCGCGCCAGCCGTGTGGACCGGGGTCGCGGGAACCGCGGTCGAGGGCTGATCATCAACCCGGTGTCGCCAGTCGAGGCCGAGCTGTGGGCCGACTGATTCAGCCGGCCCACGTGCCTCTAAGACCCCCTACTCCCCCGCTCTACCCACAATCCCCAGCCGCACAGCCATCCCCACATGACCTGCCGCACAGCCGATCCCCTCGCACTACCCATCCCCGTGGAACCCCGTCGTACAGGCCATCCCCGTGAAGCCCTCGCTGTACTACCGATCCCCCATGCAATCCCCGTTGCACTACCGATCCCCCGTGGAACCCCCCGCATTACTGCTGATCCCCGTCGTACTGTTCATCCCCCGTGCGGTACAGCTGTCTCCTGCATGCCTTGCAGTATTGCTGTTTCCCCGTGGAACTGCGTATCCCCGTGTGGTGCCGCTGTGCGTGCCCGTGACCCCGGTCAGGTGGGGTTGGGCTGGCCGTCCCCCGGTTGTTGTCCGCGGGGCAACCCCTGGCGGGGGTGGGCTGGGCCGGGTACCGCCCCTGAACGGCATCGACGGTCAGTCCGAACTCCCCCCAGGAGTTTCCCGCTGCTTGGTGAACGAGCGGCGAGCAGGAAGGTGACGCCTCAGGCGCGACGAAGTATGGATCTTGTTGCGTCCCAGCCCTCGAGGCCAGGATCCAATCGCGCTATGTCACCGGCCGATCGCAGACGGTGCCAACCTGGGCCGATCGCGACCGCATGCCGGCGGGGTTTGCGGGACTCGAGTTCAGACAGCGCGGTGTCGAAGGTGGGGGCGACCTCTGCGACCCAATCGGCCGTTGGGCGATTGACGCCGATCGCCGCTAGCGAACCGTCCTCGGCGGGGGTGACGGCGATGTCCGCGGTGCTGAGTGCGCGGAAGAGTTTGCCGATGAGGAGTCCTGGCAGATCGGGTACGTCGTGGGAGACGGCGACTACTGCTGCGGCCGGGCCGGCGAGTTCCACCGCGTCGAGTACTGGTCGATTGGGGTCGACGGCGTAGACGGGAGTACCGGGCCAGGTCAGGTCACCAACCTCGGACAGCGTCGACTCCGAGCCGCCGGCAACGGCGACCGCCACGTCAACGCGATCCAGACCCGCCAGCACCTCATACGTATCCTCAGCCAACGCCAGCCGCCACGCCTCCGGGTCACGACCCGGCGGTGCCCACGTCCCCAGAGCAGGTACGACGAGCACCACCACCCGCCGATCCGACGCCGTCACAGCCGCGCGCTCGTCCTGGTCTGATGGGGTCACGCTGGTGTGCTTACGTCGTAGGTGGTTCGGGCTGTGTTGACTTCGGTCATGTGGGTTTCGGCCCAGGACTTGATGGCGGCGATCAGGGGCATGAGGGTCTGGCCTAGCGGCGTTAGTTCGTAGTCGACGCGGACTGGGACTGACGGCGTTACCGAGCGCGTGAGGAGGCCGTCGCGTTCGAGGGAGCGCAGGGTTTGGGTGAGCATCTTCTGGCTGACGCCTGCGATGCGGCGGGACAGGTCGGAGTATCGCTGGGGGCCGTCGGCTAGGGCGGTGAGGATGAGGGTCACCCATTTGTCGCTGATGCGGTCCAGCAGCTGCCGGGCTGGACAGGTCGCCAGGAACGCGTCGTACTCGCGGGCTGCGTCTTCCCGGAGTTGGGCGGCGGTGCGGGTGGCCATGACTCTCCTCGTCGTGCGATACGCACTTCCGAGTGCGTACTTCCCGCCAGAGAGTAACTCTCCGAAATTGGTGTCGCCAACAGGCGTCGAGCTAAGGAGAGAGCCCGAGGTCACAGCGGCCGCACCTAGTCCAGGGTCAGCTGTAGGCGCAGTGCGACCTGTACGTCGAGGGCGTGGTCGGGGTGGAGCCAGCCTTCACCGAGCAGCACGGTGATGCGGTCCAAACGCTGCTGGACAGTGTTCGGATGGACGTGCAGGGCATCAGCTGCACGGGTCGGGCTCTGTCCCGCGGCGAAGTACGCCCGTAGCGTCCCGATCAGATCAGTCCCGCGCTGAGCGTCGTACTCGATCACTGGGCCGAGCACATGGTCGACGTGAGCGGCAATGTCTGCGCGCGCCGCGCCGACGAGCCCTGCGAGGCCTAGGTCGTCAGGTGTTGCGGCCTGGGCGGTCCGGCCGAGTCGCAGCATGGTGGTGACCAGTCGGGCCGCTTGGCGATGCACTGCGATCAGGTCGCTCCCCCAGGCCGCTGGGCCGGTGACCGCGATCGTCACACCGGCGTGGCGGGCTACCGCGGCCAGTCCGTGGGCCACCTTCGCCGGGTCGGACGACGTGAACAGGAGCACGAGGTCCCCGGCGTACGGGCCGCTGAGGGTGAGCTTGTCTTCCAGCGGTGCGGTGAGCCTGGCCAGTACGCCGGTGTGGTCGCCGCGGCAGACCGCTACCACCAGGCGATCATGACGGCGGTTCGGTGCGACCAGCCGGAGCCGGTCGGTCAGTGTCCTCGGATCTGCGCTGCCACTCAGGACATCTGCCAGCAGGTCCGCCTGGGCGCGTTGGGTCTGCTGGGCGGCCTGACGGCGGAACAGCAGCACCAGTGCGGTGACAACGGCGGCGCGTTCGACGATGCGCTGGTCCGCGCCGGACAGGTCGTCGACGCCACCGATGACCAGTGCGCCGAGTCGCTCGCCTTTGGCGGTCGCTGCGACCACCCAGCAGTCACCGATGCGAGTCAATCGACCGGACTCGGAGTCCTGCCAGGGCACCGTCGTTCCAGGTACGCCGCCGGCGACCGCGAGCTCGTTGCCGACAGCGTCGACCAGGACGACCCACACGTCGAGGAGCTCGGCCAGTGCGGCTGCGATCGCGTCCACATCACCACCGGACAACACGATCCCGGCGAAGCGGTCATGGGCTGCAGCCGCGTGCTCGACACCGGCGTGCGCAGCGGAGAGCTGGTCGAGTGCGGCCGCTGTCTCGGCGGCTGCGCGGACTTGGACGATCGTCACGGCCGCCAGAGCTGCCAGTGAACCTAGGAGTGACACCTCCTCGCGGCTGAACGGTCGGCGGGTCCGGTTGGAAGCGAACAGCACGCCGACGAAGGCTCCGTCGACGATGAGCGGCGTACCGCAGATGGCTACCAGACCCTCCTCACCGACGGCGTGGTCGATCGATGTGGTGTGCCGGAAGCGATGGTCGGCCGGATAGTCCGCGGTCCAGTACGGCTTGTAGGTCTCCGCGACCAAACCGCCAAGTCCCGCGCCCAGCGGGAGCCTGACCTGCTGGAAGGCCGCCGACACGGACCCATCGGTAGCCCGCATGTACGTGTCGCCGCGTGCCTCGTCGTACAAGGTCAGGTAGGCGACATCCGCGCCAAGCAGGGTGCGGGCGCGATGGACGATGGTATCGAGTACGCCGCCTGGGTCCCGGGCGGAGGCGAGTTCGCGCGCCACATCGACCAGCGTGGACAGCTCGGCCTCGCGCTTCTTGCTGGCGTCGATGCCGGCCCGGATCCGCAGGGCGAGGTCGCGTGCCACCGCGTCCTCGCCCGCCGCCCGGGCCAACTCGCTCCCGGGCGCGTCCTCGGCCAGCAGCCGGAGCAGCTCCTCCATCTTGGCGATGATGCCACCTACAGAGCGGTGAGGTCCCGGCGACGGGTTTCGGAGTACGACGTCACCGCGACCACCGAGATCACTGCGCAGGCTGCGACGTACACCGAGATCGCATAGCCGGAGTCGTACGCCTTGAGCAGGGCCACCGCGATGAACGGGGCCAGACCGCCCGCGATGATCGACGCGAGCTGGTAGCCAACCGACACACCGGAGTAGCGGACCCGCGTGCCGAAGAGCTCGGTGAAGAACGCTGCCTGTGGCCCGTACATCGCGCCATGCAGCACCAGTCCGACAGTGACGGCCAGTGTGGCGAGGGCGAAGTTCTTCGTGTTCACCAGGGCGATGAAGACGAAGGCCCACACGCCGACTCCGACCGCACCGATCAGATACACCGGCTTCCGGCCGATGCGGTCCGACAGCGCACCCCACAACGGGATCGCGAAGAAGTGGATGGCCGCACCGATCAGTACGGCGTTCAGCGCGAAGGACTTGCCCATGCCAAGGTGTTCCTTCGCGTACGTCGCGATGACGATCGTGAAGATGTAGTAGCTGACGTTCTCCGCCATCCGGGCGCCCATCGCGGTCAGGATCTCCCGCGGGTAGCGCGTGATCACCTCGAGGATCGGCAGCTTGTCCACCGGCTGCTGCTTCGCCCGCGCTTCCTGGAACACCGGCGACTCCTCGATCCGCAGCCGCACCCACAGCCCCACCAGCACGAGTACGGCGGACAGCAGGAACGGAATGCGCCAGCCCCAGGAGTTGAACGCCTCGTCCGACTGGAATGCCGCCAGGGCGGCCAGTACGCCGTTCGCGATCAGCTGACCGGCGGGAGCGCCGGCCTGTGGCCAAGATGCCCAGAAGCCACGCCGTGCGGGATCACCGTGCTCGGACACGATCAGTACGGCGCCACCCCACTCACCACCGAGGGCGAAGCCCTGGATGAGTCGCAGCACGGTCAGCAGGATCGGAGCGAGCGCACCGACCTGTGCGTACGTCGGTAGCAGGCCGATGGCGAACGTGGCCACGCCCATCATCAGCAGCGACAGCACCAGCAGTTGCTTGCGCCCCAACCGGTCTCCGAAGTGGCCGAACACCACTCCGCCGATCGGACGGGCGAAGAAGCCCACTGCGAAGGTGGCGAAGCTCAGGAGCGTCCCTGTCAGCTCTTCGCCCTTCGGGAAGAAGAGATCACCGAACACGACCGACGCGGCGACGCCGTAGAGGAAGAAGTCGTACCACTCGACCGTCGTGCCGACGAGACTCGCGCCGACCACGCGGACGATCGATGTCCGGGTACGAACCGGTTCTGTTGCTGTCATGGGCGGGCTCCTGAGCTAGTGGGCGGTCCAGCCGCCGTCGAGTACGAACGAGCTCCCCGTGATGGAAGCGGACGCCGGGCCGCACAGCAGCGCGACCAGCTCCGCCACTTCGGCCGGCTCGATCAGCCGCTTCACCGCGACCGGTTCGAGCAGGACCTTGTCCAGCACCTCTGCCTCGGACAGGCCATGGGTGGCCGCCTGGTCCGCGAGCTGGGCGGTGACGAGCGGCGTACGGACGTAGGCCGGGTTCACACAGTTGCTGGTCACGCCGTGCGCCGCGCCCTCCAGGGCGACGACCTTGCTGAGTCCTTCGAGTCCGTGCTTGGCAGCGACGTACGCCGCTTTGAACGGGCTGGCCCGGAGTCCGTGCACCGAGCTGATGTTGACCACGCGGCCCCAGCCGGCGCCGTACATGTGGGGCAGCGACTGCCGGATGAGCCGGAACGGTGACTCGAGCATGAGCCGCAGGATGTAGCTGAAGCGCTCCGGCGGGAACTGCTCGACCGGTGCAACCTGCTGGACCCCGGCGTTGTTCACCAGGATGTCCACGTCCGTCGGCAGCTCGGACAGGCTGTCAAGGTTGGACAGGTCGGCCACCACCGTCTCCACACCCTCGAGCGCCTCGAGTCCGGCCGGGTCGAAGTCGACTGCGACGACATGTACGCCGTCCGCCGCGAGGCGCCGGGCACACGCGGCGCCGATGCCGGACGCAGCTCCGGTGACTAGGGCTCGACGGGTCTCCATGGGCGACGACTGTAGAAATCCCCGCCCCGGCACACTATGGGATGCGAGCACACATCCAGGCCCTGGTCAGTGGTGTTCTGCGCCACTTGTCCACAACTTCGCCTATCAAAGCAGCGCGTGATGATAGGTGGACCTATTGTTGAAACATGGTCGATATCGAACAGCCGAAGAAGAAGGCGGCCGGCGTCCCCGCGGTGCTCTCGTCGTTCAAGTTCGGTCTTCGGGAGATGGGCCCGGCGCGGACCGGCAAGGTCTTCTTGAGGATGAACCAGGACGGCGGGTTCGACTGCCCGTCCTGTGCCTGGCCGGACCCCGACCACAAGCGCAAGCACGCGGCCGAGTTCTGCGAGAACGGCGCCAAGGCGGTGGCCTGGGAGGCGACCCGCAAGCGGGTGCCGCGCGCCTTCTTCGCCGAGCACCCGGTCGAGGCGATGAACGAGATCTCCGAGTTCGAGCTCGGCAAGCTCGGCCGGATCACCGAGCCGATGCTGCTGCGGGCCGGGGCGACGCACTACGAGCCGGTCGGCTGGGAGGAGGCGTTCCAGGTCGTCGCGCGACACCTGAAGGCGCTGGTCGACCCGAACGACGCCGTCTTCTACACCTCCGGCCGGACCAGCAACGAGGCCGCGTTCCTCTACCAGCTGTTCGTCCGCGCCTACGGCACCAACAACCTGCCCGACTGCTCGAACATGTGCCACGAGTCCTCCGGTACGGCGCTGTCGCGGGTGATCGGCAGCGGCAAGGGCGCCGTCACGCTGGAGATGCTGGAAGAGGCCGAGCTGATCGTCGTCGTCGGCCAGAACCCGGGCACCAACGCACCCCGGATGCTCAGCCACCTCGAGATCGCGAAGAAGAACGGCGCCGACATCGTCTCGGTGAATCCGCTGCCCGAGCCCGGCCTGATGAACTTCAAGAACCCCCAGCGCCCGTCCGGCTGGATCGGCAAGGGTACGACGCTCGCCGACCAGCATCTGCAGATCCGGATCGGCGGCGACCAGGCGTTGTTCCTCGCCGTCGGCCACCTGCTGCTCGACGCCGAGGCGGCCAGCCCGGGGACTGTGCTGGACAAGTCCTTCATCGACGATCACACCAGCGGGTACGACCTCTACGCCAAGCACAACAGCGAGATCGACTGGGCGGCGGTCGAGCTCGCGACCGGGCTGCACCGCCGGGAGATCGAGGAGTTCACCCAGCGGTTCATCAAGTCCAAGGCGACAGTCATCTGCTGGGCGATGGGCCTGACCCAGCACCGCGAGGCCGTCGCGACGATCAGCGAGATCGTCAACGTCCTGCTCCTGCAGGGCAACATCGGCAAGCGCGGCGCCGGACCGTGCCCGGTGCGCGGCCACTCGAACGTCCAGGGCGACCGCAGCATGGGGATCTGGGAGAAGATGCCGGACGCCTTCCTGGACAAGCTGGACCACGAGTTCGCCTTCACCTCACCCCGAGAGCACGGCATCGACGCGGCCGCGACCGTGCAGCGGTTGCGGGACAACGCCGTACGCGTCTTCATCGCGATGGGTGGGAACTTCGCGTCCGCGACACCCGATACCGAGGTCGTGCATCGCGGTCTACGCGAGTGCGATCTGACCGTGCACGTGTCGACGAAGCTCAACCGCTCGCACACCATCACCGGTCGCGAGGCGCTGATCCTGCCGACACTCGGGCGGACCGACCACGACCACACGGCGGCGGGTCCGCAGTCGGTGACGGTCGAGGACTCGCAAGGTGCGGTCCATCTGTCCACCGGCAACCTGATCCCACCGGGTCCGGAGATGAAGTCGGAGATCGGCATCATCTGCGGGCTGGCGCAGGCCGTCGTACCAGACGTCGGGCAGATTCCGTGGGCTGACTTCGCCGATGACTACAGCCTGATCCGGCAGCGGATCGGGCGCGTCGCGGACGGGTACGAGAACTTCGAGGAGCGCCTGCGAGCCAACGAGGGTGGGTTCCTGCTGGCGCACGCGGCCCGGGACAAGCGTGAGTTCCGGACGTCCGACGCGCGGGCGCAGTTCACGGCGAACGACCTGACCTGGTTGCCGACGGCGCCCGGTCGGCTGCTGCTGCAGACCATGCGCAGTCACGACCAGTTCAACACCACGATCTACGGGCTCGAGGACCGCTACCGCGGCGTGCACGGGACGCGCGAGGTCGTCTTCGTGCATCCGGACGACCTGGCCGAGCTGGGATTGAAGGACGGTGGGTACGTCGACATCGTGAGCGAGTTCGCGGGCGTCGAGCGGCGTGCCTCCGGGTTCCGGCTGGTCTCCTATCCGACCGCACGCGGTTGTGTGGCGGCGTACTACCCGGAAACCAACGTGCTGATGGCCGCCGACGACGTTGCCAAGGGCAGCAACACACCGGTCGCGAAGGGCCTGACGGTCAGGCTGGAGCCAGTCGCTTCCTGAACCACGACTGGAGGATCGCCAGTGCCGCGGCCACTGCCGCACTGGTGAGCCACAGACCCTTGGGACCTGCTGCGTCGAGGAGTTGGGTGACGGTCAGTGGCGCGATCGTCGTCGCGATGCCCCAGCTGAGGCCGAAGACAGCGAGGTAGCGGCCGCGGGCGTGATCGGGCGCGAGGCCGGATGCCTGCGTCAGGTAGCGGGTTAAGAGGAACAGATCGCCGAGGCTCCACAGGACCGCGGCGAGCAGGAAGATCGCGAGGCTTTGCGCGAAGGCACTGACTACCAGGCCGACGCCGAGCATGACGTAGCCAATGCTCATCGCTCGGAAGTCGTCGAGGTGCTGGATGCGCAGTACGCGCTGGGCGAGGATCAGTGTGACCGCGGAGACGGCGAGGATGATGCCGGTGCCCGATTTCGGGAGGCCTTGCTCGAGCAGAGTGAGTGGCATGCCGATGATCAGCTGCATGTAGAGAGTGGCGAAGACAGTGCCGCCGGCAAGCAACAGCAGTAGTCGGCGGTCGCTCCAGACGGCTGTTGCGACGGTGGGCGCGACCTCACGTTCTCGTCGTACGTCGGCTGGGAGGGCGACCGCGACCAGCACGGCGCAGGCCAGGCAGGTGACCGCATCGGCGACGAAGAGCCAGCGCAGGTCCACATGGCTGATCGCCGCTGCGAGCAGGCCGGCCAGGACCCCGGCCGCGGCCAGCGCCGCGCTGTAGAGGCCGTACGCCGCCGGGCGTTGGGAAGGCTCCGTGACGTCAGCGATCATCGCCTGGCTCGGCGGCTCATAGATCTCGAAGACAAGGCCGAGCAGCAGGGTGGCGACGACTGCGGACCAGAGCACGTGGCTGAGCGCTATCCAGGTCTGGGCGATCGCGCAGCCGGTCAGGCCGAGGACGATCGTCCGGCGGCGGCCGAGGCGGTCGGCCAGGTGACCGCCGAGCAGCCGGGACGGGATCGTGGCCGCGCCGAAGAGCGCCAGGATCACGCCGGTCTGGCCGAGCGAGGCGCCGAACTCGACGGTGAGCACCACCCCGAGGAACGGCAGCGTGAACGCGCCGATCTTGTTGACCGCGCGAGCCACGACCAGGATCCACACCGCCGGGGACAACCCACGCCAGGGCGCGGTCAGGGTCGCGGCAGCACTCATGTTCGACTCCATGACTGTCTAAGTGGATATGATCGGTCACGCGAGTTCGAGCCTACGGAGAGATCTTGTGACTGGTCAAGTGTCTTTTGATAGTCATGCCCGGAACGTGCTCGCGGCCTCCGTCGAGTACGTGAACCGGCTGACGCCCGGTGCGTCCGGCGGCGCCGCGTACGCCGTACCGGACGACAAGGCGCAGGCCGTGGCCGACGCTTTGGTCGCCATCGGCTATCCGCAGCTGTCGGTCCGGCCGGAGGACGCGCGGCGGCTGGCCGTGCTCGCGGGACGGATGCGGATCGTTTTCGAGGCGGCGCACAGCGGCGACCTCGATCGGGCCGCCGACGAGGTGAACTCGCTGCTCCTGGACACCAACGCGCGACCGCAGTTGGACCGGCGCAACGACGGCTGGAGTCTGCACTTCCACGGCCCGGACGACGGACTCGTCAACGGCTGGGCCGCCGGCTGCGCGGCCGGTCTCGCCCTCGCGCTGGGCACGGGCCTGGCCGGCCGGCTGGGAGTCTGCGCAGCGCCGCACTGCGACCGCGTCTTCGTCGACATCTCCCGCAACGGCCAGCGCCGCTTCTGCTCACCCCAATGTCAAAGCCGGGTCAAAGCCGCGGCACATCGCGCTCGGCAAACCTCGTGAGTGTCGGGTTCGCCGGGTCCTGGTTGCCCACGACAACCTGTGCACGGTCCTTCGGACGAACCTGATCGACGTACAGGCGCTCGCCGGGGATGTACCTGGTGCGGTAGCGGTGCTCGGCGGCCTCGGCGGAGTCCATCCACTGCTGGTCGCGAATGGTGCCGCGGCGGAGTACTTCCTCGAAGGTGATGTCCACGTAGACGCGGAGATCCCAGTAGTCGTCGAGCTCAGGCCGTTGGAGGAATGCGCCGTCAGCCAGCAGCACGGCATCGTCTGCTGCCACCGCGACGGGCGTGTCGAGGACAGTCTTGGCGGACGAGTCCCTGATCCCGGCGGTGTACCGGCGATCGCCGTCTGGGCCGAGCGGCACCAACAGCCGGTGGCGAATGGCCTCGTTGTCCCAGGTCTCAAGGTAGTAGCTCTCCGGCGAGTCCACCGGGTACGTCGTACGCAGCTCGACGGCACGCTTGAAGTGGTCGATCTCCGCGCGGATCACCTCACGCTCGGTGCGATCACGCAGTACCTGCACGAGCTCATCCGCCAGCGTGGTCTTCCCGGCCGCCGAACACCCATCGATCGCTACCCGCACCGGGTGTGGCCGTTCCACCGCGAGCACCAACTCCGCCAACTGCACCAACGTCTCGGCCCGCTGATCCACAGCTTCTCCTTCCCAGGAGGAGCGACGCTAGCAGCCCGACCACGGGCGAGCGCCCCACCGGCGGGTGGGGCGCTCGCGTCGTACCGGAACCGTCAGCCGACCGGGGTGAGCTCGCGCTCCTCCTCCGGGGCGGGCGGCTGGATCGCGTGCTTCGGCGTACGGCGCAGCCACTTGGGAGCCCACCAGTTGGCCTCGCCGAGCAGGATCATCGCGCTAGGCAGGACGACCGCCCGGATGATGGTCGCGTCGATCAGGATGGCCACCGCCAAGCCGACACCGAGCTGCTTCATGTCCAGCGTGCTCAGCGTCGCGAAGACCGCGAACACCCCGATCATCACGGCCGCCGCGCTGGTGACCACGCCGGCCGAGCCGGTGATGCCCTCGGCCACCGCCTGCTTGGTCGGCACGCCGCGCAGCACCGCCTCGCGGATCCGGCTGACCACGAACACGTGGTAGTCCATCGACAGACCGAACAGCACCACGAAGAGGAACAGTGGCAACCAACTGACCACCGCACCGTTCGACCGGAAGCCGAGAATCCCCTCAGCCCAGGTGTTCTGGAACACCGCCGTGACGACGCCGTACGCCGCTCCGGCACTCAGCAGGTTCAGCACGATCGCGGTGAACGCGACGACCACCGACCGGAACGTCACCATCATCACGATCAGCGTCAGCAGCAGCACGAACCCGATCACCAGCGGCAGCTTGTCCCGTGTGTGCGCCGCATAGTCGACATCCGCGGCCACGAACCCACCGACGGCGTACTCGACTCCCGGCACCTTGCCGACCGTCTCCGGCATCAGTTCCTTGCGCAGCTTGGTCAGCGAGTCCCGCGCTTCCTGGCTGCCACCCTCGTACGGCGTGGCGACCTCGAGCGTCGTGACCGTGCCGTCCTTGGAGACCCGCGGCTCCTCGAGACCGTCCTGAGCGAACAGCTTGTCCTTCTCCGTGCGCTGCATCAGTTCAGCCAGAGCTGCTTTGACCGCAGGCGCCTGGTTGGCCGGAGCCCGTACGGCGACCTCGTGGCTGGTGCCCGTGCTCGGGAAGGCCGCGGTCAGCCGGTCGTACGCCTTCATCACCGACGTCGTGCGCGGCAGGTCCTCGGTGCCCGGGAACTTCAGCGTCATCCCGAGCGCCGGCGACGCGACCGCGAGCAATGCGGTGACGGAAACCAGCAGAGTGGCGACCGGGTGCTTCAGTGCGGGCTTCAGCACAGCCGGCCAGAATCGCGGCTTGCCCTTGCTCGCGGTGAGCCGCCAGACCAGCGGGATCCGCGGACGGTCCACCCAGCGGCCGAGCTTCGCCAGTACGGCGGGGAGCACGGTCAGCGAGCCGACGACGGCGACCGCGACGACCAGGATCGAGCCGACCGCGAACGACGAGAACACCGCGTCCCGGGCCAGGAACAACCCGGCCATCGAGATGATCACCGCAGTACCGGAGACGACGACCGCGTGGCCAGACGTGGCGGCGGCGATCTCGACCGCGTCGACATGACCGCGACCCTTGGCCCGTTCCTCGCGTTCACGGCGTAGGTAGAAGAGTGAATAGTCGACACCGACAGCCATACCGATCAGCAGGATCACGCTGTTCACCGCGTCGACCGCGGGGATGAGCTGGGACGCGGCTGCCGATAGGCCGATCGCGGCTGCGACGGCGGACAACGCGAGTACCAGTGGAACGGAGGCCGCGATCAGCGCGCCGAACGCGATCAAGAGGATCGCGAGCGTCACCGGCAGGCTGAACATCTCGGCGCGCTTGAAGTCCTTGCCGAGCGTCTCGTTCAGCGCCTTGTCGATCGACAGACCACCGACCTCTTCGATCCGGAGCTTCGGATACTCCTGCTGGATCTTGGCTGTGGTGTCGAGGAGCGGCTGGACCCGGTTGTCACCGTCGCCGTCCTTCAGGGTGACCCTGACGATCACCGCGTCCTTGTTCGGCGACGGCATCGGCTGAGCGACCTCCGCGACCCCACCGAGGGCGCGCATCCGCTGGATCACCACGCCGGCCGCCTGGTTGGCCGCCGCCTGGTCGAGCGTCCCGGACGGAGCCGTGATCAGCACGCTCTCCACATCCGGGTCGGCGAAGTTGCCGGACTTGACGATGTTGTCCGCCCGGGTCACCTCACCGATGTCGCCCTCGTTCTCGGACTCCTTGGTCCCGGTCACCGAGCCGATCGCGAAACACGCGATCACGACGACCACCCACATCGCGATCGCCCGCCACGGATGGGTGGCACTCCAGCGTGCCGCCCGGACGGTGATCTGTCCCCTGGCCATACGTTCCCTGCCCCTCTGCCCCGCCACCTGGCGGCGCCCCACCCAGCGCACCTGGCGTGGCGCTGGCTACGGCTCAACCCTGGCTCGCGGAGCCGGGCCGCGACCATGCAGGAAGCCACCCAGTTCACCCTGGGGCTAACCCCACCCCACCCTTTCTCGTACGCCGTACGGCGCCGGGGTGATCGGAGCTTTCGGACGTCTGGCAGCGCCCGTGAGCGGGGCTCAGAAGTCCTCGAGATCCAGCGAGGAGGCGGCGGAAATACCCTCCAGATACCCCTCGGCACGCTCGGCCTTGGGGTAGCGGTGGACCAGCGCCCAGAAGGCGGCGTTGTGGGCCGGCTCGACCAGATGGGCGAGCTCGTGGATGAGCACATAGTCGACTACCCAGCCCGGCATCGACTGCAGACGGGTGCTCAAACGGATCGATCTGTCCGCCGGAGTGCAGGATCCCCACCGTCTGTTTTGGTTCGAAACCCACCTCACAGACGCAGGTTCGGGCACTTCGGGGAGATGGCGACACGCGAGTTCGTGTGCTCTGGCCAACAATTTTTCGTCCGACACGCGGGATCTGCTGCGCTGCTTGTCCAGCCGCGCCAGCATGGTCTCGACCCAGCGCGCCTCCTCGGCGGCCGACAACCGGTCGGGCATCAGCACGACGACCCGCTCGCCGTCCCGGTACGCGCTGACGGTCCGCTTGCGCCGCTTGCTGCGACGGATGTCCACGAACGGCGGGATCGGGCCAGGGGTCGAACGCGGTGGAGAGTCGGCCATGGGTCAAAACGTACCCCCAGAATCTGACAACTTTCTTCCGTCCACATCCTGTGCATCGACGTTTTCGCAGGTCAGACGCCAGATCTTGGGTCGGCCGATCCCGGTTGTTCACACCGTGTTCCCCTGGGTGTCCACAGCGCCGCGCGGCGTGCCCCACAGGTTGCCCACAGAGTTATCCACAGGCGTGGACAACGTGGGCTTGCCACCTCCACCGCCGCCACTTAGCGTCAGGTCCAACAGGCTCCCGGACCGCCTCCGGGGCCGCTCGGAGGGGAAGCCGAGCGGTTCCGAAGGCGGATCCCCGGGAGCCTGTTCCGTGCTGCCGAGGGGTCCGGAAAAGGCTTTCCTCGGGGGATTCCAGCGGCGCGCGGGCCGGCAGGTGCGCTTGAGCGTGCGCCAGCCTGCCGTAGGGTGAATCCCGACTGGGCCGAACGGCCTACGGCAGGACGGTCTGCCGTTAGCATCCACGACGGCCGCGGGGTCGGAACCCCGAGGCTGGTATTCAGAGCAAGGAGAGGGCCCTCATGGCAGAGACCTGGAGCGGCGAGTTCTACTGCGTCAAGTGCAAGGCCAAGCGCACCGCCGACGGCGAGGTCAAGGTCAACGACAAGGGCACGCGCATGGCCAAGGCCAAGTGCCCCGAGTGCGGTACGAACCTGAACCGGATCCTCGGCAAGGCCTGACGCACCAAGTCGTAGGGGCGGTGGCCGGCACGTTGCGCGTGCCGGACGCCGCCCCTCCGTCGTCCACAACCCGCCTGCGGCGTACGCCGTACGCGACATGCCGGTGACCCGGCCGGCGGGCCACTTGGGTGACCGGACAGAATGGGAACGTGTCGGACCTTCCTCGTAAGGCGCTGAGCCGGACCGCGAAACTTGCCAGCCTGCCCCTCGGTGCCGCCGGGCGGGCGACGGTCGGCCTGGGCAAGCGCATCGGTGGCGCCCCGGCCGAGACCGTGTTCGCCGAGTTCCAGCGCCGGACCGCCGACCAGTTGTTCGCCGTCCTCGGTGAGCTCAAGGGCGGCGCGATGAAGTTCGGGCAGATGCTCAGCCTGATGGAGTCCGCGATGCCGGAGGAGCTCGCAGCGCCGTACCGGGCCACCCTGACCAAGCTGCAGGACTCCGCCCCGCCGATGCCGGCCTCGACCGTGCACACGATCCTGTCCCGCGAGCTGGGCAAGCGCTGGCGGGACCGGTTCTCCGAGTTCGACGACCTGCCGGCGGCGGCCGCGTCGATCGGCCAGGTGCACCGTGGCGTCCTCATGGACGGCCGCGAGGTCGCCGTGAAGCTGCAGTACCCGGGTGCCGCCGACGCGCTCCGCGCGGACCTGCGCCAGCTCGGCCGGTTCGCCCGGACCTTCGGGACGTTCATCCCCGGCCTCGACATCAAGCCGCTCGTCGCCGAACTGCAGGAGCGGATCGGCGAGGAGCTGGACTACGACCGCGAGTCCCAGGCCCAGCAGCAGTACGCCGACGCCTTCAAGGACCACCCGGAGTTCGTCGTCCCCCGCGTCATCAAGCACTCCCCCACGGTCATCGTGTCGGAGTGGATCGAGGGCCGGCCGCTGTCGTCGTTCATCACCGACGGCACGAAGCAGGAGCGCGACGAGATCGGGCTGAAGTACGTCCGGTTCATGTTCAGCGGACCGAAGTACGCCGGTCTGCTGCACTCGGACCCCCATCCGGGGAACTTCCGGGTGATGGCCGACGGCCGGCTCGGCGTGGTCGACTTCGGCCTGTGCGCCCGGCTGCCGGACGGCCTGCCGCCAGCGATCGGGCGGCTGCTGCGGATCTCCCTGCAAGGCGACGCCGCGGCCGTCCTGGCCGGGCTGCGCGACGAGGGCTTCATCAAGCCGCGGATGGAGATCGACCCGGACCAGCTGATGGACTACCTCGCCCCGTTCGCCGAGCCGGCCCGGGCCGAGACGTTCCAGTTCAGCCGGGCGTGGATGCGTGCCCAGGCGAACCGGACCGGTGACTTCCGCTCCCCGAGCGCGTCGATGGCGCTCAAGATCAACCTCCCGCCGTCGTACCTGCTGATCCATCGCGTGTGGATCGGCGGCATCGCCGTACTCTCGCAACTCGAGGCGGAAGCGCCGTTCCGGTCCGTCCTGGAGGAGTTCCTGCCCGGGTTCACCGACTGACTCGCTTCATCGACTGAGCGGCTTCATCTGCTGAGGGGCTTCACCGGCTGAGGGGCTTGACCGGCTGAGCGGCTTCACCGACTGAGGGGCGGCGTCGCGCGGAGGGTGATCGCGAGCAGGATCGCGATGGCGGTCAGGGCTACGGCGGTGATGCCAGCTGCGAGGTGGAAGCCGCTGGTGAACGCCTCGCGGGCCTGGGTGAGGACGTCGTCGGGGACGCCCTGGGTGATCGCCTCGCCGAGGGAGTTACCGCCGCGGCCGCCCATCTGGCTGCGGTACACCGCGGTGACCACGCTGCCCAGGATCGCGATACCCAGCGCGTAGCCGAACTCGTTGCCGGTCTGCGTCAGCGCGCCGGCGGACCCGGCCTTCTCAGGTGGGACCGAGCCGATGACCAGGTTCGTCCCGAGCGTGACCAGCGGCGCGGCACCGATGCACTCGACCGCGAACGCGATCACCAGGACGGTGGTCGATGTCGCCTGCGTCATCACGGCCATCCCGACGATCGTGAACGCGATGCCGGCCGGGATCAGCACGCCCGGCCGGATCCGCTGCGCCAGCCGCGGCGCCAACTGGAAGGCGATGGTCGACGTGATCATGCCTGGGACCAGCGCGATCCCGGCGGCCAGCGGGGTCATGCCCAGCACCAGCTGGAAGTACTGCGCGACGAACACCATGACGCCGCCGGAGAGCATCGAGTACGACATCATGCTGCCGAGCGTCACGCTGAACGTCCGCCGGGTGAACAGCCGTACGTCGACCAACGGGTCCGCCAGGCGTCGCTGACGCCGTACGAAGATCCAGCCGAACACTCCGCCGCTCAGCAGCCCACCGACGGACTGTGCGCCGGGGCCGTGCGCGGCCAGGTGCTTCAGCCCATGGATCGCGGGCAGGATCGCGGCCAGCGACAGCACGACGCTCGGTACGTCGATCCGCCCGGCCCTCTCGTTGCGGTACTCCGGCAGCAGCACCGGGCCGACCACGAGCAGCACGACCATCGCCGGTACGCCGATCAAGAACGCCGAGCCCCACCAGAAATGATTGAGCAGCACGCCGCCCACGATCGGCCCGACGGTGGCGCCGACCGTGAAGCAACCGCCCCAGACGCCCAGCGCGGTCGCCCGCTGCCGCGCATCCGGGAACAGCGTCGAGATCAGCGACAACGTGCACGGCGCGATCGCGGCCCCGGCGATCCCCAGCACCGCCCGCGCACCGATCAACATGCCGGGACTAACCGAGTACGCCGCGACGATCGAAGCCACACCGAAGACGGCGGCCGCGGTCAACAGCAGTCGACGCCGGCCGATCCGATCACCCAGGTTGCCCATCGTGATCATCAGCCCGGCGACCATGAACCCGTACACATCCAGGATCCACAACTGCTGGCTACTCGTCGCCCCAAGCGCCTCGGTCACTGCCGGCACGGCCAGCAACATCACGAACAGATCCAACGACACCAACAACGTGGCAAGGCACAAAACCCCCAGCGCAACCCACTGCCGCCGCCCGGTCCCCACGGCCCCGCCCTCAGTACCGACTGTCACGATCCGCTGTCCTTCCGCAGGAGTCCCATCACCCCTACGTCGACCGACTCCCCCCCCAATCTCGACACCACCCCCAAACCAGCCACCACGCCGCCCCGCCCGCCGACAGACCACCCCAGCCAGGCCCCCACCCGCCCACACACCACCCCAGCCAGGCCCCTACCCGCCCACACACCACCCCGCCCGCGAACCCGTCCGCCGCTAGCCCCCCAGCCGCGACGCACCTGCCGACAGCTCACACCCGCCCGCCGATCACGTCGGCCGTGCCCGCCACGCCAGGGGTTGCCCCCTCAAGTGGAGGGTTGCCCACTCAGAATCTCAGGGGGCAACCCTCCAACTCAGGGGTTAACCACTCAGTTGGAGGGTTTGCCAGCGGGCTCACCAGTAGAGGGGGTCGAGCTTTCCTTCGATGCTGCGGACGTTCTCGCGCGCGCACCGGTCGCAGTACAGGAGCTTTCGGCCGTTCTCGACCGAGGTCACCCAGGTCAGCGGCGTGTCGTCCGAGTCCGCCTGCTGTCCACACAACGCACAGGTAGCTCTTGCCATAGCAGTAGTCTGCACCGCGTGCGTTGGCTGATCCACGAAGAACAGGAAGTCTGGGCCAGCCCGTGGCTGAGCGTACGGCGCCTGGACGTCGAGCAACCCGACGGCCGCCGCGTCGACTACCACGCGGTCCGCCTGAGTGACGTGGCCGCCACGGTGGTCACCGTCGACGGGAAGGTGCTGCTGATGTGGCGGCACCGGTTCCTGACCGACACCTGGGCGTGGGAACTCCCGATGGGCATCATCGAGACCGGCGAATCCCCGATGACCGCGGCCGCCCGCGAGCTCGAGGAGGAGACCGGCTGGCGCCCCGGCCAGCTCTCCGAGCTGATCCGCTCCCAACCCGGCGCCGGAATCATGGACTCCACACACCACGTCTTCCGGGCCACGACCGCGACCCGGATCGGCGAACCGACCGAGCGCAACGAGTCCGACCGGATCGAGTGGATCCGGCTCGCCGACGTACCCGAGATGATCGCCCGCCACGAAATCCTCAGCGGCATCACCCTGCTCGGCTTACAGCAGACCCTGCTGGCGGACGCCGGACTCGCCAGGACGCGGACCCCCGCCACTACACAACCGCCACCTCCCCCTCCCGCCTAAGCGCGGCGCCTGCCGCTCGGACCCAGTTGCTGAGTGCTGGAGGTCCGGCCGCGGTCACCGCCAGGCCTGGGAGTAGGCCCGGGGCCGGCGCTGGAGCCGAGCGCCGGGGGGCTGGAGCTGGGGTCCGAGGGCTGGGGGGCTGGAGCTGGGGTCCGAGGGCTGGGGCTGGACACTGGGGGCCGGGAGCCGGGGTGGGGACCGAGGGCCGGGGAGCCGGGAGCCGGGAGCGAGGGTCGTGGGCCGGGTTTGGGGCTGGGGCCGAAGGCCCGGGACTCGCCGGGGTGCGGACCGCCAGCACTACACAACTGCCACCTGCAACTCCCGCCTGAGCGCGGCGCCGGCCGCTCGGGCCCAGTTGATGAGTGCTGGAGGTCCGGCCGTGGTCACCGCCGGGCACTGGGGTACGCCCCGGGGCCGAGGTGGGGGCCGAGGGCTGGAGTTGGAGGTTGGGGAGCCGGGGGTGGGGACCGAGGGCCGGCGGCCAGGGCCGGGGGGAGGGCCGGGAGCCGGGAGCCGGGGTCGTGGGCCGGGGCTCGGGCCTAGGGCCCGGGGCTCGCCTGGGTGCGGACCGCCAGCACTACACGACTGCCAACTGCAGCCTCCGCCTGAGCCTGGCGCCTGCCGCTCGGGGGGCAGTTAGTGAGTGCCGGACGTCCGACATGTTCACCGGCGGGGTGGGCAGAGGGCGGGGCCGGAGCCGAGCGCGGAGCGGAGAGCCGGGGCTGGAGCCGAGCGCTGAGCCGAGCGCCGGAGGCTGGGCCGGAGCCGCGGACCGGACTTGAGGCTGGGGTTGGGACGGGGCCGGAGGCTGAGGCCGAGCCGGGCTTCGGGCTGGGGCCAGGGCTCGGGGCGAGGGGTGGGACCGGGCTGGAGGCCGAGCGGAGCCGGGGCTTCGGGCTGGGGCGCGAGGCGAGGGCTGGGACGGGGGCTGGAGGCCGAGCGGAGCCGGGGCTTCGGGCTGGGGCGCGAGGCGAGGGCTGGGACGGGGGCTGGAGGCTGAGCGGAGCCGGGGCCTCGGGCTGGGGCGCGAGGCGAGGGCTGGGACGGGGGCTGGAGGCTGAGCGGAGCCGGGCTTCGGGCTAGGGCGCGGGGCGAGGGCTGGGACGGGGGCTGGGGGTGGGGATGGGTGAGGGGCGGCATCTTGGGGGATGCCGCCCCTCGGAGTTCAGCTGGTCAGGCTGGGCCTGCTGGGGTCGTCCTCCTTACGGACCACCCCGGCGGGCGGTGTGTTCTGGTTGATCAGACCAAGCGGGCGAGTGCGAGGCGCGCGCGTGCGCTGGCCCTCTCAGCTCGCCGGCTGGCCCGCTCGGCCTGCTTCTGCGCCTTCTCGATCTTGTGAGCGAGGCGGAAGCGCCGGTTCTGCTCTGCGTCGTGCAGCGAAGAACGACAATGAGCACGGGCGAGATCTTCGTGAAGTAGATGCATCTCAGTTCTCCTGTGCGTCTGGTTGCTCATGGTTCGGAGTCTCGATTCGGATTGGATTCGTCAGGCCGCGGTTACGGTGTCGCTCTTGCGCGGACGCCCACGGGGCCGCTTGCGCGGAACCACCACACCCTGGACGAACAGCTCGCCACCCCACACTCCCCACGGCTCGGAACGCTCGAGCGCTCCGGCCAGGCACTCGGCCTTCAGCGGGCAGGTCGTGCAGAGAGACTTTGCGTACTCGACGTCCGCCGGCGATTCGGCGAAGAAGAGTTCTGGCGCGTAGGACCGACAGGGCAGGTCCTGCGACGTTGCCACCTCGGTGAAGACATCGAGGAAGCTAACGCTCATTCCGGTCACCTCCCAGTGACTTTTGGTTGCTGATCTCTTGTCGTCGGTGACTGCCGCCGGTTGACGGCTGCCAAATTCAGGGACAAACAAAAGGGCCGCGGGACCCTTTTCGGGTTCCGCGGCCTTGGAGGTGCCGGCTCTGACGTCTTGTCAGACCGGTGGACTCCATGCTCGAGAACCCGAACCGCCGTACTTCACATCGCCGACAGCTCCGCCCAGGACCTGGGCAAAGGTGGAAGCCATGAGCACAACGGTCGCGACGTGCAGGCGCGGCGAGGCACCCTGAATCGGGGCGCACGGCAGCGCGGCAGTGTCGCTGAACGGCTTCTTGACCGTGTTGGTGATCATTCCAGGGCACCTCCTCTCGTTGTGGCGAAGCGGGCGGTTAGCTCGATCGCTATGGTGGTTTGAAGTTTTCGGCCAGGCTTCGACCGCAGAAAGAACAGTACGCCGCCGGAGTCGGAGCCCGCAAACTATTTATCGCCAGTTTGCGAACTTGGCCGGAAGTTGCCGCCCCGGCGACCGGATCTGGCTGCCGCGACAGGATTCCGGCACGCTCCGGGACGTCAACCGCACGCTCCGAGATCGTTGCCTCTGTCACCTAAATGCCACGTCTGCCAGGAGCAGAACACGGCACGTCCTCCAGAGTGCGCCGCCAACCCCGTGCCTGGCAAGAGATTTCTTCGTACGCCGGGGTTGCTGCCCGATCGGGCACACGCGGGGATGCCGCTGCCGCAGCCAACGCTTGAACCTGCAGGTAGCTCGCACCCGGGACTTTGCAGGTTGCCGATCGGCTGACCGTCGGCGGCCAAGCAAAAGTCCCGGGTGCGAGCGGTTGGAGGTGAGGGCCGCGCCTCTGTGGCCGGTGATCGGCGGGTGGGCGGTGGTGAGGTGAGCGGGCCCAAGCGGCCGGTGGGACCGAGGGCCGCGCTGGTATGGCCGGGGCGAGGGGTGGGGCCGGGCTGAGGTGGGCGGGGCCGAAGCTGGCCGTTGGAGGAGGCCGCGGGTGGGCGGTGCCCGGCTGAGGTGGGCGGGGCCAGGTGGCGGTGGGAGTGGAGGCCGCGGGCGGTCGCGCTTGGCAAGCTTGGGGGGGTTAGCGGGTGCAGAGGTTGAGGATGGGCTGGCCGTACTTGGTTAGTTTGGTGTGGCCTATGCCGGGGATTCGGCGGAGGGACTGTTCGTCGGTGGGGCGGGTTTCGGCGATGGCGGTGAGGGTGGCGTCGGTGAGGATGACGAAGGCGGGCATGCGTTCGGCCTCGGCCTGTTCGGTGCGCCAGGCGATCAGGGCGTCGTACAGCTTCTGGTCGATTGTGGAGGGGCAGTCCTCGCAGCGGCCGAGTTTGCGGGCGCCGGGGTCGAGGAGGCCACGGCCGCAGACCCGGCACTTGGGGATCGGGCGGCCGGACCGGCTGGACCGAGCCTCGGGGGACGGCCGCTCCCAGCCGACGGATGACGAGTTCCACTCGGTGCGCGCCGTACGCACACCGATCGGGTCCAGGAAGCGGGTCGGCCCGCGCTGACCGCGGCCGCCGGGTGAGCGTGACGTCGACCAACTGACGAAGAGCTGCTGCTTCGCCCGGGTCACGCCGACATAGAACAGCCGCCGCTCCTCCTCCACCTGCGCCGGCGTCTGGGCGTAGCTGATCGGCAGTGTCCCCTCGTGCGCGCCCACGATGAACACGCAGTCCCACTCCAGCCCCTTGGCCGCGTGCAGCGTCGCCAGCGTCACCCCTTCGGCGAGCGGTGCGTGCTGAATCGACGCACGCCGGTCCAACTCCGCCATCAGGTCGCCCAGCCGAGCAGAAGGATTGGCCGCAGCGAAGTCGGACGTCATCGTCACCAGTGCGCCCAGCGACTCCCACCGATCCCGCACCGCGCCCTTCCCAGTCGGCGGCTCCGGCGTCCACCCGGCCCCGGCCAGGACCCCGGTCACCACCTCGACCAGGTCGCCCGACACGTCGCCGGCCTTCGCCTGACCGCGCAGCAGTACGGCGGCCTGCCGGATCTCGGCCCGCTCGAAGAACCGCTCGGCCCCCTTCAGCACCGTCGGGATCTTCCGCTCGGCCAGCGCCTGCTCGAAGTTCTCCGACTGTGCATTGGTCCGGAACAGTACGGCGATGTCCCGCAGCGCCACGCCCTCGTCGCGAAGCCGCACAACCGCCCGCGCCACCGCGTCGGCCTCCGCGACCTCGTCTGAGTACTCGCGGTACACCGGCGACGGACCGGCCTCCCGCTGCGACCGCAATGTCACGCGACCCGGCAGGCCCGATGGACCGGCCGCGTCCAGGATCTTGTTCGCGACGTCGACGATCTGCGGGGTCGACCGGTAGTCCCGTACCAGCTTGATCACCGTCGCGGACGGATGCCGGGACGCGAAGCGCACCAGGTTCTGCGGCTCGGCGCCGGCCCAGGAGTAGATGGTCTGCGCCGGGTCCCCCACCACACACACGTCCTCGCGACCACCGAGCCACAGGTCGAGCAGACTCTGCTGCAGCGGCGAAACGTCCTGGTACTCGTCCACGACGAAGGTCCGGTACTGCCTCCGGATCTCGGCGGCCACCCGCTCGTCCTCCGCGAGCAGCGCGACCGCGCAGAGCAGCACATCCTCCAGATCGATCCGCCCGCGCTCCAGCTTCACGTCCTCGTATGCCGCGAAGATCCGGGCGATCGTGGCCGGGTCGAAGGCCGCCAGGGTCCGGCCCGTGCGCGGCGCCACCCGCGCGTAGTCGTCCGGCCGCACGTTGCTCACCTTGGCCCACTCGACCTCGCCGGCCAGGTCGCGCAGCGCGGGCGTGTCCACCCGGACCCGGCAGCGCGACGCTGCCTCGGTCAGCAGGGGGAACTTGCGATCCGCGATCTGCGGCAGCTCCCCGCCGTACACCTTGGGCCAGAAGAACCGGGCCTGCCGTAGCGCGGCCGAGTGGAAGGTCCGCGCCTGCACGCCCTCGACACCGAGCTGTGCGAGCCGCCCGCGCATCTCGCCGGCGGCGCGCTGGGTGAACGTCACGGCCAGCACGCGGAGCGGGTCGAAGGTCCCGGTCCGGACGCCGTACGCGATCCGGTGGGTGATGGCCCGCGTCTTCCCCGTCCCCGCGCCGGCCATCACCACGACCGGTCCGTGCAGGGTCGTCGCGACTGCCCGCTGCTCAGGGTCGAGCGCCTCGAGCAGGGCGTCCGCGGAAGCGGAGTGTGTGAGATCGCTCACGGACGGGGACATCAGGGAACAGCACCACCTGCGGCAAGGTTCGGATATGTCGAAGGCAACCCTAGACGGGTCGCCCGACAGAAACCCCTCCCACTCCTTAGGAGTCAGCCGATGTCGGCTTTCACCATGTACTCGACGCCCTGGTGCGGTTACTGCCACCGCCTGAAGGGTCAGCTCAAGCGGGCCGGTATCGAGTTCGTCGAGGTCGACATCGAGCAGCAGCCGGATGCGGCGAAGCTGGTCGAGAAGATCAACAACGGCAACCAGACCGTGCCGACCGTGGTCTTCCCCGACGGCACCGCGATGACGAACCCGTCGCTGGCCCAGGTCGCGGAGAAGCTCGTCGCCTGATCATTCCGGAACGCGGGCGGGTCATATCGCCTGAGTTATGGACATTACGGTCATGACCGTTATACCTTCCTGTGACCAACGTCGCAGGGAGCCCGCCCATGATTCCGCGCCGTCCCGTCCGTTATGCGCTCAGTCGTCGTGCCCTGAATCGCGCCGTCGCGACCCTGGCCGTCACGCTGGGCTTGATCACCAGCGGCGGCCTGGCCGCGACCGCGGGGCCGCCTGATCCGGCCGGCACGGGAGACATCCCCTTCCCGTTCCCGTCGGAGAACGGCCCGATCCAGCCGCCGACCACCCCGTTCGCCCCGGCCGACGACGTCATCCACGACCTCGGCTCGCCGGTCCTCTCGCTCACCGTCATGGAGGGTGCGGTCGGCCGGCTGCCCGACGGACGCGACGTCGTGTACGCCGTACCTGCCGGTGAGAACGCCCGCCTCAACGTCGTGGACCTGCACACCCGCCAACTGATCAGCGCGACGCCGCTTCCGGGTGCCGCGGGCGCGTGGGCGATCGTGGTGGCACCCGACGGCAGCGTGTACGTCGGCACCTACCCGAGCGCGCACCTCTACCGCTACAGCCCGGACACCGGCACGGTGACCGACCTGGGTCAGCCCGTTCCGGGCGAGTCCTACATCTACGGCCTCACCGCCGACCAGAACGGCAACGTGTACGCCGGCACCTATCCGACCGCGCACGCCTTCAAGTACGACCCGTCGAACGGACAGGTCACCGACTACGGCTCCCTCGACCCGGTGCAGCAGTACGCACGGTCGACGGTCTACGACCCGGACCACAACAAGCTGTTCGTCGGCGTCTCCACGCCGAACGCACGGCTGCTGCGCATCGACGTGGCGACCAAGGCGGTCGAGGACATCACTCCCCCGGGCATCACCGCCAAGGACTTCATCGACCTGGACTACGCGGACGGAAAGGTGTTCGGCAACGCCAGCGGCCGGCTGGTCGTGGTCGACGCGGTCACCGGTGAGCAGGTGAAGTTCACCGACTCCACCACCGGCACGCAGGTCATGGACTACCCGATCGCCGCCCGGGGCGTGTCCGCGGCCGGTCCAGGAGGCGTGTACTTCACCAGCAACACACTGGCCCTCATCCACTACGACCTCGACACCAACACGGTCGGTCCGGTCGCACCGCCGCGGACAGTGACGCGGGGCGGCTCGATCGGCTACGGCTGGGTGACCGAGAACGGCGTACCCGTCCTGTACGGCCTGGCCGGCAACTACTCCGGTGGCACGTTCCGGTACAACCCGGCGGACGGGACGCTCGCGCAGTGGAGCTCACCGTTCCAGTACGTGCCATCACCACTCATGCACGAGCTCGCCGACCCCGCCACGGGCAAGGTCTTCGTCAATGTCTACCTGAACGGGTCCACCGCCAGCTACGACCCGGCTACCGGTAAGACCACGATCACCACCCGGCAGGGACAGGTCGAAGACTGGAACTGGGACGGCAACGGCAAGCTGTACGTCGGCATCTATCCGTACGGCCGCCTGTCGCTCTGGGACCCGACCGCCCCCGATAGTCCGACCAATCCGAAGGAACTGTTCAGCCTGGTCGACAGCCACCACCAGAACCGGCCGGTGTCCGTCGTACCGGCCGGCAACCGCGTGTACGTCGGCACCACTCCGGCGTACGGCGAGTACGGCGGCTCCCTGACCGTGCTCGACGTTCCGACCGGTGCGTTCACGGTCTACCGCAACCTGGTGCCCGACCAGACGATCGCGTCCGTCCTCCCGCTTGGTACGAACGTCTGGGCGGGCTCCGGCATCGAAGGCGGCCAGGGCACCGAGCCCAAGGCCACCGAGGCGCACCTGATCAAGGTCGACCCGTCGTCCGGCCAGGTGCTGTCCGACATCGTGCCGGTGTCCGGCGCGGCCAGCATCAACGAACTGATCACCGGACCGGACGGCAACCTGTGGGGCCTGGCCGACGGCATCGTGTTCGTCGTCAACCCGTCCACCGGTCAGGTGATCCGTCAGCTCCCGGTGTTCAGCGGAGTCACCGGCGCCAACGACGGTGCGCTGTCCTGGCGCGACGGCTACCTGTACGGCGTCACCAGCGGCCGGCTCTTCGTCCTGGACATCCTCAGCGGCGAATCGACCATCCTGCGCGACCACGGCCTCAACCGGCTCACGCAGACTCCGGACGGCACGTACTACACGCTGCTGCGGCCGGACGGCTACACCAACCCGACCAACCTGGCCTCCTACACCCCACCGGCCGACACCTGTCCGCAGTCGGACATCCGGGCCGCGGTCTGGACCGGGAACGTCAACAGTCACGTGCAGAACCGCTTTGTCAGCTACGGCTGCACATTGACCGACGTCTTACCGGATGCGAAAGCGGACTGGCCGAGCCACGGCGCCTACGTCATCGCCGTGGACAAGAAACTCAGGCAGCTCGAGTCCGACGGCAGCGTGGAGCGCTGGGAGGGGGTCCTGATCCGCGTCGCCGCCGCTCAGTCCGACGTGGGCTCGTGATCACCAGCTTCCGGTGAGCGCCTCGCCGTACCAGCCTTCGATCAGGCGGCGGGAGATGGAGATGTTGCCGGGGAGGGCCATCGTGCCGGCTTCGACCAGCGCACGAAGGTCCTCCCGGGTGAACCACCTGGCTTCGGCGATCTCGTCGGCGTCCACCTCGATGTCGAAGGCCGACGCCTTGGCGTAGAAGCCGAGCATCAGGCTGGACGGCAGTGGCCACGGCTGGCTGCCGGCGTACTCGATCTCAGGCCCCACGACCACACCGGTCTCCTCCAGCACCTCACGCCGTACGGCGTGCTCGAGCGACTCACCGGGCTCGACGAAGCCGGCCAGCGTCGAGTACCGGCCTTCCGGCCAGGCCTCGTTGCGGCCGAGCAGTGCGCGGTCCTGGTCGTCGGTGACGAGCACGATGATCGCCGGATCGCTGCGTGGGAAGTGCGAGCGGCCGCACACCGGGCACTGCCGGACGTGCCCAGCCTCGACGACCTCGGTGTGTGCGCCACAGTTGGCGCAGTGCGTGTGGACGGCGTGCCAGTTGGACAGTCCGATCACGTTGACCGCGATACCGGCCTCACGGTCGTCCAGTACGGCGCCCATCTCACGCAGACCGGCGTACGACTCGTCGGCCTCGCCGTCGATCAGTACGGCGAACACCGCCCGGCCGTCCGCGGTCTGTCCGGCACCTGACTCACGGTCGATGCCCAGGAAGACCCTGGCGCCCTCAGGCGCCTCGGCGGGCGACACGAACAGCAGTGCGGTCCGGTCCGGGGTCACCCGCAGCTTGTCCTCGGACACCACGACCACCTGCGTGTCCGGGGCGGCCCATGCCTTGGCCAGCCACTCCTCGTCACGCCTGCGGTCGGCCGCCCGATCGAGAATGGAGCGGGACAGCGCTAGGGAAGCTGGTGCGATGGAGTAGGCCACATGACTCAACATATCCCGGCCGCGTGAGAGCATCCCCGCATGAGTATTCACATCGCCGCCGAGAAGGGGCAGATCGCACCGCGGGTGCTGTTCCCCGGGGACCCGCTGCGGGCCAAGTGGATCGCCGAGACCTACCTGTCCGACGTGATCTGCTACACCGAGATCCGGAACATGTTCGGGTTCACCGGCACCTACAAGGGTGAGCGGATCTCTGTCCAGGGCTCCGGCATGGGCCAGGCGTCCGCCTCCATCTACGCGAACGAGCTGTTCGCGGAGTACGACGTACGCACGCTGATCCGGGTCGGGACGTGTGGCGCGCTGACCGAGGACGTCCGGGTCCGCGACGTGATCGTGGCGATGTCCGCGAGCACCGACTCGCAGATGAACCGGCTGCGCTTCCACGGCATCGACTACGCGCCGACCGCCGACTACCAGCTGCTCCGCGCGGCGGTGGACGCGGCCGAGGCAGCCGGGTTGAACGTGCACGTCGGTCAGGTGTTCTCCGGCGACCTGTTCTACAACGACCGTCCGGACCTGGTCTCGCGGACCGCGGAGTACGGCGTACTCGGCATCGAGATGGAGGCCGCGGCGCTCTACACGCTGGCAGCGAAGTTCGGCCGCCGCGCGCTCGGCATCATGACGGTGTCCGACCACCTGATCACGCACGAGGTGACCAGCGCGGAGGAACGGCAGACGACGTTCTCCGAGATGATCACCATCGCTCTCGACGCCGCGATCGAGGTGCCGGTCTGAAGCGCTATATGGGCACAGTCACCGCCATGACCGTGGTTGCCCTCCTCACCGCCTGTTCTTCGTCGAAGGGTGACGAGCAGAAGGCGGACGACAAACCGGCCGCCAGCGGTACGACGTCCGCACCGGCCCCGGCACCGATGTCGACCATCAACGCCACCCAGGTGGTCGCCGGCCTCACCGGCGCCGGCTACAAGTGCACCCCGGACGTCGCCTACGTGACGTGTACGTCGGGCGCCACGTCGGTCGGGATCCTCACCGGATCGCACCCCCGTCCGCCGGTGGTGTCGCTGCACGCGGCCGGACCGGTCGACACGTCGTCGGCCGAGATCGCCAAGGTGCTGCCACAGGTCCTGGAGCTCGCCCATGTCAACCAGGGCGGGGACATCGTCAGCTGGTTCGGTCAGCAGAAGGCCAGCACGGCCCAGATGACCGCAGGCGACTGGCTGGTCGAGTACTCGGCCGAGGTCGACACCTACGAGCCCGGCACCAACCTGACCCTCACCGACAAGCTCTGCAAGGTGAACTGTCAGGCGGAGTAGGTCTGGTTACGCCGCGACCAGTTTCGGAAGGACCTGCTTGACCCGATCGGTCAGCAGGTCCGGCACCTTGTCCGGGGCCGCGGCGTAGCCGACCACGGCTTGCTCGAACAGGCCGTCCACCAATGCGTACGCCGTGGGCGCGTCGACGGTCGGCGTGGTCCCTCTGAGGTCGGCGTAGCGGGTGAGGATGCGCCAGATCATCTGCTCGAGCAGCTGGTCGATCGCGACGACATCCGGCCGCAGCTGCTCCTCGAACATGCTCTGGCCGCGCAGGTCGTACCAGAGCCGGTGCATCGGGGTTTCCTCGACCAGTGTCTGCGTCATCTTGCCCAGGAAGCCGGCGGCCAGTTCCTCGCCGGAGGTGGCGGTCTCGACGACCTCGTCGTACCGCTGGGCGCACTTGGTCTTGTAGTGCCGCACGCAGTAGCTGATCAGGTCGATCTTGTCGCGGAAGTAGTAGTGCACGACGCCGTGGGTGAACTCGGAGTTGTTCGCGATCTCGCGCAGGCTGGTCCGTGCGTACCCGAGCTCGCCGAGCGTCTTCAGCGCCGATTCGGCCAACGCGACCCGGCGGCGCTCGATCTTGTCGATCCCGGAGATCCGGGCGGGCCGGTCCTCTTGCGCGGCGTTCGCCGAGGTCACGGTCACCACCCACTCCCTGTCGCACGGCCGGGTTCGTTCGCGTCAGCGTACCCCCGCCACGGGCCAGGCGCTCCCGTGGCGGGGAGATTTCTTGACAAGTGTCAAACAAAGTCTTGACGAGTGTCAAACAACTGGCCAGAGTGTGAAACGACCCCGGTGTCCTTCAACCACAAGGAGCTTCTGATGGGCGGACTCGATCTCTCTGGCCGCAAGGCCCTCGTCACCGGTGGAGCCCAGGGGCTCGGCGAGGGGATGGCGAAGGCGCTCGCGGCGGCCGGCGCCAAAGTGGTCGTCAGCGACCTGCAGAAGGACAGCGGCGAGGCCGTCGCCGACGCGCTGGACAGCGAGTTCGGCGACGGCAACGGATTCGTCGCCCACGACATCACCGACGAGAGCAGCTGGGAGAACGCGGTCATCGCGGCCAACGACATCCTCGGCGGCCTGGACATCCTGGTGAACAACGCCGGCATCGAGATCACCAACCTGCTCACCGAGGTGACCGTCGACGAGATCCGCAAGATGCTCGAGGTCAACGTGCTCGGCACCACACTCGGGATCAAGTGGGGCCTGCGGACGATGCGCCCGGACGGGCTGGCCGGCCAGGGCGGCGCGATCATCAACGTGGCCTCGGTCGCCGCGACCATCGCGTTCCCGGGCGTCGCCGTCTACTCCGCGACCAAGTCCGCGGTCGACCGGCTGACGCGGGTCGCGGCGATGGAGTCCGGCAAGCTCGGGTACGGCGTACGCGTCAACTGCATCTATCCCGGTCTGGTGCCGACGCCGATGGGCGCGGGGCTGGCCAACGACGTCGCGCAGCTCGGGCTGTTCGAGTCCCCCGAGGCCGCGGTCGCCGCGGTGATCGGGCTGACTCCGGCCGGCCGACTCGGTGAGGTCACCGACATGGCCGACGCGGTCGTCTTCCTCGCCTCGGACGAGGCGCGGTTCATCACCGGCATCGGACTGCCGGTCGACGGCGGAATGGGGATGTGATCGCCATGAGCACAAAACCCGTCGTCGTGTACGGCGCCTCCGGTTACACCGGCCGGTTGGTGTGTGAGTACCTCCGCCACTACCACGTGCCGTTCGTGGCCGCCGGTCGCAATGAGAACAAGCTGAAGGAGTCGATGGACTCCCACGTGCCGGGCATCGAGACAGCCGACTACGAGATCGCCACCGTCGACCATGACGTGTCCGCGCTGACCGATCTGTTCAAAGGCGCGTCAGTGGTGCTCAACACGGTCGGACCGTTCAGCGAGCTCGGCCCAGCGGCGGTCGAGGCTGCTCTCGCGGCGGGTGCGCACTACACCGACACGACTGGCGAGCAGGACTGGCTGATGACCTGCGACGAGACCTATGGTCCGCAGTTCGCCGAGGCAGGCCTGCTGCTCGCTCCCGGGATCGCGCAGATGTACACGACGAGCGAGATCGCCGCGCAGCTGTGTCTGGAAGAGCCCGGCCTGGACACCCTGGACATAGCGGTGTTCTGGGGCGGCAGTCCGACCATCGCATCGACCAGAACCATCTTGGTGAACGCAGCCACGTCCAAGGCGCACTACCTCGAACACAACGCGTACGTCGAGTTCCCCGAGCAGGGCCTGGTGTCCCTGGTGGTGCCCGGGCAACACGAGCTGGCGTTGTCGCTGCCGTGGGGTGGCATGTCGCACCCGGTCTGGTTCAAGCGCGATCCGCGGGTGGCCAACTGCAAGTCGCAGGGCGGTGTCTTCAATGCCGCGCTGATGAACGGCGTACCGCAGATCGTCGCCGCAGCTCTCGAAGCCACCAAGGACATGGCTCCGGACGACCGCAACGCGGCGCTGACCGAAACCGCGCGTCAGGTGATGAACCAGATGCCACCGCGCGAGAACCCACGCGTGAACAAGACGCTGGACTCCGTCCACGCCTCCGGACCACTCGGCCGGGCGCACTGCGTCATCCATGGCAACAGCAACTACCAGCAGACCGGTCTGCTCCAGGCGTATGCGGCGTACTCACTGCTGCAGACACCGCCGAAGCGTGTCGGGTTCGCCAGTGGTTGCCAGGCATTCGGTCACCGTGAGCTGCTCGGCGTACTGCGCAGCTTCGGGTTGGTGTCCGAACCACAACTGACCACGCTGCACTGAAGGAGTCACAGTGCGACTGGTCGACTACCTCGACAAGGGCGCCTCGCTCGGTCCGGACGCAGCCTGCCTGACCACCGACGGCGAGACGCTCTCGTACGCCGAGGTGCAGCAGCTGTCCCACCGGATCGCGGCCGGCCTCGCGGCGAGCGGCGTACGACCGGGTGGCAAGGTCGCGATCCTGTCGGCGAACGACCCGATCGCGTTCAGCTGTGTGTTCGGGATCAGCCGGGCCGGTGCGGTCTGGTGCCCGATCAACCCGCGCAACGAGGCCGCGGAGAACCGCGAGCTGCTCGACCAGTTCGACTGTGAAGTACTGATCTACCAGGCGGCGTTCGCGCCCCTGGTTGAACGGATCCGCGACGAGCTGCCGAAGGTCCACACCTTCGTCTGCCTCGACGAGGATCCCGGCCCGGGCCAATCCCCCCACCTCAATGGCCGGGGCCAGACTGTCGGCTGGGACGCGTTCTGCGGGGGCGTGTCCCAGCCGGCACCCGATCTGACCGATCCCGACAACCTCGCGACGATCGTCGGGACCGGTGGGACCACCGGGCGCCCGAAGGGTGTGATGCTCAGCAACACGAACCTCGAGACGATGACGGCGCTGACCCTGATGGGCTATCCGTTCGGCGAGCGGCCGGTCTACCTCGCGCTCGCTCCGCTCACCCACGCGGCCGGCGTACTGTGCTTTCCCGTCCTCTCGTCCGGTGGCGAGATCGTCATCATGCGGACTCCCGACGTCCACGCGTTCCTGCGGCTGATTCCGCAGTACGGCGTGACGCACACGTTCCTGCCGCCGACGGTGATCTACATGGTGCTCGCGGCCCCGGAGCTGGACACGACGGATCTCTCGTCGCTGCGTTGCTTCTGGTACGGCGCGGCCCCGATGTCGGTGTCGCGACTCGAGGAGGCGCTGCAGCGGATCGGCCCGGTAATGGCCCAGCTGTTCGGGCAGACCGAGGCGCCGATGATGATCTCGATCCTGCCGCCCGCCGAGCATTTCGATGCCGCTGGCAACATTGCGCGCGGGCGCCTGGCCTCGGCCGGGCGTCCTTCTCCGCTGGTCACGACCGCGATCATGGCCGCGGACGGATCCCTGCTCCCACGGGGGGAGCGGGGCGAAATCGTGGTCCGCGGTTCGCTGGTGATGCAGGGGTACTACCGCAATCCCGAGGCCACCGCGGCCGCATCGGCGTACGGATGGCACCACACCGGCGACATCGGCTACCTGGACGGCGAGAACTACCTGTACATCGTCGACCGGGCCAAGGACATGATCATCACCGGCGGCTTCAACGTGTACTCCACCGAGGTCGAGCAAGCGTTGATGGCGCATCCTGCCGTCCAGGACTGCGCGGTAGTTGGCCGGCCGGACGAGAAGTGGGGCGAGCGGGTCGTGGCCGTCGTCCAGCTGCAGCCGGACGCGACCGTCGAGGCCGCCGAGCTGATCGCCTTCGCCAAGGAACGCATCGGCAGCGTCAAGGCGCCCAAGGACGTGCTGGTCTGGTCGGACCTGCCGCGCTCCAAGGTCGGCAAGGTCCTCAAGCCGGACATCAAAGCCCGGCTGGACGCTCTAGCTGCTCCCTGACGCAGCGGCGGTCGAACTGGCGACGACGATCGCCGCCGTCACCGCAGCCTGCATCTCGGAGACGGCCTTCTTCACCGCGTCCGCAGCCCAGTCCGACTCGGCGATCTCCTTCGCCCGCCGCTTGAGCGCCTTCTTGTCCACCGCGTCGGTGACGACCTTCGGTACGACGTTCAGCGCGCTGAGCAACGCGATCAGCGCGCCGGTGCGCTCGTCCGGCGAGGTTCCCACCTTCAGCACGCTCTCGAGCTTGGAACGCACCTCGGCCTCATGCCGCGCGTCCTTGGCCGGCCAACGCGTCACCGGGAACAGACCGAGGACCTTGCCCTCGTCCGCCTGCAGGACACCGCGGTCGGCGAGCCGGGCGAGCAACTGGTCCCGCAGCTTCTTCGACAGCCGGCCGATCTGATCCTTGGGCCGCTTGCCGGGCTTGCCCGCGACGAAGGCCAACCGCTCGTCCAGGATCGCGTCGCCGGTCGGTGCGGCGTCCAGCACCTTCAACCGACCGGCCTTGACCCCGTCACCGGCACTGGTGACGTCGATCTTCCCGAGCACGGTCAGCTCGATCAGCACGGCACCGGCCAGCGCGTAGTCCAGCCCTGGTGATCCCGCGATCGGCTTCCCGCTCTCGTCGTCGTACAGCAGCAACAAGAGATCCTCGGCAATCAACATGCCTCCAACCTAGGCACGCCCTCCGCCCCCAGGCATCCGCCGCGCGAACTACCCGGCGCATCCACCGTGGTCAGGATGTGGGTCTGGTTTCGATGCGGAGTCAGCTATCTAGTAAGGTAAGCCTTAGCTAAGCGAAGGTTCGCCCACCTCGAAAGCAGACCGCCATGACCAGAGCACTGCCCGAGCCGTCCTTCCGGCGCTTCTTCGCCGGCGTCGGCACCCTCAGCCTCCGGCCGTTCGACCTGACCGAGGACGTCACCACGCTGCACGGCTGGGTCACCCAGCCGTACGCCCGGTACTGGGGGCTGCTGACCGCGTCCGTGGAGGACGTGCACGCGGAGTACCTCCGGATCGAGAGATCCGGCCACCACCGCGCCTTCCTCGGCGAGCACGACGGCCGCCCGGCGTTCCTGATGGAGCGCTACGAACCGTCGTACGACGCGGTCGGCAAGGTGTACGACGTGGCGCCGGGCGACATCGGCATGCACGTGCTCGCCGGGCCGCCGGTCGCACCGATCACCGGCTTCACGGGAGCCGTGTTCGAGACGATCCTGGACAGCCTGTTCAGCGACCCGCTGGTGGACCGGATCGTGGTCGAACCGGATGTCAGGAATGTGAAAATCCAGGCCCTGAATGAACGGATGGGGTTCCGCCAGCACAGCATCGTGGACCTGCCGGACAAGCAGGCCTGGCTGAGCTTCTGCACCCGCGACCAGTACGCCGACGCGACCCGGATGAATGAGGCAGGCTGAATGATCGACCACCTGAACCCCGACGTCTGGGCCGTCGTCAACCGCGCACTGGTACGCAAGGCTCTCTCCGAGTTCGCGCACGAGCGCATCCTCGAACCGATTGCTGACGGCAACGGATACTCGGTCGGGCGCTACCGCTTCACGGCCCGGCGGTATCCCTTGAATCATTGGGATATCGATGCCGACTCGCTGGACAACGGTGGCGCTCTTGATGCGCTGGAGTTCATCACCGAGTTCCACGAGCAGCTCGGGATCGGCGCGGACATGCTGCCGGTGTACCTCGAGGAGATCAGCAGCACGCTCGCGAGTGCGGCGTACAAGCTCTCGAAGCCGGACCTGACCGCGGCCGATCTGGTCACCGCGGACTTCCAGACGATCGAGGCCGCGATGACCGAGGGGCACCCGTGCTTCGTCGCGAACAACGGGCGGCTCGGGTTCGGGGTCGCTGACTATCGCGCGTTCGCACCGGAAACCGGTGCGGCGGTTCAGTTGACGTGGATCGCCCTACGCAAGGATCGCGCCACGGTCGCGCACAGTACGACGCTCTCGTATGACGAACTGCTGCAGGCCGAGCTCGGTTGCGCGGTGCTGGAGGAGTTCGCGGCTCGGATCGTTGCCGTGGGCGCTGATCCTGGGGACTACGTCTACCTGCCTGTGCATCCTTGGCAGTGGGAGAACAAGACGTCGATCACGTTCGCGGCGGACATCGCTCAGCGGCACATCATTCATCTCGGGTCGGGTGCGGACGAGTATCAGCCGCAGCAGTCGATCCGGACGTTCTTCAACCGGTCGCACCCTTCGAAGCACTATGTGAAGACGGCGTTGTCCGTGCTGAACATGGGGTTCATGCGTGGGCTGTCGCCGACGTACATGGCCGCGACGCCGGCGATCAACGACTGGGTCCACGGACTGGTCTCGAACGACCTGGTCCTGAAGCGCTACGGCTTCTCCGTGCTGCGGGAAATCGCGGCGGCGGGGTATCACAACCGGTACTACGAGAACGCGACCGCGAAGACTTCGCCGTACCGGAAGATGCTGTCGGCGTTGTGGCGGGAGAGCCCGCTGCCCGGCCTCGAGCCCGGTGAGCGGCTGGCCACGATGGCGAGCCTGCTGCACGTCGATCGGCACGGTGCGTCACTCGCGGCGGCCTTGATTCGCGCCTCCGGCCTGGAGCCGGCCGCGTGGCTGCGGGCCTACATCGACGCGTACCTGATTCCGCTGGTGCACAGCTTCTACGCCTACGAGCTGATCTTCATGCCGCATGGCGAGAACCTGATCCTGGTACTACGGGACGCGGTGCCGACCCGGGTCATCATGAAGGACATCGCCGAGGAGATCGCGGTGATGGACCCCTCGACTCCCCTGCCGGCCGAGGCCGAGCGGGTCCGCGCCGAGGTGCCGGACGACGAGAAGCTGCTGTCGGTGTTCACCGATATCTTCGACTGCATCTTCCGGTTCCTGTCCCCGCTGCTGGATCGCGAGGGTCTGCTGACGCCGTCGGAGTTCTGGACCGTGGTGGCCGCGGCAGTCCGCGACTACCAGGCCGCGACACCCGAACTCGCCGAGGCGTTCGCGAAGTACGACATCCTCGCGGCTACCTTCGCGCTGTCCTGCCTGAACCGCCTGCAGTTGAAGAACAACCAGCAGATGGTCGACCTCACGGACATCGCCGGCTCGCTGCAGTTCGTCGGGACGCTGGAGAATCCGCTCGTCACACAAGCAACTGGCTGACCAGGGTGTCGCCGAGCCGCACTGGCCGGCGGTAGGCCGGTGGTCCCGACGCTGACCGCCGGACAACAGGTCCTCTTCCGCGGCGCCGTACTCTCGGCTCCGGTCTCCCCCGAGGACGGCCTGGAGATCTGGGACGCGCTGGAGATCCTCACCACCGAACCATCCTTCGTCGGCCTCTCCCCCACCCACTTGCCGATGCCGACCTTCACTGTGGATAACTCCCGCGGCACTTCGACGGAATCGGTCAAGCTGTTGGGGTGATCGGCGTTGAAGCACCCAAAGACGGCAGACGGTACGAGGTGGTCGACGGCCGCCTCCTGATCACCGGCGCCCAACCCCCATCCCACCACGCCGCCGTCATCGCCCTGATGATCCACCTGAAGAACGCCTGCCCGCCCGACCTCCTGGTCTCCGTGGGCTCCGTCGACTTCCGCCCCACCCTCGACATCTCCCTCCGCCCCGACCTCCTGGTCTGCCGCCGCACCGAGGCCGGCCCCCACCTCCTCAAATCCCCACCCCTCCTGGCCGTCGAGGTCCTCTCCCCCTCCACCCGAACCACCGACATAGTCCTCAAACGCACCCTCTACGAAACCCACCACGTCCCGTCCTACTGGCTCCTGGACCCGACCCACCAAGAACTAACAGTCCTAGCCCTAACCCCCACCGGCTACACCTGCCAAGCTGTAGTCCAGCCCGAAGAAACCTTCCACACCACCACCCCATTCCCAGTCACCCTCATCCCAGCGGACCTGACCCGCTGACTCACCACCCGGGGCACACCGGGGCAGATCCCGGGGCAACCCGGGGCAGATGGTCATCTGGCCTGCTCTATCGGGTCTGGTCGGTCGACGGTGTGACGCATGCGACCGATCAACACAGGTGAATTCACGACCGCGGACCTCGAGCTGACACCTGACGACGACATGCGGTACGAGCTCGTCGACGGAGTGCTGCTGGTGACGCCAACGTCATCGGCAATTGACCAGCGAGCACTCCAGGCGCTGTCCCGGCAGATGGTTCCCGCTTGTCCTGACCACCTCGAAGTCTTCTTCGGACCGCTGGAGTTCCGGCCCGACAGCCGGCTGGCCCTGTTACCCGATCTGCTGGTGGTCCCCTGCCAGGACAACGGAACCCGATGGGTCGAGGAATTGCTGCTCGCCGTTGAGATCCTTGCACCGGCGACCCTCACGGTCGACGAGATGCTCAAGCGCGAGCTGTACCAGGATGCCGGCGTTCCGTCGTACTGGATGTTCGATCCACAGCAAGCGAGGCTGACTGTGCTCGAGTTGGAGAATGGCAGCTACGTCGAGCGGGCGCTGGTGAGCGGGGATCAAGTGTTCGAGGCGGAGCTTCCGTTTCCGGTGAAGGTAGTGCCGGCAGACCTCATCCGTTGAGGAGTTCGATGAGCTCGGGCTTTTCGGGGAGGTTTTGGGGGCGGATGATGTCGGCGGTGCGGACGTAGTAGAAGGCTGCGGTGACTTGGGTGAGGGGGAGGTTCATGAGTTCGGACCAGGCGACGCGGTAGATGGCTAGTTGGAGGGGGTCGGCGGATTCGGTGCGGGTGGTTTTCCAGTCGACGACGTCGTAGCCGCGGGAGCCGTCGGGGCGGACGACCTGGTAGACGGCGTCGATGCGTCCGCGGATGACCCGGCCGCCGAGGGCCAGGGCGAAGGGGGCCTCGATCTCGTACGGCGTGGTCTCGCCATACGGGCCGATGCGGAAGGCGTCCATCAGTTCGGTCAGGTCGGTGTCGTCGACGATGTCCTCGTCCGCGGCGCCGGGCAGGTCGTCGGGGTCGAGCAGGAGTTGCTGGCCGAAGTAGCTCTCGACCCACGCGTGGAACCGGGTGCCGAAACGCGCCGCCCGGTTGGGTTTGCGGGGCATCGGGCGAGCCAGCTCCGACGCGAGACCGTCCGGGTCCTTGGCCAGCCGCATCACCTGGGTCGCGGACAGGGCGGCCGGCAGCTCGACGTCGTACGCCTTCCGGCTCCGGCTTTCCCTTGCCTCGGACAACAATCGCTCGATCTCGGAGTCCCACCGCGCGACCGTCGCCTGCTCGTCCAGCAGCAGCGACTCCTCCGCCTCGATCGACGGCCCCTCCGTCCGCGACTTCTGCACGAGCGCCGCCGCATCCAACCGTCGCTGGTACGACTCCACGTCGTACGCCGTCGGCCACGGCGCCTGCGTCTGTTCGGCGAGCTCAGGGTTCTCCGCCGACAACTCGGGCTGCTCGGCCCACTCGACGACACGCTCGCCGGCGTGCTTCTTCAGCATCGACAGGTACGCCGACGGGCCGCGCGGACGCTTCTGCGTCGGACCCCACCAGTGCCCGGTCGCCACGAGGATCTCCTTCGCCCGGGTGAAGGCGACGTACCCGAGCCGCCGTTCCTCGAGCGCGTTCACATCCTTGCACTCGTCCGCGAACGACTTCAGGCCGGCGTTGGACAGGTCGTGGATATCCGGCAACGTGTCCGCGTCACCGCGCAACGGCCACGGCAGCACCTTCGCGTTCGTGGTCCACTTGTCCCGGCCGCGATCCGACGGGAACACCTTCTGCACCAGGGTCGGCACGAACACGACCGGCCACTCCAGACCCTTCGACCGGTGCGTGGTCAGCAGCTTCACCGAGTCCGCTTCACTCGGCACGGCGAGATCGAGACCGGCGGCGTACTCCTCCTCGGCGGCCAGATACGCCAGCAGCCCGTCCAGCGAACCGTCCGACTCGGTGGACACAAAGTTGCCGACGGCATCCAAAAACGCGGCCAGGTGATCGCGGCGTCCGGAGTCGACGTGGTCGGGCGTGGCGGTGAGCTCGACGTCCAGGCCGATCGTACTGATCACGCGGCGGACGAGGTCGAGCAGCGGCTCCCCCGAGTGCGTCCGGAGCTCGCGCAACTCGATCGAGAGTTCCTTGAAGCGGACCAGGGCCTCCGGCGAGTAGCCCCAAGCATCCGGCCCTGGATCGTCGACCGCCTCGGCCAGCGAGATGACCTCGGTCGAGTCCATCCCGGCGACCGCGGCGTCGAGCGCCGCGACCAGGTCGTCAGCAGCCGGACGCTCGCCCGCATCGGCGAGGAGGCGCGACCGGTTGGCCAGCAGTGCGAGGTCGCGATGACCGATCCGGAAGCGTGGGCCGGTGAGGATCCGCAACATCGCGGCGTTCGCGGTGAGATCGTTGACGGCTTGCAGCGTGGCGACGACGTCGACGACCTCAGGAAGGGCGAGCAGTCCGCCAAGGCCGACCACCTCGACCGGAACCTTGCGCGCGATCAGGGCTTCGTGGACCGCACTGAGGTCGACGTTCGTCCGCATCAGGATGCCGATGTCTTTCCACCGGCGGTTCGGAGTCCGGTGCGCGGCGACGATCGCGTCGGCGACCCACTCGATCTCCTGCGAGCGGGTCTCGAAGAGTCCGACGGTGATCGCGCCCTCGGGTGCGTTGTCGGGTGCTTCGAGCGGGATCACACCGGGGTGCTGTTCGTAGAGCTCGGCCGCGTGCTGGTTGGCGGCGGCGAGGATCCGGCTGCCGCAGCGGCGGTTGACGCTCAGCACATAGCGGTGGGCCGGCGAACCGTCAGCGTTGGGGAAATGTGAGGGGAACTCGTCCAGGTTCGCGACCGAGGCACCGCGCCAGCCGTAGATCGCCTGGCACGGGTCACCGACCGCCGTGACCGGATGACCACGGCCGTCGCCCTCGGCGAAGAGAGCGGTCAACATCCGGCGCTGCGAGACCGAGGTGTCTTGGTACTCATCGAGCAGCACAACCTTGTAACGCGACCGCTCGACGGCCGCGACCTCCGGGCATTCCTCGGCCAGCCGCGCACCGAGCGCCATCTGGTCGGCGAAGTCGACGACGCCGCGTTCCGCCTTGTACGCCTGGTACTCCTCGACGAGTTGCAGGATCTCGCCACGCTTCAGCGCGGTCTCGCCGAGCTTGCGCACCTCGACCGTCTGCTTGGCTGCCGCCGCGACCTCCTGCCGCACCGCCTCGTCGTGCTCGCGTACGTCGTCCGCCCGGAGCAGGTGATCCGCCAGCTCACCGTCGAGCGAGAGCAGGCTGTTGACGAGCGTCGGCACGTGATGCGACGCGAACCGGATCGGCCCGGCGGATCGCCGTACGACGCGACCCGCGAGCTGGAAGCGCGTCGCGTCGGCGAGGACGCGGGCGTCGGGCTCGAGACCGAGGCGGAGACCGTGCTCGGCGATCAGCGTGCCGGCGAACGCGTGGTACGTCGAGACGACAGGCTCGCCGGGCTCTTCAGGCTCCCAGTTCGGGACGTTGCTGCGCAGGTGCGCCGCGAGGATCGGGTGCTGGTCCTTCGGCAAGGTCGACCCGAGTACGCCGGCCTTGGTCAGGTCCTCGCGGATCCGCACGTCCAGCTCGTTCGCCGCCTTCTTCGTGAAGGTCAGCCCGAGCACTTCCTCCGGCTTCACCTGCCCGGTGCAGATCAACCACACCACCCGGGCCGCCATCGCCGTCGTCTTCCCCGACCCAGCCCCCGCCACAATCACCCCAGGCGCCAAGGGCGCGGTGATCGCCGCCAACTGCTGGTCGGAAAAGGGGATGCCGAGCAGGTCACACAGCTCAGCCGTGGAGTGCAGGTGGGCACGCGTCACCGGGATTCCTCTCCGAAGCGCGAACCGTGGGGACGCGGGGCTCCGATGGGCCAAGCGTGGGGACCTGACCCGCGAGCCCGGGACCTGAGACAGGTTATTTCAGGTCCCCAGCCCCCAGAAGGTGTCTCCGGCCCCGAGATCTGCTTCTCCTGGCGGTGCGCCGGTGGCGAGGAGGTTGGCATCAGACGATCTCCCGGCCTTCCGGCTGGATCGGGCACAACGCGCGGGCTTCGCAGCGGGTGCAGCCGTCGTTGCGTTGGGCGGTGAATTCTTCGGAGCGGACCATGGATTCGGCCTCGTCGACCGCCTCGTCCAGCCAGGTCTTGCCGTCGTCACCGGCTTCGAGCGGCCCCTGGTGCTGGACCTTGGGGAAGCCGGCCTCGTCGTGGCGGAGCTGGACGAGCTCGGCGCCACCGGCGACCGAGTCCTCGCCGAGGTTCTTCATCTGCCGGGACGCGATCGCGCGCTGGTAGATCGCCAGCTGCACGTGCCGTGCCACCGCCGGCTTGGTCGGCATCGAACGACCCGTCTTCAGGTCGACCACCCGGATCGTCCCCTCGGCGTCCTGCTCGACGCGGTCCATCCGGCCCTTGACCCGGACGGCGGGCTTGTCGGGGTCCGGAAGCAGTACGTCGAAGTCGACCTCGGTCCCCACCAGCGTCCGATCCGGCCGACCCTGGTGCCACGCGACGAACCGGCGCAACGCCTGTTCCGCCTCGACCCGCTCCCGGTCCGAGATCCACGCGGACTCGAACTCCAGTTGCGTCCACACCTTGTCGAGCCAACCGTTCAGCTCATCGATCGACGGCGGCAAGGTCCCAGTCGCGACCGCATCAGCCAACGTGTGCAACACCATGCCGAACCCGATTGCCGACGTACTAGGCGTCTCCCCGCCGGCCCGCCGGGTCAGGAACCACCGCAGCGGACAGTCCACGATCGTCGTCAGCGCACTCCCCGACAACGGCACCGGCAGCTCGGGATCCGCGATCGGCCGCTCCGACCGGGTCCGCTCCCGCACACCCCACCACCGCTCCGGGTTCGCCGTCGGCACGAACGCGTGATCCCGATCGTCCACCGCATCGGCCAACTGGGCCAGCCGGTCGGCCGCGACCCGCTTCAACGCCGGCGACGAGGACGGATCCGCGAGTACGCACCGCAGGTCGGCGACCAGGCCGGGCAACGACAACGGCCGCCGCGGCCGTCCCGCGACCAGTTTCAAAGGAATGTCGAGCTCGGCAAGAAATCTGGAGGGTTGGTCGCCGTCCGCCTCGGGGGCCTGAACCGCCGTCACGATCAGCCGCTCCCGGGCTCTGGTGATCGCGACGTAGAACAACCGTCTCTCCTCGGCCAGCAAGGCGCCGGCCGACAAGGGATCGATGAGCCCATCAGGTCCGAGGCGGTCTGGCTCCAGCAGGGATCCGCGTCGCCGGAGATCGGGCCACTGCCCTTCCTGCACGCTCGCCACGACCACGAGCCGCCACTGCAGCCCCTTCGACCGGTGCGCCGTCATCAGCTGTACGCCGGCCTCGCGATACGTCCCGTCGAACCGATGGTCGGCCGCAATGTCGAGAGACTCGAGCTCCGACAGGAACGCCGACACCCCCTTGAACCCGACCTGCTCCTCGGCCCGGCTCGCCGCGTCGAACAACGCGCACAGCGAATCCAGATCCCGGTTCGCCGCACGCGCCGGCTCGCCACCGGAATGCGCCTGACCACGCAGCCGGCGCAACCACGGCGAATCCGACCACAGCGACCACATCACCTCGTCCGGCGCCGCCCCCGCGGTCACGATATTCCTTGCCTTGAGCAACCTCTCGCCCAGCGCCGCGAACCGCGCCTCGGCCGGGGACGCCTCCTCGTCGAGCAGCAGCGGATTCATCAACGCCTCGCGCAACAACTCGTCCGACGACCGCGGCAATCGCTGCCCGCCCGCCGCCTCCCGATCGCGCCGCCGCAACACCCGCGCCAGCCGCCGCAGCTGTCCCGCATCCATCGCACCCAGCGGTGACAACGCCAACGCCCGTACGACGTCGACCGTCAACGTCACCGGATCCGCGACGGCCCGCAACGCCAGCAACATCGGACGTACGGCGGGCTCACGTGACAACGGCAACTCGTCACCGGCCACGTCGACCGGGATCCCCGCGGCTGCCAATGCGCGACGCAACGGCGGGATCGACCGGCTGCCGGACCGGACCAGCACCGCCATCTCGCTCCAGCCGACGCCGTCCTGCACATGGGCACGACGCAGCAGATCCGCGATGTGCTCGAGCTCCGCGCCACTGGTCGAGTACAGATTCGCCTCGACCTTGCCGTGGCCGTAGACACAGCCGCTGGCGTCCGGGTTGCGGAAGCGCTCGAACGTGTCCCGGTCCAGCGTGCCCGGCACACCGAGCCGGCTGACGACATTGCGGGACACCCGCTGCAGCGTCGTACCGAAGCGGCGGGTCGTGCCCAGCGCGATCTGGGCCGCCTCCGCCCCGTTCGCCGTACGGAACTCGTCGGTGAAACGCAGCAGACCACGCACGTCGGCACCGCGGAACGTGTAGATCGACTGGTCCGGATCGCCCACGACGACGAGGTCGCGGCCATCGCCGGCGATCGCCTGGAGCAGCTTGGTCTGACCGGGATCGGTGTCCTGGTATTCGTCGACGAAGACGGCCTTGAACTCGGCGCGCAGCTTGGCCCGCACCTGCGGCTGCTGGGCCAGGATCACCGCGCGGTGGATGAGCTCGGAGTAGTCCAGCACCTGCTCGTGGTCGAGGATCTGCAGGTACTCCTCGAAGAAGTCGCCGACCGCGACCCACTCGGCCCGGTCCGCCGAGCGCCCGATCGCGGACAGGTCCTCCGGGTCGAGGCCGAGCTGCCGTGCCTTGCCGATCACCGCCGACACCTCGTCGGTGAAGCCGCGCGTCTTCAACGCCGGATGCAGACTGCCCGGCCAATGCACCGCACCGACCTCACGACTTCCCGACAGCGCCTCACTCAGCCGCAGCGACTGCTCCGGACCGGACGGCAGCCGCAGCGGTACGTCGAACGCGTCGGCCGGCGTGAACCGTCGGAGCAGCGCATAACAAAAGGAATGGAACGTCATCGAGGGCATCACGCGAGTCGTCCGCCCGAGCCGGCCGGTGATGCGGTCGCGCAACTCGGTCGCCGCCTTGCGGCCGAAGGTCAGCACGAGCACCTCGTCGGGACTCAGCCCGCGATTCCGCACCCGGTCGACGACCGCCTCCACCAACGTCGTCGTCTTCCCGGTCCCGGGTCCGGCCAGCACCAGCAAAGGTCCGCCGGGATGATCCACCACCGCTTGCTGATCCGCATCCAGAACCGGCGCCGACGCGCTTCGCTCCTCCGCCCGGACGAGCCGGTACCGGGACCCCTGTCTGCCGACCATCGCACCATCCCAGCAGACCCCACCGACAATCCCGATCGCCCACTCCGGCAAGTACTTCAATAGCCGGAAAGCGGACAGGGCATGGGTAATCCCGCGCTAACTCTCCGCCCAGTCGAACGGCCGATCAACGGCGAACTAGTCCTGCGGATCCCAGCGAACTTCGCGCAGATTGACGCGGCCGTGGGTGACGCGGACGCCGTCCGAGCGGAGGTTGTGGAGTTGCTCGTCGCCGACCTCGTCCGCCGGTACGCCGGAGGCCCGGATCACCCGCCACCACGGCACGGACGCGCCGTACTCGCGCATGATCGCACCGACCTGACGCGGTCCGCCCTGACCGACGTACTCCGCGATGTCGCCGTACGTCGCGACGCTGCCCGGCGGGATCGACTCGACCGCCCGCAACACCGCCTCGACGTACTCCTCTCTATCCACGCCCCAAACCTAGCGGCGACCGTGGACAGATCAGGCGAGCGGGGCGACGGCCTTGGCGAGCGGCTCGAGGACGGACGGTGGCGCGTCGAGCGGGAGGTTCAGGACGACCAGGTCGACACCTGCTTCGCCGTACGCCGCCGCCGTTGCGACCGCGGTGTCCAGCGGCTCGTCGGGATCGATACGGACGTTGACCGAGCAGGTGATCTCGTTGACGTCGCGACCGACCTCTTCGCAGCGCTGGACCAGCACGTCCTTGAGCGCCTTCCACTCCTCCGGACTCTGGACGATCACGTTCCACTGCTGGGCCCACTTCGCCACCGCGCGCAGGGTGCGCTTCGGCCCCTTGCCGCCGATGGTGATCGGCGGGTGCGGGGTCTGCACGCCCTTCGGCTCGCAGTACGCATCGGTGAGCTTGATGTACTTCCCGTCGAAGTTCGCGACCTTCTCGGTGAGCAGCGCGATCATCGCCTGGGTGCCCTCGTCGAACCGGTCGAAGCGTTCCTTCAGCGGATAGAGATCGATGCCGTAGGCGGTGGTCTCCATCTCGTTCCAGCCGGCGCCGATGCCGAGCTCCAGCCGGCCGTTCGAGATCACGTCGGTGGTCGCGGCCATGTTCGCCAGTACGGCGGGATGCCGGTAGATCATGCCCGTCACCTGGCAGCCGAGCCGGATCCGCTCGGTCGCCTGCGCCAGCGCACCCAGGGTGGTCCACGCCTCGAGGTTCGGGCCGGCCATGTCACCACTGAGCGGGTAGAAGTGGTCCCAGTGCCAGGCGGACTCGAAGATCTCGAACTGATCCGCCGCGACCCACACGTCCCGCAGTTGCTGCCAGGTGGTGTGCTCGGGCCTGGTCTTGATCGCAAACCGCATTCCGGCCTCCTAGGTAACCGTTTCCCCCGGTGACCTTACCCCCGTGAACTAGCCGAAGCAGAGGGCGTTGATCGGGCGGCCTTCCTGGAAGGCGGTGATGACGGCGACGATCTCGAAGACGACCGCGGCGGTTGCCGTGGTGAAGAGGACCAGGGCGATCGGCTGACGGTTGTGACGGAACCAGCGCCGCATGAGGAACAGCGCGATCGCGCCGACGACAAGGCCGGCGAAACCGAGGAGGTACGCACTCGTGGGCAGTGGAAGCGTGCCGTCGCAGGACGCGTGACGGCGGCGGCTCAGCTCGCTCTGGGCGTTCGTGTTCGTCAGCGCGAGCAGCAGGCCGACGATGATCAGCGCGAACACCACCCCCTGCCGGCGGCCGGCCGGGCGAGCCTCCTCCCCCACGGAGGGCTCTTAGTCCAGGCCGAGCCGGGCGCGCACCTCGGGACGCCGCAGCGGTGGCACCGTCTGCGGCGGGACCCGGCGCTCGGGCATCTCCGCCAGCAACTGCTCGGTGATCCGCGCGACCTCGGTCGCGGCCCGCTCGATCGGGCCGCGGGTGGTCGCACTCAGTGAACCGACGCCGCTCACCTTGCGCACGTACTGCAATGCGGCCGCGTAGACCTCCTCAGAGGTCGCGGCCGGCTCGAGTCCCCGGAGAACCGTGATGTTTCTGCACATGCCAAGACAGTAGTCGGCCGGAGGGACAAACCAACGAGAAACCTACGGGGTATTGACTTCCCTAATGGTCTTAGGTTTTCCTCAGAGCATGAGCACTGCTGGGCTGGACCGCCGCACTCGCCGCCGTCAGGAGACCATCGAGGAGATCCTCGATGTCGCCATCGACCTGATGGAGATCGAGGGCGTCGCGGCGCTCAGCCTGTCCGCCGTGGCCCGGCACCTGGGTATGCAACCGCCGTCGCTGTACCAGTACTTCCCGTCCAAGATGGCCATCTACGACGCCCTCTTCGAGCGCGGCGCCCGACGGCTGCGCGACGCACACCGAACCGCGCTCGCGACGGCGACCTCCACCGACCCGTTCGCCAACGACCTGATCGCGATCAGCGCGTTCTGCCGGTGGTGCCTGGAGAACCAGGTCTACTCGCAACTGCTGTTCTGGCGGACGATCCCCGGCTTCGAGCCGAGCCCGGAGGCCTTCGCACCGGCCCAGGATTCGCTCCAGGATCTCCGCGACCACCTGCAGGCGGCGGTTGACGCCGGCCGCCTGCACCCGGACGCGACGAGCGACGACGGCATCGCACTCTTCACGTCCATCACCGCCGGATTGCTCTCGCAGCAGATCGCGAACGAGCCGGACGCGTCCTTCGAGGACGGACGGTTCATCCGGCTGCTGCCCGCCGTACTCGAGATGTTCTACCAGCGCTATGCACCAGCCAGGGGGAAGAAATGACAGCTGTACTCGCGGAACAGATCGGACGCGCCGACCGGCCACGATGCCGGATCCACCGGGACTCGGAGCTCCAGGCGTGGCACGATCTGCTGGCGTCGATCGAGGGGACCGAGTGGCAGCGCCGTACGGTCTGCGACGCGTGGGACGTCGCCGACATCGCCGGGCATCTGATCGGGCAGGCCGAGGACGTCATCCGACCGTGGTCGTTCCCGCGCCGGTTCCGCAAGGGCAAGCGGGTCTACCCCGGCACCCCTCGGTTCGACGCGCACATGGCGCCGTCGGGTACATGAGGACGCTGTCCGGGCGCGACAACCACCCGGTGATCGCTGGCGATCCTGCTGCCGTCGAAGCGGTCGGCAGCTGCCGGATGGACTTCTGACAAAGGAGTGGGGGCTGAGGTCCAAGACCCCAGCCCCACTCCTTTGTTCAGTACAGCGCCGAAGGCGCGGTGCCTGTCAGTACGACGGCTGGCTCGGGTCGATCTGGTCGACCCAGGCGACGACGCCGCCGCCTACGTGGACCGCGTCGGAGAAGCCCGCGCCCTTGGCGATCGCGAGCACCTCGGCCGAGCGGACGCCGGACTTGCAGTGGAAGACCAACTGCTTGTCCTGCGGCAGCTTCTCCAGCGCCACACCGGTCTGGAAGTCGGCCTTGGGGATCAGCACCGAGCCCGGGATCCGGTTGATCTCGTACTCGTTCGGCTCGCGGACGTCGATGAGTACGAAGTCCTTCTCGCCGTTGTCCTTCAGCTTGATCCACTCGCTCAGCTGCTTCACCGAGATGGTCGAGCCGACGGCCGCGTCGGCCGCCTCCTCGGTCAGGGCGCCGCAGAAGCTCTCGTAGTCGATCAGCTCGGTGACGGTCGGGTTCTCGCCGCAGATGGCGCAGTTCGGGTCCTTGCGGACCTTCAGCGAACGCCAGTTCAGGTCGAGCGCCTCGTAGATGTTCAGCCGGCCCAGCGAGGGGTCGCCGATCCCGGTGAGCAGCTTGATCGCCTCGGTCACCTGCGCCGCGCCGACGGACGCGCAGAGCACGCCCAGGACGCCGCCTTCCGCGCAGGACGGAACCATGCCGGGGGGCGGCGGCTCCGGGTACAGGCAGCGGTAGCACGGGCCGTGCTCGGCCCAGAACACGCTGATCTGACCGTCGAAGCGGAAGATCGAGCCCCAGACATAGGGCTTGCCGAGCAGGACCGCGGCGTCGTTCACCAGGTACCGGGTGGCGAAGTTGTCGGTGCCGTCGACGATCAGGTCGTACTGCTCGAAGATCTCGAAGACGTTGTCGTTGTCCAGCCGGGTCTCGTGCAGGACGACGTTCGTGTTCGGGTTGGTCTCGAGAATCGACTCCTTGGCCGACTGCGCCTTCGACTTGCCCACGTCGGACTGGCCGTGGATGATCTGGCGCTGCAGGTTGGACTCGTCGACGGTGTCGAACTCGACGATGCCGAGCGTGCCGACACCGGCCGCGGCCAGGTACAGCAGCGCCGGGCTGCCGAGACCGCCGGCGCCGATCACCAGCACCTTGGAGTTCTTCAGCCGCTTCTGTCCGGCCATCCCCACCTCGGGGATGATCAGGTGCCGCGAGTACCGGCGCACCTCGTCGATGGTCAGCTCGTCGGCCGGTTCGACCAGCGGTGGCAGTGACACGTGTCGGCTCCTCAGGAAGACGTCGGACGGGATCTCCGGTTTTCAACCATCCGTCCCTCCTCCATGTTCCCGCACTCTTCCAACACCCCACCCGTCGGTCCACATCCCGGTCCCCCCGTCTCACGGTCGGATCGCGGACCTCCAGCACTCACCAACCGGGTTCCGGGGCGTGGCCGCACGCTCACCTCCCACCCGCCAGGCCCAATTGATGAGTGCTGCAGGTCCGCCCACACAACCGCCTGCCGGGCCCCCAGGGCGCCCGCACGCGGCTTTCAGTCGTTGGCGGTGATGGTGACCGTCGCGGTGACCGGGAGCTTCATTTCCGCCCCGTCGACCGCCTGGATCACTGCCGAGAACGTCTCCGCCGGCTCCTTCAGCTTGTCGTCGAGGATCTTGACGGTGAGCTCCCCGGCGGTCTTGCCCGGCTCGACGAACCCGTTGACAGCCCGATCCACCGCCCCCGAGCCGTCGTCGTCCGGTCCGGTGTAGTCCTTCCGGATCACCGCGGTGCCGTCCTTCAAGACCCCGGAGAACGTCACGTACTTGTCGCTCGGCGCGGACAGCGTGACCGGGATATTCACCAACCCGGCCTTCTCGACTGTCTTGAGGTTCCCGACCGTGAGCGTCGGCGGCGGATCGTCATCGACCACGAGCCCGTGCCCGAACGACGCATCCAGCAGCCCTTCACGAGGCGCCGACAGGACCAGGTTGAACGGCAGGTCATAGCTGTCCCGAGTGTTCCCGGTGACCGGCACACTCACCTTCTGCCGCACCTGCCCTGGCTTGAAGACCAGCTTCCGCGCCACCTCCCCGACGGATTCACCGAGCTCACCGTTCGACTCGACGTACACGCTGACCGGACGGATGCTCGGCCGCGACATGGTCACCCAGAAGTCCATGGAACGAGTCCCCGAGTCCCCTTCGCGAACCGTCACGTTCGACGCGGACAGCTTCGGCAGCAACGCCGCCGGCGCCGAGAAGCCGAGCCCAGGCGACGAGAACGCCAGATCACTCACGTACGCCGACCCACGCGCCACCTTGTCGGTCCGCCACTCGACCGCTCGCACGTCACGCAGGTTCACGCCCTTGAGCGACGTCAACGGGATCCGCACCGTCCGCAGCAGGTTCTTCGGCAACCCGCTCTCGCTGTTCCCCGGCATCCGCACCAGCGCGTCACTGACCGCGGACACCGGTACGACGGCCGCTCGTCCGTGCCCATCGACCACGCGAACGCTCAGATCGGTCTTCGGCGATCCAACCGGGTCCGGAGCCGCACGGAACGACAGTGCGGCAAACCGCCGTACGTCGCGTTGCCGAGCGGGCACGTTGACCCGCACGACCCCGTTGGTCCCGCTCCAGGTCAGCTTGGTGACCGCAGTGGTCGGTGTCTTCGCGGCGTACCACGCTGTACCCCAGTGCGGCGCGTTAGCCCAGTCGTCAGACGTCATGCAGGTCTGCACAGCGGCCAAACGACCAGATGGCTGACTCACACCGGCACACACCGCGGCAGTCACCTTCCCGGTGACCGATCCGGCCGGCAGCGGCTGGTCCAGGTGATTCACATCCCGCCGCGACCGCACCGGCGCCTGCGACACCACCCGTACGACGGCCCGCCCGGCAGATGCCGCCCGTGAGTCGGACCCGTCCAGCAGCGGCAGGAACTTCGTCTCATGCCCCAACTGCAATCGGAAGAACCCGGCGATGTACGCCGTACCGACGGCCTGCTGCTCCTTCGCCGTCAACCGGCCCGCGTACTTCGCACCGCACGGCGACTCCTTCTCGTCACCGAACCAGTCGTCGTTGGACGGCGCCTCGGACTGCCCGGGCGTCCACTCGGTGTTGAAGAAGTTGTGGTTGGTACCGAGCACGGTGATGGTCGACCGCGGCGCGGCGTCTCCGGTGACGGAGTATCGGGTGTCGTCGTAGAACTTCTGGCCCTGCAGGTCCGAGACGTCTCCGTCGCAGTACGGCAGGAGCACGCTCATCGCGACGCCGGGAACGGTGGCCCGGGCGAAGTCGGTCGGTGCCAGTGGCAGAACGGCGCGGATACCGTACTGGCCGCCGCGGTCCGCGTTCAGCACCGCCGCCCGCGCGACACCCTCGCCACCACGCGAGTGCCCCATCAGACCGATGTTCCGCAGGTCGATCTTGCCGGCAAATGCACGCCCGAACGGCCCGCCGCCGATCGTCGACCATCTCTTCCACAGCGCCAGATGGTCGAGGATCAGCTCGGCCCGCGCCTGTGCACCTGAGTCGTAGACCCCGCCGTCGTACGCGTTGACCGCGTTGGCGCTGATCGACACGACCTGGTACCCGTTGCTCGCCAGCGCGGTCGCGGGAGCGTCGTACCCACGGAAGCTCGGGACCGGCTTCATCCCCTGCGGGCACGGCCAGGGCTTGTCGACCTCGCCCGGGTCCTGCCCGTAGCAGAACTCGTGCCGGCCGTGCAGGAAGATCACCAGCGGCCGCGGGCCGATCGCGCCCTTCGGCGTGTACACCTTGCCCCGGAGCTCCGACCGTTGCCCGAGACCCGGCAGGTAGACGGCCTCGTCACCGAGGTTGTACTCCGACGTCTCGACCTTGTATTTGCCCAGCGCGCCGGGATCCGAAGGCAGCACCGGCCCGCGCCGCGCCTTCAGCCAGTCGGCGTCGGTCGGCCCGGTCGCCCGGCCCCGGTTCCGCCCGGCGTCCTTGCCGAGGTCGCCGGACCAGATCAGCCGTAGGTCGCGAGCCGTCAGGACGGCCCGGTTGGTACTGGTCAGGGTGAGCGTCCGCCGGTCCGGCGACTGCTTGGCGACGCCCAGCGGTACGCCGTCGGCCGCGAGCAGCGGCAGCGACGCGCGCATCGGCGCCGCCGTATCGAGGTGCAGTGTCAATCGGTAGCCACCGGCTACCGGTTCAATGCTCCAATTGTTGCCTGTAGCAACAGATGGCGGCGGGGCGGGCGGAGCGGCGGTTGCAGTCAACGTCCCCACACCCAGCAGTGCGACCATCCCCAGCGACAGGCTGCGTACGGCTCTGTCGATCACTCGCACAGTGGTCCTCTCGTTCGTGACGAACAGGTCGTTCGTCATGACTTCTCGGGCGAGAGGAAAGTTGATCCGATGGGCCGCTCAGCTGCGTCTCAGTCCTGCGACAGCTTCGAATCGATCAGGAGATGAGTTGGCGGAACGCCCGCTCGACCTGTTCGGGGTGTTCCATCTGTGCGACATGGCCGGACTGCGGCAGGTAGAGCAACCGCGCGTTCGGGAAGGTGCGCTGCGCCTTGGTCCGGATCCGGGCGTCGACCAGCCGGTCCTTGCCGCCGTAGATCAGCAGCACCGGACACTCCACCTTGGCCGCGTCCGCCCACAACGAGCGCCGCGGCGGCGCCAGCGACGACCGCAGGACGCTCCGCGCTCCGTCCAGGGTCGCCCGTCCGACCCACGGATCGGTGTCCCGCCGCCGCAGCTCGGCCTCGTACGCCGCTCGCACCTCAGGCGGGAGCGACCGCGGGTCGCCGAACACCATCGCCAGCGACGCCTGGAACCGCCGATCGAACGGCAAACGCCGGCTCCGCTCCAGCACAACCGAACCCAACCGGGGCGTCGCGAGCGCGGCGAACCACAACGCGCTGGCGGACACCCGCGGATGCGGCAGGGCGGGAGAGATCAGTGTCAGCGACGTCACCAGATCCGGACGCTGGGCGGCCAGTGCGACCGCGGACGCCCCACCCATCGAGTTGCCGAACAGGTGTACCGGTCGCTTGACCTCTCGCTCCAGCAACTGGATCAGTACGGCGGCCTGCTCACTGATACCCGCCGCCCCGGACAGCGGCGTACGGCCGAACCCGGGCAAGTCGGGCGCTATGCCCCGGACTGTGTCGTTGAGCAGGAGCCCGAGGGCGGTCCAGTTCAGTGAGGACCCGCCGAGGCCGTGCACGAACAACGCCGGCGGCAGGTCGGTCGCCGCCCCGGGCGCATCTCTGACCAGCAGATCCACGCCAGCGACCGGCACTCGCCGTGCCGGCCATTCCTGTGCCCCCAACGGCACCCCATCCCCGGTTACTGCCGCGTAACTCTCCACGAAACCCATGTTAGGTCGCTCTGAAGCTGGACACTGGAACACATGGCAGGCGCGCCGCAGCAGCTGACGACCGAGGTCGACGGGCAGACGATGAAGCTCACCAACCTCGGCAAGGTGCTGTACCCACAGACCGGCTTCACGAAAGCCGAAGTGATCGACTACTACCACCAGGTCGCGGAGCTGCTGCTTCCCCACCTGTCCGACCGCCCGCTGACTCGTAAGCGCTGGCCGGACGGCACGGCGGCGGCGTACTTCTTCGAGAAGAACGCACCACGCGGTACGCCGGCCTGGGTGCGGATCGTGACACTCCCGACGCCCGGCAGCTCCACCGGCCGGGACGAGGCCGACTTCGTGGTCGCCGACGACATCCAGACCGTGGTGTGGCTGGCCAACCTGGCCGCACTCGAGTTGCACGTGCCGCAGTGGCGGATCGGGCTGTCGGACAACGGCAAGGACCCACAGGCCGACCTGATCGTGTTCGACCTCGACCCCGGGCCGGGCGCGACCATCGTGGAGTGCTGTGACGTCGCACTGGCCCTGCGGGAACTGCTCGGCCACTACGGACTCGAGGGCTGGCCGAAAACCTCCGGGAACAAGGGCATGCACCTGTACGTGCCGATCGAGCCCGCGTCGTCCCGCCGTACGAGCGCCTTCGCGAAACAACTCGCGGAGCAGCTCGCCGAGGCCCTGCCGGAGAACGTGACGGCGAACATGACCAAGGCGCTCCGGCCAAACAAGGTCTTCATCGACTGGAGTCAGAACGCCAGCGCCAAGACCACACTGGCGCCGTACTCGCTCCGGGGATCGGACGAGCCGCGGGTGTCCACCCCGATCGACTGGGACGAGGTGGCGTCGGCCACCACGCCCGAGGACCTCAGGTTCCTCCCGCACGACGTCCTGGCCCGGATCGAGGAGTACGGCGATGTGCTGGAGGGGCTGTACGACGACCCGCAGCCGCTACCGTCGTAGGTGTCATTCAGATCGCAGTCCGAAAGGAGAGCGAGTCGCATGACCAGTGAGACCGACTACGAGGGCCCTGCCGCCGGCAGCGTTCCGGACGACGCCCCTGAGGCCGACGTCCTGGACCAGCGCCAGAGCTCGACCGTGGTGGACGACCGGCCCGAGGACTCCGGCGTACTGCTGGAGGCCGACCCAGCCGATGTGGAGGAGCAGCGCCGCGAGATCGGCGACTCCGGCGAGGACGACTACCGGTAAACGCTCTCACGTTGGAACGCCGTTCGGCGGGGAAGCTACTGGCCGGGAGGACTGCTGGGTAGGATTCGTGGAACGACCCGGCGGTCGAGCCCGAGCCGCCGGTGCCGAACCACCGAAGGAGCCGACGTGTCGACGACACCCGAGACCGCGCCCAAGCGCGGCAGCCGCCTGCCGCGGCTGGCCCGCCGCGCGCAACTGCTCGAGGCGGCCCAGGAGGTTTTTGTCGCCAACGGTTATCACGCCGCCGCGATGGACGACATCGCCGACCGCGCCGGCGTCTCGAAGCCAGTCCTGTACCAGCACTTCCCCGGCAAGCTCGAGCTGTACCTGGCGCTGCTGGACACCTCCTGCGACGCGATCATCGCCTCGGTCCGGGACGCGCTGAAGTCGACCGAGGACAACAAGCTCCGGGTCGCGGCGACCATGCACGCGTTCTACGACTACGTGGCGAACGCTCAGGGCGCCTTCCGGCTGGTGTTCGAGTCGGATCTGACCAACGAGCCGGCCGTCCGGATACGGGTCGACCGGGTCACCCACGCGTGCGCCGAAGCGGTCTCGGAGGTGATCAGCGCCGACGCCGGCCTGAGCCGCGAGCAGTCGATGGTGCTGGCCGTCAGCCTGGTCGGGATGGCCCAGGTCAGCGCCCGCTACTGGCTGGCCTCCGACGATCCGACGCTGGCCCAGCAGCAGGCCGCCGACCTGGTCGCCTCACTGGCCTGGCGCGGTATCCGCGGCTTCCCCCGCACCGACGGCTGAACTCGTCCGGCGGCTGCGCGTCCGTCGTACCGGGGGTTCTGCTCTCGGCGGACGGGTGAGAGCTGACGGCCGGCAACGGATAGGCTCGAAGCGTCACCGGCGAGAGCCGCCGGTCGGAACGTGCCCGGAGGGTTTCGTGGAGGTCAAGATCGGCGTGCAGCACGCCAATCGTGAATTGGTGCTGGAGAGCGAGCAGAGCCCGGACGAGGTGCAGCAGGCCGTCGCCGACGCGCTCAGCGGCAAGTCCGGTCTGTTGCAGCTGACCGACGACAAGGGCCGCCGGGTGATCGTCCCGGCCGACCGGCTCGCGTACGTCGAGATCGGCGAGGTGTCGATCCGCAAGGTCGGATTCGGCGCGATCTGATCCCGGTCCGGACACAGCCGCGCGTGTCCCGGTTGCGGAGTGCCACCGAGGGGGCACGATGGCCGTAAGACCTGCGTTGCGGTGGTCTGGTTGCTTCGGGGCGCCGGACCGGAGCGCAGGTCGGCCATCCCTCAAAGGAGGAACCGTGTACTGGGTCTGGATGCTCATCGTCAGCCTCATTGCGGGCATCATCTTCGGGCCGCTGGCCCGGCTGGTGCTCCCCGGCAAGCAGAACATCAGCCTCGGCTGGACCATCCTCGGAGGCGGCATCGGCGCCTTTATCGGTGGTCTGATCGCCTACATCCTCGGCGTCAAGGACACCAGCGGCCCGGACTGGATCCAGTACCTGATCCAGATCATCTGCGCCGCGATCGTCGTCGCGTTCATCTCGTCCCGCAACAGCAAAGCCACAGCCGCCTGACCTCACCCGCCCGCGGGGCGAGTGTTCCCCGTGCACTCCAACGGCCGCCACCCAATCCTGGGCAGGCGGCCGTTGTGTGTCTCAGGCCTGGAGGCCGAGGGCGGTCATGCGGGCGGTGTGGGCCTCGGTCAAACGGGTGAACATGCGGCCGATCGCGGCCAGGTCCAGCCCGGGCCGGTCGACGCTGCCGGCCAGCAGTGAAGCCAGCGAGTCCCGGTCCGCGGCGATCCGCTGCGCCTGGCTGAGCGCCTCACCCACCAGGCGGCGTCCCCACAGCGCCAGCCGGCCACCCAGCTTCGGGTCCTCCTCGATCGCCGACCGGACCCGGTCGACGACGAACGACGCCTGCCCGGAGTCCGCGAACACCTCGAGCACCAGGGCCCGGGTCTCCGCGTCCACGAACGACGCGATCTCACGGTAGAAATCGTTCGCCAGACCGTCCCCGACGTACGCCTTGACGAGGCCCTCGAGCCAGTCCGACGGCGCGGTGTGGTCGTGGAACGCCTCCAGCGGGGTGACGAACGGCGTCATCGCTGCCATCGGATCCACGCCGAGCGCGACCAGGCGGTCCCGCAGTTGCTGGAAGTGGCCGAACTCGGTGGTCGCCAGTGCGGCGAGCTCCGCCTTGTCGTTCAGCGTCGGCGCCAGTTTGGCGTCCTCGGCCATCCGCTCGAACGCCGTCAGCTCGCCGTACGCGAGCACTCCCAGCAGATCCACCGCCGCGGCCCGGTAGGCGGGATCATCAAAGGCCGTCTGCTCCATGCCCGGCACCCTATCCGGCCCGGAGTGCGAGTGGCGCAAACCACACGAAGCGGGCTTGACGACTGTTGCGGTTACACTGGTGAGCGATTCGCCGGTGACGCGCCCAGATGGGCAAGCTGGTGCGAGGTGCTTGCACAGTGTCCCCGCGCCTCACGATCGGGGCTGAAAAGCCCCAGGCGCCCGGCCACTGAGCACACCTGTCCGCACCAAGCATGTGAGAGGCGATCAGCCTGACCACCTTCCGAGAGCTCGGGGTCCTACCCGAGATCTGCGACGCGCTCGAGCGCGTCAACATCATCGAGCCGTTCCCGATCCAGGAGATGACGCTCCCCGTCGCGTTGATGGGCACCGACCTGATCGGTCAGGCCCGCACCGGCACCGGAAAGACGCTCGGCTTCGGCATCCCGTTGCTGCAGCGCACCATCTCCCCCGGCGAGGCCGATTACGAAGAGCTTGCCGCCCCCGGCAAGCCGCAGGCTCTGGTCGTCACCCCGACCCGTGAGCTGACCATCCAGGTCGCCAAGGACCTGGTGACCGCCTCCACCGTGCGTACCGTCCGCATCCTGACCGTGTACGGCGGCGTCGCGTACGAGCCGCAGCTGGACGCGCTGAAGACCGGCGTCGACGTCGTCGTCGGTACGCCGGGACGCCTGCTGGACCTGGCGAACCGCGGTGTCCTCGACCTCAGCCACATCAAGGTGCTGGTACTCGACGAGGCCGACGAGATGCTCGACCTCGGGTTCCTGCCCGACGTGGAACGCATTCTGCGCAAGACGCCCGAGCTCCGCCAGACGATGTTGTTCTCGGCAACGATGCCGTCGGCCGTGATCGCGCTGGCCCGCACCCACATGCGGCATCCGCTGAACATCCGGGCGGAGTCGCACGAGGACACCCAGATGGTGCCGACCACGGCACAGTTCGTCTACCGGGCGCACGATCTGGACAAGCCCGAGGTGGTCGCGCGGATCCTCCAGGCCGACGACCGCGGCCGGGTGATGATCTTCTGCCGGACCAAGCGCGAGGCCTCCCGGCTCACCGACGACCTGCAGGACCGCGGGTTCAAGGCCGCCGCGATCCACGGCGACCTGAACCAGCAGGCCCGCGAGCGCGCGCTGACCCGGTTCCGCGGCGACAAGATCGACGTCCTGATCTGCACCGACGTCGCGGCCCGCGGGATCGACGTCGAGGGCGTCACGCACGTCATCAACAACACCTGCCCCGAGGACGAGAAGGCCTACATCCACCGGATCGGCCGGACCGGCCGGGCCGGTGCGAGCGGGATCGCGGTGACGTTCGTCGACTGGCCGGACGTGACCCGGTGGAAGACGATCAACAAGGCGCTCGACCTGCCGTACGACGAGCCGCAGGAGATCTACTCCACCTCGCCGGAGCTGTACCACGACCTCGGCATCCCGACCGAGGCGAAGGGCCGGATCAAGCCGGTCCGCGAGCCGCGCGAGTCCGGCGCCGAGTCCGGCGAGGACAAGCCGGCCCGCGACCGTCGCCGGGGCGAGGGACGCACCGAGGACGGCGACCGACCGGCCCGGAAGCGGAACCGGACCCGCAAGCGCACCCGGTCCGGCCAGGTGCTCGACGAGAAGTCCGAGTCCGACGTCACCACCAAGACCCAGGTGCCGCCGACCGAGGAGTCCTCCACCGAGGCCGCCGAGGCGCCGGTCCCCGAGCGGAAGCCGCGCAAGCGCACCCGCAAGGTCGCCGAGCCGACCGAGGCCAAGGCAGAAGCCAAGGCCGAGGCCCCGGCCGAGGACGCGCCGCCGGCTGAGGCGTCGACCGAGGCACCGGTCAAGCGGGCGCGGACGCGCACCCGGAAGACAGCGGAGTCTGAGACGGCTGCGACCCCGGAGCCGGGCGCGGCGCCGACGATGCCGCTGTTCACCGCTCCGGAGTGAGTGTTTCCAAACGGTGATCTGAGCCTGCAACACCCTGCCCCTCGGGGACCGTCCTAGGACGGAAACCACAAGAGAGGGGCATGGGTGATGAGGCCGATCAACGGTGTGGTGATGGCGGCGCTGGGGTTGGCGCTGCTGGCGGGGTGTGGGGCCAGTGGCAACGACAGCGCCGGCACGAGCGAGGCGGCGCCGGTGCAGAAGCAGGACGCCGCCTCCGGTACGGCGTCCGACGGCAAGGCCGGCAACGCGGCACCGCAAGCCCCCGGGCAGCCACAAGCGCAGCCGTCTATCACGCGCGCGATCATCAAGACCGGTTCGCTCACGATCGAGTCCGAGGACGTCGCCGCCACCCGGCAGAAGGCGATCACCGCGGTCGCCGGCCTGGACGGTCAGGTCGCGTCCGAGGACACCGGCAGCAACGCCGACGGCACGATCACCCAGGCGAATCTCGTCCTCAAGGTGCCGACCAAGTCCTACGACACGGCGATCCAGCGGCTGTCCGACCTCGGTAAGCGACTGCAGATCCACCAGGAGTCCAGCGACGTCACCGAGCAGGTGGTCGACGTGGCGAGCCGGATCGAGTCCCAGCGCGCCAGCCTGGACCGGATGCGCGCACTGATGGCGAGGGCCAACACCGTCGGCGAGATCGTCTCGGTCGAGAGCGAACTCACCCGGCGTGAGGCGGACCTCGAGTCCCTGCTGGCCAAGCAGAAGAACCTCGCTCTGCAGACCGACCTCGCCACCCTCACGCTCACGGTGACCGAGAAGGGGCAGCCGCCGGCAGCGGCCGAGGACCCGGACCGCGGTTTCCTCGCCGGGCTCAAGGGCGGCTGGGACGCGTTCACCGCCACGTTCTCCGCGTTGGCGACCGCGTTCGGAGCGCTCCTCCCGTTCCTGGTGCTGCTCGCGCTGATCGGCGTTCCGCTGTGGCGCTTCCGGCATCGCCTCCGCCGTCAGCCGGCCGCCATCCCGCCGGCTCCGGACGGCGCTCAGTAGGTCAGAGCAGCGCGCCGGCCAACGCCCGGTAGGCCTTCGCACCGGGCGAGGCCGGCGCCGTGCTGAGAATGGTCTCGCCGACCGCCGGCGCCTCCGCGAACCGGATCGACTTCGGGATCGGCGGCTGCAGTACGTCGAGCGAGTACGTGTCCGCGATCGTCTCCAGCACCGCGCGCGCATGGTTCGTGCGTCCGTCGTACAGCGTCGGCAGCACGCCGAGCACCCGCAGGCTCGGGTTGGTCAGCACCTGCACGTCGTGAATCGTGTCAAGTAGTTGCCCTACGCCACGATGCGCCAACGTCTCGCACTGCAGGGGAATCAGTACGTCGGACGCCGCGGACAGCCCGTTCACCGTCAGCAGTCCCAGCGTCGGCGGGCAGTCCACGATGATCCAGTCGTACGACGAGCGCAGCGGACGTAACGCGGTCCGCAAGACCTGCTCCGGGCCGCTCTCCCGGGCCAGCTGCACCTCCGCGGTGGCCAGCTCGATCGTCGCCGGCACCAGGTCCGGTGCGTCGTCGAACTCGATCAGCACGTCCCACGCCGGCACGCCGTCGAGCAGCACGTGATGGATCGACTTGGCGAGGTCCTCGGGGTCGATGCCGACCGAGAACGTCAGGCACGCCTGCGGGTCGAGATCGACCACCAGCACCCGTTGCCCGAGCTCGGTCAGGGCAGCGCCGAGTGTCGCGACGGTGGTCGTCTTGGCCACGCCGCCTTTCTGGTTCGCGACCGCGAGAGTGCGAGGCACGCCGCCATTGTGCCGCACGGCGGAACATCCGGCCTCGGCGACCGGCTGTAGCCGACGGGTTGACTTAAAGCGCTCTTGAACTCCCAGCATGCTGGACATGACCGGAACGACGATCTGCCCGGACCTGCCCGCCCCCGACTGCGACGACCAGCCGGCCGCCAGGGCCGGGCGTCGTGAGTGGCTGGGCCTCGGCGTGCTGGCCTTGCCAACGATCCTGATCGGGCTCGATGGCACCGCCCTGCATCTGGCGGCGCCGGTGCTCAGCGCCGATCTGAACCCCAGCTCTTCACAGCTGCTCTGGATCATCGACGTGTACGGCTTCGTAGTGGCCGGACTGCTCGTCACGATGGGCACGGTCGGCGACCGGATCGGCCGTCGCCGGCTGCTGTTGATCGGCGCCGCCGGGTTCCTGGCCGCGTCGGTGCTGGCCGCGTTCGCTACGAGCGCCGGGCAACTGATCGCCGCCCGCGCCCTGCTCGGCCTCGCGGGTGCCACGCTGATGCCGTCCACGCTGTCGCTGCTCAGCAACATGTTCCGCGATCCCGGTCAGCGCCGGCTGGCGATCGCGATCTGGATGACGAACTTCATGGTCGGCGGCATGGCGGGCCCGCTCATCGGTGGCGTCCTGCTCGAGCATTTCTGGTGGGGCTCGGTGTTCCTGATCGGCGTACCGCCACTAATCGTGTTGCTCGTCGCCGGTCCGCTGCTGCTGCCGGAGTTCCGGAATCCGCACGCCGGCCGGATCGACCGGCTCAGCGTCGTTCTGTCCGTCGCCGCGATCGTGTCGGTGGTTTATTCCGTCAAAGAGACCGCCAAGAGCGGACTCGACGTGAGCACGCTCGCGATCGCGGCCGTCGGGGTCGCTCTGGGTGTGGTGTTCGCTCGTCGTCAGCTTCGACTACGGGAGCCGTTGATGGATCTGCGACTGTTCCGGCGGGCCGCGTTCAGCGCCTCGCTCGGCGCGCAGACGTTCGGGTTGTACGTGCTCGCGGCGATGCAGTTCCTGACCGTGCAGTATTTCCAGCTGGTGCTCGGCATGACACCGCTCGAAGCCGGGATGTGGATGCTTCCGACGATGGTCATGGGAATCGTGGGCACACTCGGCGCGCGGTGGGTGGTCCGCGTGCTCCGGCCCGGTACTGCGATGACCATTGGCTTCGCGGCCGCCGTACCAGGTCTGGCTCTGATGGCGCTGTCCGGACGGTGGCCTGTCGTCGTCGGCCTGGCCATCACCAGCATGGGCGTCCAGGTCGTACTGGCGCTCACCTACGACCTCGTCGTCAGCAGTGCACCGCCTGAGCGCGCAGGAGTGGCATCCGGCATGGGTGAGACGGGCACCGAGCTCGGAATAGCACTCGGGATCGCCATCGCGGGCAGTCTCGTCACGGCGGTCTACCGGGCCGGTGTGACAGTCCCAGCGGGCGCACCCGACTCCGTCCGCGACACGCTGGGCAGCGCGGTGTCCGCTGCGGAGCACCTGCCCGGTCCCGTCGCGCAGCAACTGCTGGAGACCGCACGTGCCGCCTACACCAACGGCGTACAACTAGCGGCGGTCGTTAGCGCGGTCATGATCGCGATCCTCGCCGTCGCCACCGCCAAGCTGGTCCGGGCGGACTGAGCGGTTACCCTCTTTACTTGTGAGTACGCCGCGCACGCTGACGCTGCCCGATGGGGTTCATGCCGCGACCCTCGAGACCGACCGTGGCTCGTTCGCCACGCTGATGGCCGTGCCACAGATCGGTACGCCGCTCGGCACGGTCCTGCTCGTACCGGGGTGGACCGGCAGCAAAGAGGACTTCACTCCGCTGGTGGACCACCTGTGTCGCTACGGCTGGCGGACGGTGGCGGTGGACCAGCGCGGTCAGTACGAAACCGCCGGGCCGGCCGAGCCCTCGGCGTACACACTGGCCGAGCTCGGCGCTGATGTGGTGGCGATGAGCAAGGCACTCGGCGGCTACAGCCAACTGGTCGGGCACTCGTTCGGCGGACTGGTCGCCCGGGAGGCGGTGCTGACCGATCCGTCGGTGTTCTCCACGATCACGCTGCTCTGCTCGGGCCCGTCCGCCTTCACCGACCAGGAAACGCTGCAGGGCCTGCAGATGCTTGCGTTCGGTCTGGACAACCTGCCGATCGAGCAGGTCTACGACCTCAAGCTGCAGCACGACACCAAGAACCCCGGGTACGTCGCTCCGCCGGAAGACATCGCGGCGTTCCTCCGGACGCGCTTCACCAGCAACGGCCCGGTCAGCCTGGCGCAGATCACCCGGCGCCTGATCGACGCCGAGGACAAGACCGACCGGCTCGCCAAGACCGGCGTCCGCACCCAGGTCCTGTACGGCGCCGCCGACGACGGCTGGCCGATCACGGTGCAGCGCGCGATGGCGGAGACGCTGGGCGTCGAGCCGCAGGTCGTCCCCGATGCCGGCCATTCACCGGCCATCGAGCAGCCCGCGGCCACCGCCCGCCTCCTGGTCGACTTCTTCCACGATCGGGACGGGTTCGCTACGGACTGAGCCTCAGCGAACCGGTTTGACGGCGACTTCGAGGTTGAGGTCGTCCAGGCCGATCGGCGTCAGTGCTGTCCTCAGCGTCTCGTCGTACACCAGAGCCGAGACGTTGACCTTGTCCTCCTCGGATGCGCCGCCGGCCGCGTACACCCCGAGTCCCTTCGGGATCAGGTCGCTGACTGCCGTCCCGAGCTGGGTGAGCTCGGTCTCGCTGAACTTGACCTGGTGGACACACAGATTGCCGTCGTACACCTTCTCGAACGCGGTCCGGAAAGCGGCGACATCGCCGTGGGCCACGCCGATCGTGTACACCTCGGGCGCGCCGGGCGCGTGGCCGTTCGGGTACAGCACGCGTGGGTCCGCGGCCTGGTCCTGGCGTCCTTCGAGGAACTTGACGACCGCGGCCTTGTCGACGTTGATCTGCCCCGGCTCCCACCCGCCGGCGGGCGCCGGGCACGGCACCTGGTCCGGCGGGATCCTCTGCTCCAAGGTCGTCGAACGCACCTCCGGCCTCGTCTGCTCCCGGACGTCGATCGTCCGGCCGCTCCAGATCCCGGTCAGCACGGCGTACCCGGACGTGACGCCCTGGGTCTTCGTGACCTGGACGAGCTTGGCCAGGTCGAGGTTCTTCAACGTCACGGCATACTGCGCCGGGCAGGTCGGAGCGGACTCGGCGCCGTTCGCCCAGCCGGGGTCGGTCAGCCTCGGCACCGGTGCGCAGAACAACGGATCCTGGCCGGGCGCGGCGATCACCTGACCACTCACCCGGACCTGATCGCCGTCCCGCACGAGAAGCTCGTCGTACGGCGCTTGGTTGCCTTGAGCAAATGATTGGGACGTGCCGCCGGTGGGTTTGCCGGCACCGTCGGGGAGGACGGTCAGCGCGACGGCGGCGATCACCGCGACGGACGCGGCCGCCAGGGCCGGGACCCAGCGGCGCGGACGGCGGCCGCCGAGGAGCTGCTCCAGGTCGGGCTCGGGGGGTGACGGCTGGTCCGCGCGCCAGCGCGCGCCGGCCCGCGTCAGCAGGTCGTCGACCTCGTCGGTCGGGTTCATTCGCTGACCTCCAGCAGGGTGCGCAGGCGGGCCCGCGCGTCGGACAGGGTGGACTTGACGGTGCCTTCGGAGCAACCCATCACCGCGGCCGTGTCGGCGATCGACAGGTCCGCGAAGTAATAGCAGTCCACGGCGAGACGCTGTCGTGCCGACAAGGAGGTGAGCGCGTCCTCGACGTCCATCCGGGCGTCCAGGTCGGGCCGTGACACCGGGCCGTCGTGGTCGTCCAGCTCACCGGCCGGCCGCAGCCGCCGGGCCGCCTTCCGGGCCTGGTCCGCGGTGATCGCGAGCAACCAGGCCGACGCGGTGCCGCGGGTGGCGTCGTACTGCCCCCGCTTCGACCACGCCCGCGCGAGCGCCTCCTGCACGATGTCGTCCCGGTCCGCGCCCACGGCGAGCCGCGCCGCCAGCCGAGCCATCGACGGCAGGTGCGGCCGCACCCACTCGACGAACCCGGCGCCGTCGGCCGGCGGACCCACCACCACAGGCTCACCCGTCATCGTCGGCATACCCGGTCTACCCCCGAATCCCGCTTCCGGTTGGGTCCCTACCCGAATTCCAACGACCCCACCACCCCCAAGTCACCACCCCACCCGATTCCGTAACCCACCCGAGTTATCCACAGATCCCCAATCCCACCCCACAGCCCCTCCCCGACTCTCTACGGTCGAAAGGACCGATCAACCGAGTCAGGGGGCCAGATGGCAAGCGGTCTGAACGACCTCCCAGAGCCGGCGGACCTGCACGCCCGGCTGTCTACGCAGCGTCCGCTCGACTGGGGAGATCCGATCCCGACCAAGGCGGAGATCGCCGCCAAGTACGGGGTCGGCAAGGCCACCGAGAGTCTCACGATGCTGACCAAGGCCGCCGCGGTCGAGGGGCGGATCACGGACGCAGTGATCGCGGCCATCGGCGACGAGGGAGCGCCGTACCACCTGACGAACCGGTTGAAGTCACCGCAGTCCCTCGCTCGCAAACTGGTCACGCTCGAGGACTACTACCGGCGCTCCCATCAGATCCCGGAGGACGTCCTGCGGTACACCGCAGCGGTGAAACATCCGGACGAGCTCACCACGGCCGCGGTCAGGACAATCGATCGCCTGCGGAACGACGACTGGGAGATGGAATCCGCTCACCACTCGTACGTCGACGGCAGCCGCTACAAGGGATTGCACACCTTCCTGCGCAGCCACGGTGAACGCATCGAACTGCAGATGCACTCGGGTGAGTCCATCGCGGTGAAGGAGAGTACGACTCCGCTCTACGAGATCGAACGCGACACCGATCAGGATCCGGCAGTGCGTGATGCGGCGCGGCGCGAATGCATCGCGTTGTCGGATCGGATGACACAGCCTGCCGGAATCGACGACCTCCGCGAGCTCGGCGGCGTGACGGTGCGGGCCATTAGTTACGGTAGGCAGCGTCCGGCGCACCACTCAGACGCAGCTCAGACCGGCAAGGGCGCGGCCGGCTCCGCATCGCAGCCTGCTCACCAGCCGGTTCAGGATCGACAGAACGGGATTGCACGATGACGCGGTTGTATCTGGTGAAGGACGGCGATCGGGAGCTGTGGGTCGCGGCGTTGGTGGACGAGGATGTCTGGACGTACGTCGGGAACACCGCGAAGTTCCACCGCAACGATGGTGCCCGGCACGACTACTACTTCCTGAAGGAACTGGAGTACGTCGAGATCGGGATCGCGGAGGCTCAGCGCCTGATCCGGGCTGGGGTTGGCACCGTCGACGCGAAGGAATTCCCGGACTCGGCCCGGCGGTGGCGCGAGGACACCAAGGGCATGGACCCCGAAGTGGTCTTCGCCTCCATGGCAGCCGACCTCGCCTGACTGCTCCGGGGCTAGTGGGTGGGGGCGTAGAGCTGGGTGATTACTGATTCGATGGTGGGTTCGGCTACGGAGAGGTCGATCAGGGGGTAGTTGGCGGCTATTTGGGAGAGGAGGGGGGCGGCGCTGGTGGTGGGTGGGAAGGAGAGGTGCTGGCGGGGGCCGTCGACTTTGATGACGGTGGCGCCTTCTACGGTGATGGGTGGGAGTGAGGTGGCCAGGTCGACGACCAGGGTGCGGGGTGCGTTCTGGCTGGCTTTCAGGCCGTCGAGGGTGCCGTCGAAGATCTGGTGACCGTGGTCGATGACCATGACGCGAGTACACAGGGCCTCGATGTCGTCGAGGTCGTGGGTGGTGAGGATGACCGTCGTACGGCGTTCCGCGTTGACCTCGGCCAGGAATTCCCGGAGCCGGGCCTTGCTGATCACATCGAGTCCGATCGTGGGCTCGTCAAGGTAGACGATCTCCGGATCGTGCAGCAAGGCGGCCGCGATGTCGCCACGCATCCGCTGCCCCAGGGAGAGTTGACGGACGGGCACGTCCAGCAGATCGCCCAGGTCCAGCAGTTCGACGAAGGTCGCGAGGTTCTCCCGGTGCCGTGCGATCGGGACGTCGTACATCTTCTGCAGTACGGCGAACGAGTCCTTCAACGGCAGGTCCCACCACAGCGTGGTGCGCTGGCCGAAGACGACGCCGATGCGCTTGGCGAGCTTCAATCGATGCCGCGACGGATCCACCCCGGCCACCCGGATCGACCCACCCGACGGGACCAGGATGCCGGTCAGCATCTTGATCGTCGTCGACTTGCCGGCGCCGTTCGGGCCGATGTAGCCCATCACCTCCCCCGGCTCGACACTGAACGACAGGCCGTCGACCGCACGGACCTCCCGCTTGGTACGGCGAAGCCCGGTCCGCGACGTCACGGTGAACGCCCGGGACACGTCCGACAACTCGATCACTGGCATGTTCAGCTCCCTGTACTGCGGTAACGACGGAGACCACCCCGCCACGCCAGCGACGCCAGCGCGACCATCGCGACGGCGACCAGCGGGGACAGCAGGCCGATCCAGGACGGTAGGCCCAGCGGGGCCGGCTTACCCAGCACGAACAGCACCGGGTAGTAGTTGACGAAGGCAAGCGGTACGACGAACGTGACCGCCCGGACGATCTCCTTGCCGAAGATCGTCAACGGGTACTGGGTCATCGTCTGACCGCCGTATGTGAAGGAGTTCGCCAGCTCGGCCGAGTCGACCGCGATGAACTGGAACGAGGCACCGAGCACGAAGATCGCCCCGAAGATCACCGACCCGGCGACCATCGACACCACCAACACGATGCCCTTGGCAACAGTCCAGTCGACGTCGATGTGCCGGCAGGCGAACACCAGGACGACACCGGCCTGCAACGGACGGCCCAGCCGGCGGAGCGCGAACCCGTCCGCGGCGGCCTGCAGGAACGTCGGCACCGGCCGGATCATGTACGCGTCGAACGCGCCGGTGCGGATCCGCTCGCCGACCCGCTCGATCGATCCGGTGAACAGGTCGGCGATCCCGAGCGTCATCGAGGCCGTTGCGTAAAGCAACGCCATCTCCCCCAGCGTGAACCCGCCGAACGACGAGATGTGACTGAACATGATGACGACGGCCACGAAGTCCATCACCGTGATCAGCATCGAGCTGCACAGCATCAGGACGAACGACGCCGGGTAGGCCAGCGCGGACCGGATCCACATCACGGTCAGCATCCAGTACTGCCCGGGGGCCCGGACGAGTCGCTCAACCACCCTGGATCACCACCTTCCGGGTCGCCAGCGACGTGACGAGCTGCCCGGCCGGGAACAGCACCAGGATCCAGCCCAGCTGGAACACCAGCGCCGCACCGGTTCCTCCCGGGTTCCGGCCGAGCCAGATGTCGATCGGCACCTGCATGGTCGCCGCCCACGGCGTCGCGCGGGCGAACTCACCGATCCAGCCGGGGAACACGACCAGCGGCAGGATCAGGCCGGAGAAGAACGCCGACAGCAGGAACGCGAGCTGCTCCATCCCGCGCGAGTCGGTGATCCAGAAGCCGGACAGTGCGACCAGATAGCGGATCCCGAAGCTCACCAGGATCGCCAGCAGCAGGCCGGCCGCGACCGCGAGCCAGGCGGTCGCTCCGGAAGGGAACTTCAGGTCGAACACCAGCGCACCGACGAGCAGCGGCGCACTGCCGCGGACCAGGAGCTGGAACATCGCCCGGCCGAGATCGACCGACAGCCACCACAGCAGCAGATGCGTCGGCCGGTACAGATCCACCGCGATCTCACCGCTGCGGACCCGCGCGCCCAGCTCGGTGGTGGTGGTCGCGCCGAAGATCCCGACCGGCAGCAGCAACCCCTGCTGCAACCAGACGAACGTCAGCGCGTCGGCTTCGTCGTACCCGCCGAGCCCGGGCCGTTCGCGCCACAGGGTCAGGTAGATCCCGCACAGGATGAACCCGAACACGGTGTTGGTGAACGCGCCGGACGCGGTGGCGATCCGGTACGTCGAGAAGCGCCGGAACGACCGTACGGCGATCGCCCAGTAGACGCCCACGGCAACCTCCTCTCCTACTCGAGAGTGGTGTCCGGATCCCCAGCGGCACGCAGAACTACCCCGAATCTAGAGGACCCGGGGGGTTCGGACACCACTGTGACGGCATGGGTGATCCACGCCGGTTTGTCAAGGCAGGGATCGGACGGTACGCCGCTCTGCGACCAAGCGTCAACCCATATAACCGGTCCGGGCGCGGGACCCCTCAGACCCGCGCCCGGACCGGTGAACCGTGGACGTCAGAGCGTGTCGGCCTTCAGCAGGGCAGCCAGGTGCGTGGCGAACGGCACGGGGTGACTGGCGTACCCGCCGTGGCCGCCGGGGAAGGTGACGACCGGCCAACCGAGATGCTCGGCGATGAGCTGGATCGGCCGCCCGGGAAGGTGGTCGATCGACTCCAACCCGGCCGCGGGGACGATCCGGTCCGCCACGGTCTTCAGCGCTTGCAGATCAGGCTCGTACCGGGTGAACGGGAGGAGCTTGTGCTCGTAGAAGTTCGCCGCGTTGGTCTGCATCCGCTCGGCGAGCTCGCGGTACTCCGGCAGCAGGTCCTCCATCGGCGGCATCGCGTCGTCGTCCATCCCGGTGCCCACCAGGAACAGCACGTCGGCCGCGGCGAGCCCCTCGGACTTGTAGGTGTCGTACACGTCCTCGAAGAACGCCCGCGCGTCGGTGGCATCCGGCAGGATCTCGGTGCACGGCGGCTCGTGCGCGACCAGCATCCGGACCCGATCCGGGTGCCGGGTGATCAGCTCGAGCCCGGTGACCGCCCCGGAACTAGTGCCGAGCACGTACGCCGGCTGGCCACCGGCCACCTCGTTGATCAACGCCAGCGCGTCCTCGGCCGATTGGTCGACACACTCGTCCGACGGCTCACCGTCGTACCGGCTCCTGGAGTTGCCGCGCGGGTCGTACGCCACGACTGTGTACTCGGCGGCGAGCTGCCCGACGATCCCGTCGAACACCGCCGCATCCGTTCCGCCACCCGGGATCAGCAGCAGCATCGGACCCGATCCGGTCACCTCGTAGTGCAGCGTGGCCCCCGGCACCGTCAATTTGTTCACAGTCTTCGCACTCATCAGGCAACCCCTCTCTGGTTGCCTACACTCTCCGGTTCGCCGCTGACATCGCACGCACACGGCGCTGGTACGAGCGCTCAGCCGGCGTCTTCCATCGGTACGGGTGCGTCGTCGTCAAGGGCGGCCCAGGGGTCCCGGGGTGGGGACTCGCGGCGGCCTTGGGGGCAGATGCGGGCGAAGTCGCACCAACCGCACAGCGCGGACGGCTGCGGTGGGAAGGCTTCGTCCGCCTCGGCCGGGGTCAGACCTTCGTACCAGCGCTTCTCGGCCGCGGCCGCATCGTCGGCCATCGCCTCGGCGCGGCGCTGGTGCCGGGCCAGGGACGCGTCGTCGTGGTCGGCCGCGGCGACGGTGTTGGTCGGCAGGTGGTGCAGCTCGACCCGGGTGGACGGCTTGTGCAGGACGCGCCGAGCACCCAGCACGTACAGCGCCATCGCGAGCGACGACCGCGCGTCTGTGGACGTCAGTGGGCGCCGGCCGGTCTTGTAGTCGACGATCACCAGCTCGGTCCCGCCGCTCCCGTCGCGGGCCGGGCGTTCGTCGATCCGGTCGACCCGCCCGCGCAGCGAAGCCCGCTCGGTGGTGAAGGCGACCGTACGCTCGACTCCGCGGGGTTCGTAGTACGGGTCGGAATCGCGCAGGTAACCCAGCACCATGTCGGTCGACCGGTCGCGCCAGTCCAGCGACTGCTGCTCGTCGCGGAAGCCTTCACTGCGCCAGCTCGACCGCATCTTGGCCACCACCTCGTCCGGCGTGCGGCGGGAGGCCGGCCAGCGACCGAAGAAGTCGGCGAGCACCTCGTGGACGACGGCGCCGACCGTATTGTGCGCCCACGGCGGACCCTTCGGCGGCCGCGGCGTCTCCAGGTAGGTGTAGCGGTACTTGCGCTTGCAGTCCGCGAAGTTGAGCAGCTTGGTCGGCGTCGCGACGAACAACCGCGTCGGCATCCCGGGCAGCATGTCGCTCACGTCAGCCCGCCTTGATGAAGTCCGAGACCGCGTCCGCGACCAGCTGCACGGCGATCGCGCTCAGCAGCAGACCGGCGATCCGCGTGACCAGCAGTACGCCGTTCTCCCCGAGGATCCGCATGATCACGCCGGAGAACCGCAGGGTGAGCCACATGATCAGGTGGATCGCGATGATGCCGACCGAGATCGCGACCACGTCCGGCACTGACCCGTTCGCACGCTGCACGAACACCATTGTGGCCACGATCGCGCCCGGTCCGGCGAGCAACGGCGTACCGAGCGGGACGAAGGCGATGTTCACGTTCTTGGTCTGGACCGGGTCCTCGGCGGTGTCGGTCAGCAGCTGCAGCGCGATCAGCAGGAGCAGCAGGCCGCCGGCGCACTGCAGTGCCGGAAGCGTGATGCCCAGGTGGTTCAGAATCTGCTGCCCGAACGCCGCGAACAGGACGATCACGCCGAATGCGACCAGCACCGCCTGCCAGGCGGCCTTCTTCCGGACCGCGCGGGACTGTCCCGCGGTCAGCGAGATGAACACCGGCACGGTGCCCGGCGGGTCCATGATCACGAACAGCGTGACGATGACCTCGGTGAGCAGGCCGATGTTGATGACATCGTTCACGGGAGGTAGGCCTCGGGGACCTGAACATCGGTGGCGGCGGCCGCGTTCGCCTTCGCGACCTCGAGCAGCCGCTCGAACTGCTCCGGGTCGGTGGAGTTCACGCCGAGGTCGTGGTCGATCTTGCCGGCGCCGTGGTGATCGCTCGAGCCGGTGGAGATGATGCCGAGCTCGTCGGCGATCGCGCGCAACGCCACCCGGGACTCGGGCGAGTGGTCCTGGTGGTCGATCTCGATACCGGCCAGGCCGTGGTCGGCGACCAGGCGGCCGATGGTGTCCTTGGTCATCACCTTGTAGCTGGAGCGTCCCCACGGGTGGGCGATCACCGGGACGCCGCCGGCCTCGCGGACCAGGTCGATCGCGCGGCCCGGCTCGATCGCGTAGTGCGGCACGTGCCCGGCGCGGCCGTCGGCCAGGAACCGGTCGAACGCCTCGCCGCGGTTGGCGACCGTACCGTTGGCGACCAGCGCGTCGGCCACGTGGGGCCGTCCGACCGACGGCGTACCGGTGGCCTGGGCCAGCACCTCGTCGACGGTCAGCGCGACGCCGACGCTGTTCAGCCGGGCGACGATCGACGGGATCCGGTCGGTCCGCCCGTCGCGGACGATGCGCAGCTCCTCGGCCAGCGCCGGGTAGGAGGGGTCCAGCAGGTAGCCGAGCAGGTGGACGCTGATCCCGTTCAGCTTGCAGGAGATCTCGATCCCGGGGACGAACCCGATCCCGGTCTCCTCCGCTGCGATCCGGCCCTCGGCCCACCCGTCCGCGGTGTCGTGATCCGTGAGCGCGATCACATCGAGACCCGCCTGCGCAGCATGCGCGATCAGGACGTCCACCGGGTCGGTGCCGTCCGAGCGGTTCGAGTGAGTGTGCAGATCGATGCGCACGAGCGGTCCGGATCCCTTCGAAGGCCTTCTGTCACCGCAGATGCTATCCGCGTTCACCCTCGACCCCTGGCAGTTATCCCCAGAACGCCTATTCTGCGGTGGCATGGATGCGCGGCGTGTCGACTGTGTGGGTGCCCTGGTGTACGACGAGGAGCACCGGCTGCTCGTGGTCCGCCGGGCCAACGAGCCTGGGCGGGGACTGTGGTCGATCCCGGGCGGGCGGGTCGAGCCGGGTGAGGACGATCCGGCGGCCGTGGCGCGCGAGGTCGCGGAGGAAACCGGGCTCACCGTCGAGGTCGGCGCCCTGGTCGGCGAGGTCGAACGCGAAGGCCCGCAGGGCAAGCTCTACGTGATCCGCGACTACGAGGCGACCGCCGTCGGCGGCACCCTCACCGCGGGCGACGACGCGTCGGACGCCCGCTTCGTCACCCGTTCCGAGTTCCTGACCCTGGCCACCACGACACTGCTCGTCTCGACGCTCGAACAGTGGAACGCGCTTCCCGGCTGATCGGAAAGACTGGCGATGGACGACATGGAGATCGCGCAGGCGATCGAGGACAACGCGGCGGAACTGCTGATGGCGATGGGCACCGCGGGTGGTGGCGAGCAGCGCGAGGATGCCCACGCGCGGTGGACGATCGGTGGGTCGCCGATCGACTATCACAATGCCGTGGTTGGTGCATCCGGCAACAACGTGGTGGCGGAATCCCTTGCGGCGTTGAAGAAGCACAACGTCCCGGGGAGCTGGCACGTCGGTCCGTCGATGCGGGTGGACGGGTTGGCGGACCAGTTGACCGCGGCCGGTTTCACATCTGGTGGACCCGAGCCCGGGATGGCAGTGCGGATCCCCGAGCTGATCGCGCCACGCGCCGTACCCGGGCTGCAGATTGCCCGGGTGACCGACGATGACGCGCTAGCTGCGTGGGAGGGAACGCTCGGGCAGGGATTCGGCGAGGGCGAGAAGGAAGCGCGGTGGGTCGCGTCGGTCTACCGGAAGCTCGGGTACGGCGATCCGTGGCGGCACTACCTGGGTCTGCTCGACGGTGCGCCGGTGGCGACGACCACGATCTTCCTCGGCGCCGGCGTGGCCGGGGTGTACTTCGTGATGACGGTCCCCGAGGCCCGGCGGCGCGGGATCGGCGCAGCGATCACGTACGCCGCTCTCCGCGAAGCCGAGGGGGTTGCGGAGTACGGCGTACTGGGATCGTCGCCGGCCGGGCGGTCGGTGTACGCCGGGCTCGGGTTCCGTGAGTACTGCACGATCGACCTCTACGAGTGGACGCCCACCGGCTGAGCTGTCACCTGACGTTCGCGCAGCAGCAGGCAGGCGTCGAAGAGGACGACCACCGCGGTCAGGCCGTGGACGCCGAGGGCGGTGGCGACGGTGCCGCCGTGGGTGAGCACGATGATCATGTCGGCAATCGGGATCATCGCGGTGATCGCCAGCAGTACGCCGGTCGCGCGGCGCTGGCCGAGTGCGAACAGGGCCAGCAGATTGAGCCCGATGGCGATGTCGCGAATGCCCTTCACCGCGAAGTAGCCGGCTGCCGAACCGGTCGGCCACGGGTCGATGCCGAAACCGGCGGCGGCGCCGTGCCCGTCGAGCAGGAACCGCACGCCGAACGTGAGCGGGAAGATGCCGAGCAGGACGGTCAGGACGGTGGTGAAGCGGCGCATCGGGGCCTCCTGTGATCTAGCAGCGCTACGTTTCCTAGCGACGCCAACATTGCCGTTGCTAGATTGTCTAGCGATGCTAATATCCGGTCTATGCCGACACCGTCACGCCGGGAGCGCGCCCGCGAGGATCGTCGCGACCTGATCGTCCGCACCGCCCGGGACCTCGCCGAAACCGAAGGCTGGGACGCCGTCACCACCCGCCGCCTGGCCGAAGCCGTCGACTACAGCCAGCCCGTCCTCTACGGCCACTTCAAGAACATGCACGCCATCGCCGGCGCCGTTGCCCTCGAGGGCGTCGTCGAGCTGACCGCGGCGCTCCACGACGGCCGCACCCGCGACGGTCTCCGCGGACTGGCCCAGGCCTACCTCACGTACGCCGAAGAGCACCCCGCCGTCTACGACGCGATCTTCGTCCGCCGCACAGACCTGGTCTTCGGCGCCGCCGACAGCCCCGCCGCCCTCAATGACGCCTTCAACGAAATCCGAGCCGGTGTAGAACCCTTCGCCGCCACCGACCCCGAAACCCTCACCGAAGTCTTCTGGAGCGCCCTCCACGGCCAAGCCACCCTCAGTCGAGGCGCCCGCCTCCGCCCCACCCACACCCAACTCCGCGCAGACCTCCTGGTCACCCTCATCACCTCCGCCTAACCGCGGCAGCCGAGGTTTGCGGTAACAATTAGCCGCCAAGAGCCCCCATTTATGTTCCGCAAACCTGACCACTCCTGCAGCCGGCGGGGGTTATCCACAAGGGGGTCGGCGGGGTGGAGGGAAATCCGTCAGGCTTGGGTGGATGGACTGGTGGTGGAGGCGGCAACTGGCGGACGTCGGCATTCACGCCCTGATCCACGACCAGAACCGGATCGTGTCCCGCATCCAACTGCAGTCGGCCGGATGGACGGAGGCCAGGATCCGGCAGCCGTTGCGGAACCGGCGCTGGCAGGCGGTTCATCCGGGCGTCTACGCCACGCACACCGGACCGATCGGATATGTCGAGCAGCTGCTGGCGGCCCTGCTGTACGCCGGGCCAGAAGCAGCCTGGAGCCACTACACCGCCGCGGAACAACTCGGTCTGATCAAACCGGACAGCAACCGTCCCGTCCACGTGACGATTCCGGTACGCCGCAAGGTCCGGCCGCGACCGACGGTCGTCATCCACCGCGACGAGTACTGGGCCGACCGCCTCGCCTCGGTCGTACCACCACGGCGAACGCCCGCGGACGCCGTACTGGACATCGTCGGGGTCAGCAGCTCGGTGGACCAGGCAGCCGCTGTCATCGCCGAGGCATGCCAGAGCGGCCGTGTCAGTCCCGCGGAGATCATGCGTGCGCTGGCCGATCGCCCGCGGCTGCGTCATCGGCGGCTGTTGCAACCGATCCTCACCGACGTCGCCTCCGGGACCCACTCGCTACTCGAGCTCCGGTATCTGCGAGATGTGGAGCGACGGCATGCGTTGCCGATCGGTGTTCGGCAGCGGGCGGTGGATCGCGAGTTCACCGACGTCTTCTACGACGGATTCGAGCTCGTGGTCGAGCTCGACGGGCGTCTCCACCTCGCACCTCACCAACGCTGGCGCGACCTGGACCGGGACAACCGCGCAACCCTGCGTGCCGAGTCCACGCTGCGCTACGGATGGTTCGACATCACGTACCGCCCGTGCGCGGCCGCCGTACAGGTCCTCGACGTACTCCGCCGAACCCTGCCCACCCTCACCGCCAACCCCTGCAGCCCCACCTGCCCGGTGCGCTGAGGTTTCCGGAACTTCACTGCCACCCACCGACCACAATGTTCCGCAAAGCGTCAGGCGTTCCAGTGGTGGATGGCGGGGGAGCCTCGTTCCCAGCCTAGGACTGAGACGGTGGCGGTGTTGAGGACGAAGTGGCGGCCTTCGGTGACGTCGAGTTCGAGCCAGCGGGCGGTGAGGGCTCGGAGGGCGTGGGAGTGGCCGAAGACGAGAACGTCGCCGGGGACGGCGGCGATGCGGGTGTTGACGCGGTCCAGGCGGGCGGCGACCTGGGCGGGGGTTTCGCCGTTGGGTACCGGGTCGGCCCAGACCGTCCAGCCGGGCACGGTCTTGCGGATCTCCGCGGTGGTGATGCCTTCGTAGTCGCCGTAGTCCCACTCGACCAGGTCGTTGTCGACCTCGGCATCCGGGAACCCCGCGAGTTCCGCCGTACGCCGGGCTCGCTGCCGGGGTGACGTCAGTACCAGGTCGAACTTCTCCCCTGCCAGCCGCTGCTTCAACCCCGCCGCGACGCGCTCCCCGTCCGGCGTCAGCGGAAGGTCGGTGACGGACGTGTGCCGGCCTGACTTGCTCCACTCGGTCTCACCGTGCCGGATCAGGAAGAGCTGGTCCTCGCGCTCGTGTGTGGTCACGCTTCCATGGTCGCAAATGACAAGCCCGTATGGTCGCAGATCGGCGACGAGGCCTTGACCGATCCACCCGGGACAGGGCAGGGTCTAAAACTGTAAGCGCTTCCACTCTGACCACCAGGAGCGAGCACGTGGCATCTGGAACGACCGGCCGGCCGGCGACGATCTACGACGTCGCGGCCCGGGCGAAGCTGTCGATCGCGACGGTTTCGCGTGTCCTGCAAGGGACTGGACCGGTGTCGGAGAAGGCACGAGCGCGGGTCGACCAGGCGGCGCAGGAGCTCAACTACGTACCGCTGCGCGCCGCCCGCAGCCTGGCGGTACAACGGCACGAGGCGCATGGGCTCGTGCTGCCCGACCTGGCCGGCCCGTTCTACGGCGACCTACTGATGGGGTACGAGCGCTGGGCCGGCGAGCACGGCCAAAGCGTCGTCATCACCGTCACCCACGGCAACCCCGATCCCCGCCGCAGCGTCCGCGACCTGGCCGGGCGGGTCGACGGGATCGTTGTCCACGGCAACGCTTTGGACCTGCCGACGATCCAGGGCCTGCGCAAGGCCGGCGTCCAGCTGGTGCTGATCGCGCATCCGCCGCTCACCGGCTGCGACTCGGTCCGCAGCGAGAGCGCGACCAGCGCGGAGTCACTGACGACACGGCTGCTCGACCACGGTCGCACCAACCTGCTGTTCGTCGGTGATCCGGCCAGCTCGTACGACGTTTCCGAGCGGTACGCCGGGTTCGCGAAAGCTCACGAGTCGCGCGGGCTCGCGGTGCCGAAACCGGAGCGCGTGCCACTGACCGAGGAGGCCGGTCGCGCGGTCGCCGAAAAGATGCTCAAGGCAAACAAACGGCCGGCCGGACTGGTCTGCGCCAACGACGAGCTCGGGCTCGCGGTGCTGACCAGCTTCACGGCCGGCGGGCTCGACGTACCGGGCGACATCGTGGTGACGGGGTGGGACGACGTGATGGCGGCACGGTACGTGTCGCCGGGGCTGACGACCGTGCGGCAGCCGATGATCGAGCTCGGCCGGCTGGCCGCGCAACGACTGCACGAACGCGTGACCGGGGAACGCACCCGGGCGCGGAACGACGTACTGGCGACACAACTCGTGCTGCGGGACAGCTGCGGCACGAACCGGGGGATGCAGAAGTAGTTCCGAGTGAGGAGACAACGAATGTTCACCCACAGCATCCGCCGCCGGCTGGTGATCGGCAGCGCTGCGCTGACGGCCACGGCCCTCGCACTCGCGGGGTGCGGCCGGTCCGAGGATTCTCCCAGCGGAGGGGCACAGGCGACAACCACCGTCAGCGAAGGGCCCGCCACCGGCAACCTGACCGTGTGGGCGATGGGCACCGAGGGCGAGAACCTGCCCAAGCTGCTGGAGCAGTTCAAGCAGGCCAACCCGGGCGTGAACGTGACCGTCACGCCGATCCCGTGGGACGCCGCGCACAACAAGTTCACCACCGCGATCACCGCGCAGTCGACGCCGGACCTCGCGATGGTCGGGACCACCTGGATGGGCGAGTTCGCCGACCTCGGCGCGCTCGACCCGACGCCGCAGGGCTTCGACAACTCCGGCTTCTACCCGGGCGCGCTCGACACCACGAAGGTCGGCGGCACCCAGTACGGCGTGCCCTGGTACGTCGAGACGCGGTTGGTGTTCTACCGCAAGGACCTGGCCGCGAAGGCCGGCTTCAGCACGCCGCCGACCGACTGGGACGGCCTGAAGGCGATGGCCAAGGCGATGAAGGAGAAGGCCGGCGCCAAGTACGGGATCAACCTGCAGCCGGGTGGCGCGGGGTCCTGGCAGACCGTGATGCCGTTCGCCTGGTCGGCCGGCGCGAACATCACCGGCGACGACCAGAAGGAGTTCACCTTCGACACGCCGGAGATGCAGGAAGGGCTGAAGTACTACCAGAGCTTCTTCACCGAGAAGCTGGCCGGTACCGACCTGCCGCCGAACCAGACCGAGGCGCAGTTCGTCAACGGTCAGGTGCCGATGTTCATCTCCGGGCCCTGGATGGCCGGGTCGGTGGCGAAGGCCGGCGGCGAAGCGATCAAGCCGAACATCGGAGTGTTCCTGCTGCCGAAGAACAAGACATCGACGTCGTTCGTCGGTGGTTCGGACTTCGTCGTGTTCAAGTCGTCGAAGAACAAGGACAGCGCCTGGAAGCTGGTCAAGTGGCTGTCGGACGCGAAGACGCAGGCCTCGTGGTTCAAGCTGTCGTCCGACCTGCCCGCGGTGAAGAGCGCGTGGCAGGACCAGAGCATCGCGTCCGACCCGCTGCTGCCGGTGTTCGGCAAGCAGCTCGAGGACGCCAAGGCGCCGCCGGCGATCGTGAACTGGGAGCAGGTCGCGACCGCGTTCGACGCCGAGATCGAGAAGATGGCGAAGGCCGGCCAGTCCCCCGCGGACACGGCCAAGGCCATCCAGACCAAGGCGACGTCGATCGGCACGGGCGGTAGCTGAGCCTGATGTCTACCCTCACGGACACGCGGTCCCAGGCGGTACGGCGTACGCCGCCGCCTGGGCGCCCGCGACGGAGGATCACCAAAGAGACCGCCGCCGCTTGGATCCTCGTTCTTCCCTTCGTGGTGCTCTTCCTCGCGTTTACGGCCGGGCCGGTGCTCGGGTCGTTGGGGATGAGCTTCACCGACATGCGGCAGCGGGATCTGCGGACGCCGTTCGCGGTCGACGGGGTCGGGTTCGACAACTATGTGAAGGCGTTGTCGGACGAGACGTTCCAGAAGGCCGCGTTCAACACGGCGTACTTCGTGGTGGTCGGGGTGCCGTTGACACTGGTGGTCGCGCTGGCCGCCGCGGTGTTGCTCGATCGAGGAGTCAAGCGGTTCCAGGCGCTGTTCAAGGTCGGCTACTACCTCCCCGTGGTGACGTCGATCGTCGCGATCGCGGTGATCTGGCGGTTCGTGCTGTCGCCGGACTCCGGCCTGCTGAACACCGTGCTCGGCTGGGTCGGTATCGACGGCCCGAACTGGCTGGCGTCGAAGACCTGGGCGATGCCGTCGCTGATCGCGATGGCGGTCTGGCGGAACTTCGGTTCCGCGATGATCATCTTCCTGGCCGGGCTGCAGGGCATCCCGCAGTCGGTCGAGGAGGCCGGCCAGATCGACGGTGCGGGCCCCTGGCAACGATTCAGGTTCCTGATCCTGCCGTTGCTCCGGCCGACGATCCTGTTCACCAGCGTGACCACCGGCATCGGCTACCTGCAGTTCTTCGAGGAGCCGTTCGTGATGACCCAGGGCGGTCCGCTGAACAGCACGATCTCGGTGTCGATGTTCACCTACCAGCAGTTCGGCTTCGGCAACTACGGCCTGGCCACGTCGATGGCGTACATCCTGTTCGTCGTCATCGCGGTGATCACGTTCATCCAGTTCCGGCTGTTGAGGGAGAAGTGATGCGCCGCACCTGGTGGATCTACCTGGTCGGCGTGCTCGGCCTCGTCGCCGTCGCGGCGCCGTTCCTCTGGATGGTGCTGGGCAGCTTCAAGACGCAGGGCGAACTGCTCCGTGTCCCGCCGACCTGGTGGCCGCAGGACGCGACCACCGAGAACTACTCCTCGTTGTTCAGCAAGGCGAACTTCCCGCGCTACTTCCTCAACTCGACGATCGTCGCGCTGGTCGTGACCGCCGGGAACCTGACCTTCTGCTCGATGATCGGTTACGCACTGGCCAAGCTGCGGTTCAAGGGCCGCAACGCGCTCTTCGTGCTGGTGATGGCAACCCTGATGATCCCGGGCATGGTCACGTTCGTCCCGCTGTTCGTACTCGTCACCAACGCCGGGCTGGCCAACAGCTACCCCGGCCTGATCCTGCCGTTCCTGGTCTCGCCGTTCGGCGTGTTCCTGATGCGGCAGTTCTTCCTCGGGCTGCCGGACGATCTGATGGACGCCGGCCGGGTGGACGGCAGCGGTGAGCTGGGCATCTTCGCCCGGATCATGCTGCCGCTGACCCGCCCCGCGCTCGCCACGCTCGGCATCCTGACCTTCCTCGGGTCCTGGAACAACTTCCTCTGGCCGCTGGTGATCGCCCAGACCGAGGACAAGTACACCCTCCCCGTCGCCCTGGCGCTGTACTCGACCGGACAGAACGCGCAGAACTTCGGCCTGCTGATGGCCGGCGCGGTCGTGGTCGTCGTACCGGTGCTGGTGATGTTCCTGGCCTTCCAGCGCCACGTCACCCGGGGCATAGCCATTACTGGCCTCAAATAGACCGTCTGGAGACAAGATGACCGCCAACATCAGTCGCCGCACCCTGCTCGCCGCCACCGGCGCAGCCACCCTGATCGGAACCGCCACCCCCGCCTTCGGTGGAACGCCCTCACCCGCGGAGCTGTTGAAGGGAGGATGGACGCCGAGCCGTGAAGACAAAGCCCTGGTCGGGCGGTGGGCGAGAGACACCTGGCGCAGCATGGTCGCGATGACCGACGAGCACACCGGCCTGCCCGCCGACAACATCGGCGAGTCCGTCACGAATCCGGTGCGCAGCAACTACACCTCGCCCACCAACATCGGCGGCTACCTGTGGAGTACGGTCGTCGCCCGCCACCTCGGCATCATCTCGCCGCAGGAGTCGCTGCGCAGGATCACCCAGACGCTCACCACCCTGAAGAACGCCGACCACCACGAGCCGAGCGGCATGTTCTTCAACTGGTACGACGAGGCCACCGGCGAGGTGCGCTACACCGACCCGGACGGGACCAGGGCGATCACGCCGTTCGTGTCGAGCGTCGACAACGGCTGGCTCGCGTGTGCCCTGATGGTGGTCCGCAACGCGGAGCCGCGGGCTCGGGCGCTGGCGGAGTCCCTGCTGAACAAGATGAACTTCGCCTACTACTACAACCCCGCGGCCCGGCCCGGCGGACTGATGCGCGGCGGCTTCTTCGAGACGCCACCGCCGGACGAGGAAACCGACAAGGGCAACCACGCCGGCACCGGTCCGGACGTGTACTACCGCAAGTTCCACTACGACACCTGCAACACCGAGGCCCGGATCGCCGGGTACGTCGGCTTCGCACTCGGACAGGTCCCGCACACGCAGTACTTCGCCACCTACCGGACCTTCCCGGACTCGTGCGACTGGTCGTGGGTGGAGCAGAAGCCCAAGGGCGTGCACCGGACGTACCTCGGCCTGGACGTCTTCGAGGGCACCTACTCCTACCGTGGGATGCGGCTCGTACCGTCCTGGGGCGGCGACATGTTCGAGTCGCTGATGCCCGACCTGTTCGTCCCCGAGTCGACCTGGGCGCCGCGCAGCTGGGGTCTCAACCACCCGCTGACGGTCCGCGCTCACATCGAGCACGGTCTGGACGACGCGAAGTACGGCTACTGGGGCTTCTCCCCCGCCTCGAACCCGAAGGGCGGGTACTCGGTCTATGGCGTCGAGGCGATCGGGATGGACCCGGGCGGCTACCCGTCCGACCTGGAGGCGACGAACTTCGACGCCGGGTTCGAAGGCTGCCGCGAGGGCACCAACCCGAACCCGACGTACGGCGATGGCGTGGTCACCCCGCACGCCGCGTTCCTCGCGATGTCGTACGCCCCGCGGCAGGCGATCGACAACCTGAGCCGGATCGAGACGAACCTGCACGCGTACGGCGGTGGCGGCTTCTACGACTCGGTCGCGGTGAAGTCGGGCCTGATCGCCAAGCGCTACCTCGCCCTCGACCAGGCGATGGTTCTGGGTGCCATCGGCAACGTGTTCGGCAACGACCTGATCCGGCGCAACTTCGCCGGCCGGACGGTCGAGCAACGGATCCGGCCGCTGATCGCGATGGAGCAGTTCGAATCCGGCCTCGAATAACCACAGGAGACCTCTTGATGCAGCACGACGCGAAGACCGACTGGGACGCCCGGATCGCGGTTCGCAGTGACGAGGAACGTGACTTCACCTTCCCCGACCTCGATCCACCCAACGAGGTCACCGCGGTCGGCGGCGTCGGCCAGGTGACGATCGACTGGTCACCGGTGGACGGCGCCGCCGGGTACCTGATCCTGCGGGGCACCGGCGAACGCGGCCCGCTCGAGCCGGTCGATCACCACAGTGGCGACATCCTGTCGGTCCCGGCACCGCCGTACGTCGATACCACGATCACCCCGGGGACGCCGTACCGCTACGCGGTCGCGAGCGTGCCCGAGGTGACGGTCAGCGGCCGGCCGGGCCCGGTCGTCGGCGCCGTACCGTTGGTTGCCGACGGCACGGTTCCCGTGGTCGGCGTGACGGTCGATGCGGTTGCCGAGGGCACCGAGCTGGCCAGGCCGTGGGTGCCGATGGTCGGCAGCGAGCGGCTCAGCCAGCTGCTCTGCACGGACCGCACCGGCGAGCACGAGATCGGTGTCGAGCTCGAGCAGGCGCTGCGGCGGATGCACGACGAGATCGGGGTCCGGACGGTCCGGGCGCACGCGATCTTCCACGACGACACGCACGTGTTCGGCCCGTCAGGGTACGACTTCTCGGTCGTGGACACGGTCTACGACAAGCTGCTCACGATCGGACTCCGGCCGGTCGTCGAGCTCGGTTTCATGCCGCGCGAACTGGCGAGCGATCCGTCCAAGACGGTCTTCGAGTACGGCGCGATCATCTCACCACCGAAGTCGTACGAGGCCTGGCACGACCTGGTGCAGGCGCTCGTCCGGCATCTGGTCGAGCGGTACGGCCTCGACGAGGTGCTGACCTGGGACTTCGAGGTCTGGAACGAGGCCAACCTGGAGGTCTTCTGGTCCGGCACCAAGGCCGAATGGATGCACCTGTACGACGCGACCGCGGCGGCCGTGAAGTCGGTGGACGAGCGGCTCGCGGTCGGCGGTCCGTCGTCGGCCGCGGCCGGGTGGGTCGACGATCTGCTCGCCCACGCCGCGGCTCAGGGCTCACCGGTGGACTTCGTGTCGACGCACACCTACGGCTCACCACCTCTCGACGTACAGGCATCGCTGGATCGGCACGGGTTCGGTGACGCGCGGATCCTGTGGACCGAGTGGGGTGTGACGCCGACGCACTTCAACCCGATCAACGACTCGGTCTTCTCCGGGGTGTTCCTGCTGCGCGGGATGCGATCGGCGGCCGGACGGGTCGACGCGCTCGCGTACTGGGTCGCCTCGGACCATTTCGAGGAGCTGGGTCGCCCACCGAAGTTCCTGCACGGCGGCTTCGGGCTGCAAACCGTTGGTGGGCTGGCGAAACCGCGCTTCCACGCGATGAGCCTGCTGAGCCGGCTCGGGCCGGTCGAGCTGCCGGTGACGCTGAGCGGTGACGGCGGCGGGAGTCTGGTCGAGGCCTGGGCATCACGGGACCGCGACCAGATCGCCGTACTGCTGTGGAATCTCACCCTCGACCAGACCAAGGCCGCCGGGGCTCCCGAACTGTCCAGGAGGGTCCACGTGCAGCTGCCCGCTGTGGATCCGTCCTGGCGGGCCACCGCCACCACGCTCGGTATCGGCGCCGGTGACCTGGCCACCGCCGCCGGCGAACTCGGCGTCGGCGACTGGCCGACCGCCGAGCAACTGGCCGAGCTGGCCGAACGGAGCAAGCTGGTCAGTACTCCACTGGAGTTACGCGACGGAGCGGTCGAACTGACCCTCCCGATGCCTTCCGCAGTTCTGCTGGAGCTGACTCCTCGTCGTCAAGATTGACCGCTTCCTGGATCCAGCGCTCCACGCCGGCGATGTGCACCGTCGCCCAGGACCTGGCCACCTCGGGCTCGCGCCCCTCGATCGCGTCGAGGATGGCCCGATGCTCGGCCAGCGTCCGGGTGACGGCGTCGGTCTGGGTCAGGCCGCGCCAGATCCGGGCCCGGTAGGTCGGCTGGCGCAGGCTGTCGATGATCGAGGCGAGCGCCCGATTGCCGCTGCCGACCGCGACCAGCCGATGGAACTCCACGTCGCTGGTCAGTAGATCCTCCACCGCCGGCTCCGGGCCGAGGTCGTCGAGCAGCTTGCGCAGCGCGGCGATGTCCTCGTCGGCCATCCGCAGCGCGGCCCGGGCGGCCGCGGCCGGCTCGAGGATCCGCCGTACCTCGAAGAACTCCAGCACCGACGCGTCCTGGTGCAGGTCCAGGACGAACCCCATCGTCTCCATCAGCAGCGACGGGTCCAGGCTGGTCACGAACGTCCCGTCGCCCTGCCGGACCTCCAGCACCCGGATCAGCGCGAGCGCCTTGACCGCCTCGCGCAACGAGCTCCTGGACAGGCCGAGGCGCGCGGCCAGGTCGGACTCGCGCGGCAACCGGTCGCCGGGCCGCAGTTCGCCGGTCACGATCATCTGCTTGATCCGGTCGATCGCTTCGTCGGTAACCCGCACACACCCCTCCTCGCACAGCTACGAAACATCCGATGTCCGCTCTTCATACATCGGATGTCTGGGCGTCTTTTCACGCTTAGGCGTGACTTTCGACCCTGAATTAAGGACACGAACTGTTGACTGATGTCAAGGCTTCGGCATATAGATCGGATGACTAGCACGACTTTTGAACCAGATCTGTCCCTGGAGGTCAGCAATGAAAGGAACACCAGCGCGGGCTCGCCGCTGGGCCACCGCCGCCCTGTCGGTGCTGGCACTCACAGCCGTGGCCGCCTGTGGGGGCGGTAACGACGGCAGCAGCAGTAGCTCCGGTTCGGCCGACAAGGCCGATCTGACCTGGCAGTTCTGGATCGGTGGTACCGAGGACCAGGCCGCGTGGCAGAAGGTCGCGGACCAGGCCCATACCGACCACTCCGGCATCACGGTCAAGCTCCAGGGCACGGACTGGAACAGCTACTGGTCCAAGATCGGCACCCTGCTGGCCAGCGGGAAGGCGCCCTGCATCATCGGCATGCAGAGCCTGCGGACCGCGTCGTACGCGAGCGCGATGCTGCCGCTGGACGACCTGATGAAGAAGTACGGCCTGAAGGCCGAGGACTTCGACAAGCCGATCATGGACGGGCTGAAGGTGGACGGGAAGCAGATCGCGATCCCGTACGACTCCGGCCCGATGGTGATCTTCTACAACAAGGACATGTTCAAGGCCGCCGGCATCCCCAATCCGAAGCCGGGCTGGACGATGGACGAGTTCAAGGCAGCCGCGAAGAAGCTCACCGCGGCCGGTAAGACCGGTCTGGTGACAGCTCCTGGTGACCTCGGTGTGACGTCCTGGGTGCGGACCCAGACCGGGGCGGAGCCGCTGGCCGACGGCAAGCTCAACCTCACCGATCCGAAGTTCGAGGAGGGTTTCCAGGGCTACACGGACTTCGTCCGCACCGACAAGATCGCGCCGCAGGTGCCGGCTGGCAACACCGACTTCGAGACCACCCAGTTCGTCTCGGGCAAGTCGGCGATGCAGCTCAACGGTCCGTGGTCGCTGATCGACACCATGGGCAAGGTCAAGTTCGACCTCGGGATCGCGCCGATCCCCGCCGGTCCGGACGGCTCGAAGACCTACACCGCCGGTTCGGGCTTCGGCATCTCCCGGTCCTGCAAGACGCCGGACGCCGCGTTCCAGGCGATCCAGTCGATGACGAGTGAGAAGCCGCTGACCACGCTGGCCGCGGCCGGCCGCGCGTACCCGGCCCGCACCGCCGCGCACCCGGCCTGGTTCACCGCCGCGAAGATCCCGGAGGCCAAGGAGGTCATCGACTATGCGTCGGAGAACTCGGTCGCGCTGGTCACCTCGAAGAACTGGGTCCAGGTCGCCGACCTGCTCAGCCGCTTCGGGACCCAGGCCCTGAACGGTGAGATCCCGCCCGACCAGGCCCTGAAGACCATCCAGGACCAGGCAGGCGCCGGATCCTGATGGCTCTGCACATGGCCGGGCCTTCGGCGCCGGCGGGGTCATGGGGCGTTGCCTCCCGGCCTTCCCTCGTCGCTCCGGTCGCTTCGCTCCCTGCGCTCATCAGTCCAGGCCGGGAGGCCCCATGACCACGAACACCACCACCGTTGCTCCGCTCGGTGCGCCGCCTTCGGGCGACGCCCGGGCGGGGCGGCGGCCCGCGCTACGAAGGGACGGCCGGCACGCCGGGGTCTTCCTGGCCCCGAGCCTGGCCGGGCTGGCCGTGTTCACGCTGTTCCCGACCGCGATGGCACTGGGGATCAGCCTGTTCGACTGGCCGGTGTTCGGCGAGCGCACGTTCCTCGGCATCGACAACTACACCCACCTGCTGCACGACCCGGTGTTCCGTCGGGTGGTGCTGAACACGGTCCTGTTCGTGGTGCTGTACGTGCCTTTGAACGTGGTCGTGTCGCTCGGGCTCGCAACCTGGGTCGGCCCGCACATCAAGGGGCGGCAGGCGTTCCGGGTGCTGTTCTTCATTCCGGTGATGACGCCGATGGTGGCCAACGCGATGGTCTGGAAGCTGCTGTTCCAGCCCGGCGGCCTGATCGACAGCGCGATGCAGAGCTGGTTCGGCATCAACGCGCCGAACTTCCTCGGCTCGTCCACCTGGGCGATGCCGGCGATCGTGGCGATGTCGGTCTGGCAGGGCTTCGGCTACAACTTCCTGGTCTTCTCCGCCGCGCTCGACCAGGTGCCGCAGTCGCAACTGGAGTCGGCGCAGATCGACGGCGCCGGCCCGCTGCAACGGTTCCGGTACGTCACCTGGCCGATGATCACGCCGGCGATCTTCTTCGCCACCACGATGACGCTGATCACCTCGTTCCAGGTGTTCGCGCAGCCGTTCATCCTGACCCAGGGCGGTCCGGGCGTGTCCACCCAGACGATCGTGATGTACGTCTACAACCAGGGCTGGCAGTTCCTCACCATGGGCCTGGCGTCCGCGGCCGGCTGGGTGCTGTTCGTGATCATCATGGCCATCACCGCGATCCAGTTCGTCGGGCAGCGCAGGTGGGTGAACTATGACGTCTGAAACCGCGGTCACAGTGACCGGCCGCCGCATCCGCAGCAGTGTCTCCCACGTCCTGCTGATCATCGTCGCGCTCCTGTTCCTCGGGCCGCTGGTGTACGCCGTGTCCACCTCACTGAAGCCCGCGGACGAGGTGTTCACGCCGACACCGCATCTGTTCGGCTCCGAGATCCGCTGGCAGAACTACGTCGACGCGTTCACGTTCGCGCCGTTCGGCCGCTACTTCCTGAACAGCCTGTTCGTGGCACTGGCCGGGACCCTGGTGGTGGTCATTGCCTCGAGCCTGTCGGCGTACGCCTTCGCCCGGTTGCGGTTCAGGGGCCGTGAGCAACTGTTCGTGCTGTTCCTGGGCACCTTGATGGTGCCGCAGGAGGTGCTGATCGTGCCGATGTACTGGCTGATGCAGTCGCTCGGCTGGGTGGACAGCTACTGGGCACTGATCCTGCCCTGGGCGTTCACCGCGTTCGGCACGTTCCTGCTGCGGCAGTTCTTCCTGACTGTCCCGGCCGAGCTGGAGGAGGCGGCCCGGGTGGACGGGTGCGGACCGTTCGGCACCTTCCTGCGGATCATGCTGCCGCTGGCGCGGCCGGCGATCGCCGTACTGACCGTCTTCACCTTCATCAGCTTCTGGGGCAGCTTCCTGTGGCCGCTGATCATCGTGAACAGCGTCGAGACCAAGGGCACCGTGCCGCTCGGCCTGGCGCAGTTCGCCGGGCAGCAGGGCACGCAGTGGAACCTGATGATGGCGGCGTCGATCATGGCCATGATTCCGACCGTTCTGCTCGTCATCCTGCTGCAGAAACACCTTGTCCGCGGCCTGCTCGTCACCGGTCTGGGCGGCCGTTAACTCTTAAGGAGATCTGAGATGACCGACGCGCCTCCCGCGCATTCCGTCGAGAAGTTCCGCGACTGGCGGTTCGGCCTGTTCGTCCACTGGGGCCTGTACTCGCTGCCGGCCCGGCACGAGTGGGTGAAGAACCGCGAGCGGCTGACCGACGAGGACTACCAGCCGTACTTCGACCACTTCGAGCCCGACCTCTACGACCCCCGCGGGTGGGCCCGCGCGGCCCGCGGCGCCGGCATGAAGTACGCCGTACTCACGACCAAGCACCACGAGGGTTTCTGCCTGTGGGACTCCGAGGTGTCGGACTACACGGTCGCGAAGACGGCGTGGGGCAAGGACAAGGACCTCGTCGCCCAATTCGTCGAGGCCTGCCGGGCCGAAGGGCTCGGGGTCGGCTTCTACCACTCGCTGATCGACTGGCACCACCCGGAGTTCCCGATCGACGTCGTCCACCCGCAGCGGTACGACGAGGAGGCGCAGGCCAAGGCTGCCGGCCGGGACGTCCAGGTGTACGCCGACTACCTGCACGCGCAGACGCGTGAGCTGCTCACCAACTATGGCCCGATCGACATCATGTGGTTCGACTTCTCCTACCCGAACCGCAACCGCGAAGACGGTCTGCCCGGACCGGGCAACGGCAAGGGCCGCGACGAGTGGCGGTCCGAGGAACTGATGGCGATGGTCCGGGAGCTGCAGCCGGACATCCTGATCAACGACCGGCTCGACATCCCGGGCGACTTCGTCACGCCGGAGCAGTACCAGCCGGACGGGCCGATGATGCGCGACGGGCAGCCGGTGCTGTGGGAGGCATGCCAGACGCTCAACGGCAGCTGGGGCTACGACCGGGACAACCTGGACTGGAAGTCACCGGAGACGCTGGTGAAGATGCTGGTCGACTCCGTCTCCAAGGACGGCAACCTGCTGCTGAACGTCGGCCCGACCGGCCGGGGTGAGTTCGACCCGCGGGCGCTGGCCACGCTGTCGTCGATCGGCGAGTGGATGCGGCTGCACGAGCGCTCGATCCGCGGCGCCCGGCCGGCCGAGTACGCCGCGCCTGTCGACTGCCGCTTCACCCAGAAGGGCGACCGGCTGTACCTGCACCTGTTCTCCTGGCCGATGGGTCACATCCACCTGCAGGGCCTGGCCGGCAAGGTCAAATACGCCCAGCTCCTGAACGACGCCTCCGAGATCAAGCGCATCGTCAGCGACCCGCACCAACAGGCCCAGAACACCACCATGGGCGGCGTCTCCACGGAGACCCTCACCCTGAAACTCCCGATCCAGAAGCCCAACACGCTGGTCCCTGTGATCGAGCTCTTCCTGAGCTGACCGTCCGCGGTTGACGACGGCCTGCCCGGTTCCCCCTCACCGGACAGGCCGTTCGTCTGTCTCAGTCGCGGTCGATCGGGACCGGGCGGCCGGGTTGTTCGCCGCCGCGGGCTTCGAGGTAGTTGTTCTTCGGGACCATCACCTTGCGGCGGAAGAGGCAGACGACGGTGCCGTCCTGTTTGTAGCCCTTGGTCTCGACGTGGACGACGCCGCGGTCGTCCTTCGACTTCGACTCCCACTTGTCCAGCACGACGGTCTCGCCGTAGATCGTGTCGCCGTGGAAGGTCGGCGCGACGTGCCGCAGCGACTCGATCTCCAGGTTCGCGATCGCCTTGCCGCTCACGTCCGGGACCGACATGCCGAGCAGGATCGAGTAGATGTAGTTGCCCACCACAACGTTCTTGCCGAACTGGGTGGTCTCGCCTGCGTAGTTCGCGTCCAGGTGCAGCGGGTGGTGGTTCATGGTGAGCAGGCAGAACAGGTGGTCGTCGTACTCGGTCACCGTCTTGCCCGGCCAGTGCTTGTAGACCGCACCGACCTCGAACTCCTCGTAGCTACGCCCGAACTGCATCTCTCGGCTCCTTGTCAGGTGTCCCCGAGGGCCATGCTGCCGAAAGATGAGGTGACTGGGCAGTAGCCCGCGCGTGGTCTAGCTCTCAACCGGGCGAGACCTTGGTCACCCGGCCGCTCAGTCGTGCGGCTGCTGCAGTTGCTGCTGGACGGGCTGCTGGATCGGCTGCTCCGGCAACCGTGGGTTCACCTCGCCCTTGAGTGCCAGCTTGGCCAGGTGGTTGCGTGCCTCCTCGGCGAACTTGAAGTCGCACAGTACGTCGTACGTCGTCGCCACCACCGCGGTCCGGGAGGTGAAGTCCCGGCGGCCGGCCGACTGGGAATAGCTGAGGCCGCCGAACACCAGTCCGAAGAAGGCACCCAGCACCACACCGGTCAGCAGCGCGACCAGCCAGTTACCGGTCGTGAACAGGCCCAGCAGCAGGCCCACGAACAGACCGAACCAGGCACCGCTGGCCAGGCCCGCGGTCAGCGCCCGGCCCCAGGTGAGCCGACCGGTGATCTTCTCTACCTGACGGAGGTTGTTGCCGACGATGGTCGTGTGCTCGACCGGGAACTTCTCGTCCGAGAGGTAGTCGACAGCGCGCTGCGCCTCCCGGTAGGTGTCGTACGTTCCGATCGTCAGGCCGCTCGGCCGGGGGTCCATCGAGGGCATGCCCTGCGTGGTCATCGTCGTTCCTCTCCACGTGCTTCCACCCCCATCATTGCCGACGGCTGGTTACCGCGTCTTGATAGCCTCGCCGGTGATGGCCGGGCGACGGTGGGACATGGGCGCGACACGCCGGATGGGACGAGTCTTCGCCCGGCGTGCGGGCGGTGACGGCCCGGTCCCGGCGGATCTGGTCGCCAGCGGCAAACTGGACGGCGCTCTGGTCGACTGGGGCTTCTACCGCGACGGTCACCGCGACGGCCGGACCAACTCCTACACGGAGGCGCTGGCCCGGGCGCGGCGCGGCCAGGGGTTTGTCTGGATCGGTCTGTTCCAGCCGACCGATCACCAGCTGGCCATCATCGGCAAGGAGTTCGGTCTGCACGCTCTGGCGCTCGAGGACGCCTCGGAGGCCCACCAGCGCCCCAAGCTCGAGCGGTACGACGACACTCTGTTCGCCGTACTCAAGACCGTTCGATACGTCCCGCACGGGGATCTGACCGCCACCAGTGAGGTGGTGGAGACGGGCGAGGTGATGGTCTTCTGTGGGCCGGGCTTCGTGGTCACGGTCCGCCATGGTGAGCACAGTGAGCTGGCGGGCCTGCGGCAGAACCTGGAGAAGGAGCCGAAGCGCCTGTCCCTCGGTCCGGGCGCCGTACTGCATGCCATCGCCGACCATGTCGTGGACAGGTACCTGGAGGTCACGGAGGCAGTCCAGGCCGATATCGACCTGATCGAGACCGAGATGTTCACTCCCCGCGGCTGGCGGAACATCGACCGGGTGTACCAGCTCAAGCGCGAGGTGCTGGAGCTGAAGCGGGCGGTCGCTCCGCTGACCGGACCGATGCGCGCGCTGTCGACGCTGCGGCACCCGCTGATCGCGGACGAGACCAGGAACTACTTCCGCGACGTCGACGACCACCTGCTGCGGGTGAAGGAACAGGTCATCTCGTTCGACGAGTTGCTCAGCTCGATCCTGCAGGCCGGGCTGGCCCAGGTGCAGGTGGCCGAGAACGAGGACATGCGGCGGATCTCGTCCTGGGTGGCGATCCTTGCGGTGCCGACGGTGATCGCCGGCATCTACGGGATGAACTTCGACTACATGCCGGAGCTGCGGCTGAAGTACGCGTACTTCGTCGTCCTCGGCGTGATGCTGACCGCGTGCACCGTGCTTTACCGGTTGTTCAAGCGAAACCACTGGCTCTGAGGCCGGAGTTCCACTACCGCGTAACGCCTGACTTGGCAACCTTCTGCCATGGCCGCGAGTACCACCCGTTTGGAATGTTCAAACGGTTGTGGACCGATTGACCCCTTGGTTGAATGCCCCATCGCGTTCGGTCAGCAGGCCACCACAGTCTGCGACCGACGGTAGCGGGGGATGTCGAGACGCTTCGGCAGCAAGGGAGGGTTTGTGCTCCGGATTCATTTCACGCCACGTGATCTGGCGCGGGTCACGGTCGCCACCACTCCCGCTCCGCTGTGGGAGGTGCTGCTGAGTCTGCACATGCTGCAGCAGTCCGACGGCCGGCTGATCTTCGAGGACTGGCGCCTTCACGTCCGGGCCACGGTGGCCCCGGACCAGATGCGGTTATTGCTGGAGCTGACGCCGCCGAAGGGCTGCTCCCCCGACTTCCTGACGCCGGCCGAGGCCGGCCCGGACTTCGAGACCGCGCTGGAGATGACCCTGGCGACACCGCGCCGGCAGATCCGCGATCAGCTCGATGCTGAGCAAGTACCGGCCGGTGTCGCCGTGGACGCGGGAGCTGGCGCAGGGCAACCGGGCGTCGCTGCAGAAGCTCGGCCGGGCGATCCGGACGTATCACGATGCCGCGATCGCGCCGTACTGGAAGTCGATCGGGACGCATGTGTCCGCCGATCACGCGCACCGCTGGGAGGCGCTGGCCCGGCACGGGGTGGACCGGCTGCTCTCGTCGCTGCACCCGCGGGTGCGGTGGGTCGCGCCGGTGCTGCAGGTGCTCGATCTGAACGACCGCGATCTGTACCTCGATGGCAGGGGGATCGAGTTGCAGCCGTCGGCGTTCTGCTGGCAGGTGCCGACGAAGCTGCGGGATCCGGAACTCACGCCGATTCTGGTGTATCCGATCCAGCACGCTCCCGGCATCCTGCGGCAGGCGTCGCTGGAGGCAACCTCGTCGAACGACCCGCTGTGCTCACTGCTCGGCTCGACCCGGGCCGCCGCGCTGGAGGCGGCGGTGACGGGTTGTACGACGACCGAGCTGGCCAGGCACTGCAAGATCTCCCCGGCCGCGGCCAGCCATCAGGCGACAGTGCTGCGCGGGGCCGGCCTGATCACCACCCGCCGCGCCGGCGCCTCCGTCCGCCACGAGATCACCCAGCTGGGCATCTGGCTGCTCTCCGGCTCCGGCCGCACCCGACCGGCCCCGACCCGCATCACCGCTTAGACCCTGCCCCGCCGCACGCTGGACGCCGACTGGCACCGCCCCGCCCGTCGGCCCAGCGTGCCGGCCGGTTTCAGAGCTTGTAGTCCTCGAGGAGCCGGCGGCCGATGATCATCCGCTGGATGTCCGCCGTACCCTCGCCGATCAGCAGCATCGGCGCCTCGCGGTAGAGCCGCTCGATCTCGTACTCCTTGGAGAACCCGTAGCCGCCGTGGATGCGGAACGAGTCCTCCACGACCTGAGCGCAGTACTCACTGGCCAGGTACTTCGCCACGCCGGCCTCGAAGTCGTTGCGGGAGCCGGAGTCCTTCTTCCGCGCCGCCTTCACCATCAGCTCGTGCGCGGCCTCGACCTTGACCGCCATATCGGCCAGCCGGAACAGCACGGCCTGGTGCTCGGCGATCTTCTTGCCGAAGGTCTCCCGCTGCTGCGCGTACGAGATCCCGAGCTCGAACGCCCGCCTGGCAACGCCGCAACCGCGGGCGGCGACGTTCACCCGGCCGACCTCGACGCCGTCCATCATCTGGTAGAAGCCCTTGCCCGGTACGCCGCCCAGGATCTGGCCGGCGTCGATCCGGTAGCCGTCGAAGACCAGCTCGGTGGTGTCGACGCCCTTGTAGCCCATCTTCTCGATCTTGCCCGGAACGGTGAGGCCCTTGTCGACCTCGCCGAAGCCGGGCTCCTTCTCGACGAGGAACGTGGACATGCGGCGGTAGACCGAGGCTGTGTCTTCAACACCTTCGTCGGTCTTCACGAGGACGGCGACCAGGTTCGACGAGCCGCCGTTCGTCAGCCACATCTTCTGGCCGTTGACGACGTACGCGTCGCCGTCCTTGACCGCCTTGGTCTTGATCGCGGCCACGTCGGAGCCACAGCCCGGCTCGGACATCGAGAACGCGCCGCGGACCTCGCCGGTCGCCATCCGGGGCAGGTACTTCTGCTTCTGCTCGTCGGTGCCGTGCTGGAGCAGCATGTACGCGACGATGAAGTGGGTGTTGATGATGCCGGACACGCTCATCCAGCCGCGGGCGATCTCCTCGACGCACAGCGCGTAGGTGAGCAGCGACTCGCCCAGGCCGCCGTACTCCTCGGGGATCATCAGGCCGAACAGGCCGAGCTCCTTCAGGCCCTCGACGATCTCGGTCGGGTACTCGTCGCGATGCTCGAGCTCGGTGGCGACCGGGAGGATCTCCGCCTCGACGAAGGCGCGGACCGTCTTCAGGATCTCCTCCTGGATGTCGGTCAGCCCGTCGGTCTGCTGCAACCTGCTCATCCTCGGCTCCTTCGCGTCGAGATGCCTTACCCGCGAGTATCGCGAATATCAGCATCCCGGCACGAGGGTGACACCCGCTGTGACTCCGGCCACCTGACGAAGGTCGCGTGCCTCACTCGTTCGCTGATCCGTCCGGGCGCGGCAACGCGCGCCCGACAGTGGCGAAGAGGGCTGCGATCTGCGCAGTGGCCTGCCACCGGTGGCGCTGCTGCGCCTCGACCAGCCGTTGCCTGGCCTCGTAGAAGTGCTTCGCCGCGGCCTCGGTGTCGCCGTGGTCCAGTGCCTCCGCGGCCTGGTCCAGGTCGCGCGCCGCCTCACGCGGGGCCTTGCTCTGGCTCCCCTGCTGCGTCGCACGCACCTGGGCAGCCAGTGTGCGCAACGTCGACACCAGCACCGCCTGGGGATTCGGCGTTTCCTTCGGAGTGGGCTTCGGCGTCGGCTTCTTCGACGGAGTCTTTGTGGGCGTCGGCCTCGGTGTGGTCTTCGGAGCGCTGGTCGCCTGCACGACCGGCGCCGACGGCGTCCCACCGGCCTGCGCGGGCGCATCGTTCGTCACACCCGCCCGCAACAGCAGTGCGCCCACCACACCGGCGACGACCACCGCCGCGGCCACGCCCACCTTCGCCAACGGGAACGTCCGGCCCGGCGCCCGGTGAGTCCCGGTTTCGGCAAGCTCCTCGGGCTCTTCCTCCCACTTGCCCACTCCGAGCACGTCCGCGGCCGCAGGTGGCGTGAACGCCAGCACCTGCGTCCTGCTGGACGCTGTCAGCAGCTCGACGACCTCACCGGAGGACGACGGCCTATCTGCCGGGTCCTTGGCGAGCAGGTGAGCGATGAGGTCGCCCAGCTCAGGCGGTACGTCGGTACGCATGATGGGCGGTGGCGGTGCGTCGAGGTGTTGGCGCATCACCACGTCGACTGTCGGGCCGGTGAATGGGGGTGTGCCGGTCAGGAGTTCGTGCAGGACGCAGCCGAACGAGTACCAGTCGCTGGCAGGAGTGGCGGGCTCGCCACGAACCTGCTCCGGCGAGACGTAGGACGCCGTACCGAGCAGAACGCCCAGACCGGTCGTCTCGGTGCCCGCACTCTTCGCGATGCCGAAGTCGGTGATCTTGAGCGTGCCGTCCGGCGCCAGCAGCAGGTTCCCCGGCTTCACGTCGCGGTGCACGATCCCCGCGCCGTGAGCGGCGTCAAGTGCGCGCGCACCCTGCGTGGCGATGTCGGTGACCAGCTGCGCGCTCGGCAGACCCGCCGTACGCATCAGCTTGGCCAGATCCGGCCCGGACACGAGTTCCATCACGAGGAACACGTGTTCACCCTCAGTGCCGACGTCGTACGTCGCCACCACGTTCGGATGCATCAGCCGAGCGGCCGCCTGGGCCTCGGCCCGGAACCGCGCAACCGCGTCCATCGGGTCGCCTTCGAGCCGGCGCAGCAGTTTGACCGCCACCTGACGGGCGAGAACGGTGTCCTCGGCCTGCCACACCTCACCCGCGCCACCCCTGCCCAGCAGGGTCAGCAACCGGTACCGCCCTGCGAATACCTCGCCGTTCACACACCACACCTTCCGCAGTGGACCGCAACACCTTAGGCAAGCGAGGCGTGTGAGAGCGAGTTCTGGATCGAAAGCTTGCAGAACCTCTGCACAGAGCGACCGAAGTACTACGTTGTGCTGATGAAGCGATCACTTACCGCCCTGATCGCGGCCACCCTGGTCGCCGCGACGCTGACCACGACTCCCGCTTCCGCCGCCCCGGTTTCGAAGCCGGTGGTGAAGTGCGAGTTCACCCCGACCCCGGAGAACCCTGCCGCCAAACCGGTCCGGATCCCGTCCGCGCATGCTCGGGCGAAGGGCACGGTCGATGTGTACTTCGTGACCAACTACGGACCGTTCGTCGTCCGGATGGACCGGGCCAACGCACCGTGTGGCGTGCACAACTTCGTGCACTTGGTGAAGAGCCGGTTCTACGACTTCACGCAGTGCTTCCGGCTGACGAACTCGGCGCGGCTCGGCGTACTGCAGTGTGGTGACATCTACCGCCAGGAGGAAGGCGGTCCGGGGTACAAGTTCCCCGACGAGGTCACCGGCCAGGAGACCTACCCGCGCGGGACCGTTGCCTATGGCAACCAGGGCCCGGGCACCAACGGATCCGAGTTCTTCGTGGTCCACTCCTTCGCCAACATCGCCCCGAACTACACCGTCCTCGGCCACGTGATCGCCGGGATGTCCACCTTCGACCGGATGGTCGCCGCCGGGATCGCCGACCCCGACCAGGACGGCCCGCCGGTCAAGCCGATCCGGATCGACAAGGTCTGGGCGCACTGAGGGGAGGGTAATTCGGGGCCCGCGGCGCTAGCTTGAGGTCGTGGGCAGACGTGGAAGACCGCGGCACCCGGACGTGCTGACACCGGCCGAGTGGCAGGTGGTGGACATGGTGCGGCACGGGATGCCGAACCGGGAGATCGCGCGGCGGCGTGGGGTGAGTGCCGACGCGGTGAAGTTCCATGTCGCGAACGCGCTGATGAAGCTCGGCCTGGAGCGCCGGGCCGAGCTTCGCAGCTGGCGTGGTGTGCCCGCGGACAGTGCTCTGCGACGACAAGGAGACCCGGACATGAGCCTGCAGCTAGGTGCGATCGGGCAGATCGCCCGCCCGGTCAGCGACATCCAGACCGCGGCCGACTTCTACGGCAAGGTGCTGGGGTTGCCGCACCTGTACACGTTCGGGGACCTGGCGTTCTTCGACTGTGGCGGGACGCGGCTGTTCCTGAGCGCGACCGAGGAGTCCGCCGGCGGTGAGCCGTCATGCCTGTACTTCCGGGTCGACGACATCCAATCGGCGTACGACGAACTCCGCGGCCGCGGTGTCGAGTTCGAGCAGGCACCGCACCTGATCCACAAGCACGACAACGGGGTCGAGGAATGGATGGCGTTCTTCCCCGACCCCGACGGTCACCTGCTCGCGATCATGGCCCAGGTCGGCCCTTAGTCGGCCGGTTGCCAGATGTCGGTGCGGGTCATGCCGGCGGCGCGGCCCTTGGCGGAGATGACGAGCGCCATCTTGCGGGAGGCCTCGTCGATCATCTCGTCGCCGAGCATCACCGCGCCGCGGGCACCGCCGGCGGCCGAGGTGTAGTGGTCGTAGGCGTCGAGGATGTTCTCTGCGTGGTCGTAGTCTTCCTGGCGCGGGGAGTAGACCTCGTTGGCGGCGGCGATCTGGTCGGGATGCAGAACCCACTTGCCGTCGAAGCCGAGCGCGGCCGAGCGGCCGGCGACGCGGCGGAAGCCGTCGACCTCCTTGATCTGCAGGTACGGACCGTCGATCGCCTGCTTGCCGTGCGCCCGCGCCGCCATCAGGATCTGCATCAGGATGTAGTGGTACGCGTCGCCGACGTCGTACCCGGGCGGCTGCTCGCCGACCACCAGCGACTTCATGTTGATCGACGCCATGAAGTCGGCCGGGCCGAAGATGATCGTCTCCACCCGCGGCGACGCGGTGGCGATCGCGTTCACGTTGGTCAGGCCGAGCGCGTTCTCGATCTGCGCCTCGATACCGATCCGGCCGGGCTCGTACCCGTGCACCTTCTCGAGCTGGGTGAGCAGCAGATCGAGCGCGACCACCTGCTCGGCGGTCTGCACCTTCGGCAGCATGATGCAGTCGAGGTTCGCGCCGGCTCCGCCGACGACCTCGATCACGTCGGCGTAGGTCCACTCGGTGGTCCAGTCGTTCACCCGGACGACGCGGATCTTGGTCCCCCAGCCGCCCTCGTTCAGCGCGGCGACGATGTTCTTGCGCGCGTCCACCTTGGCGATCGGCGCGACCGAGTCCTCCAGGTCGAGGAACACCTGGTCCGCGTCGAGTCCCTTCGCCTTGGCCAGGAACCGCGGGTTCGACCCCGGCGTGGCCAGACACGACCTTCTGCTCCGCAAGACCTGCTCAGACATCGCTGCGACCTCCGCTCGGTTACCCACCGGTCACCGGCAGCGTACGGCGAAACGCTCGCGTCCTGCCCGGTGACATCGCTCACTGTGACACTCTTGGGCGGTGGATACCGACCAGGCTGTGACCGAGATCGCGGCGGTGATGAAGAAGGCCGGCCTGGTCTGGCTGTCATGGAACGGCGGCCGGCCGGCTCCCGCTTGGTTCGCCACGGTCGAGGGGCAGTACGTCGTACTCGCGGATGCGGCCGACGGAGCGGAGCAGCCACTGCCCGGACTGGCCGCGGCCGGGTCGGCGGAGGTCGTCGTACCGGCCAAGCCGGCCACCAACCGGCTGGCGAGCTGGACGGCGACAGTACGGCGGCTGGAGCCGGACAGCGAGCAGTGGACGGCTGCGGCTCAAGTGCTGCGGACCGAGCGGCTCAACGCGGCTGGACTGGACACGCAGCTCGAGCGGTGGAAGACCGAGGCCGACCTGCTCGTGCTGGAGCCCACTGGCGAGATCAACGAGGCCGCCGGGCGGTACGACGACACTCCGCGAGCCGAGGCGCCCGTGGGGACCAAGGCGACCACCCGGGGCAAGGCACCGACCACCCTGCACCGCCCGATCCGCCGCCGCCCCAAGCTGAGTTGACGCGGCGGCGTCCCGAACGAGCTAGCGGACCCCGAACGCTCGATCCACTGTCTGCGTGATGCTGTTGCCCGCGGAGTCGCGGGCGGTCGCCCGCACGCTCACGAAGCCGGCCTTGGACGGTGCGTCCACCTGCGCCGTCCAACTCGCTCCCTGGCGCTTAAGCCGAGCCGTGTGCCAGCTCGCACCGTCGTCGTAGGACAGCTCGAGCTTCACATCTGCGATCTTTCCCACCCCTGCCGCCCCCGGCAGGTGCGACGGGCTCACCGACAACTCCGTACGCCGGTGCGCGAGGCCGGACAGGTCCGTGGCGACGGCATAGTCCAACTGGATCAGCGGAAGCGTCTCCAGCGCGGTGACGTCGGCTTGGTCGGAGCTGAAGCCCCACTCGGTGTGGGTGCGCGGTGAGTACGGCCGGTCCGGCAACTCGCGCGTGGTGTCCACGACCAGTCGATACGGAAGCCGCTCCGGCGCGACGTCGGCCGAGACGAAGTCGCTGCCCTCGCCGACGAGGGTGTCGCCCTGGAACAGCGAGGTGTTCAGCGTGACACCGCCGTACACGATGCCCTGGTGCCGGCCGGAGTCAGCCCAGCCGGGCATCCCGAAGACGCTGATGATGTCGCCGACCCGCGACGGCGGCGTGGACACCGCGCTGTCGCTGAGCAACCTCGGCCGCTGGATCCCGGCGAACCAGGTTTCGCGAGTCGTGCTGAGGGCCGGATAGGACAGCGATGACCCGATCTCGTTCAGATCCGGCACAGCGGCCTGGCTGAGCCACTTGACCTTCGACCCAGCAGTGACCCAGACGGTGTGATCGCCCTGCGCACGGACCGGGGTCGCCGCGGCGCCGACGGCCCAGGTGAAGTCGGTCGACAGGTCGTAGCGGACGTCGATCGCCTCACCCGGCGACGTGTTGCGGAACGACTCGTGGATCCTCGCCAGCTCGCCGGCTCCGGGCCGGTACGACGGATCGCGCGGGATCGCACCGTCATGGTGCTGGACGAGGTCGTACAAGTACTGCGGATAGGGATGCGACACCAGCTTGAGCGTCTTGGCGCCACGCACGAGCTGGGCGATGAGCCGCTGGCCCTCGTCAGTGCTCAGCGACGCCACCGGCAAGGGAGCCGCGTCCTCCTGCGGAAGATCGGCCCACGCGTCCAGCGGTCCGTAGCCGTCGTTCACGAGCAGCAACAGCTTGGCGCCGGCCTTCGCCGCCGCGGCGGCCTGATCCGACGGGGTCACCGTGTCGTTGCGACGGGTGACAACAATCTTGCCGCGGGCAACGATCTTCGTGAGGTCCTCAGCGAAGACCACGGGATACGTCGTCGTCCCCTCCGGCAGCTTGGGCGAGAAGCTCTGCACCATTGTGTCGTACGAACCCGCCGTCAGCGCGGGCTGGACCTGACGCCATCGGGTCGCGAACGTGTACGAGCCCTGCGTCACCTTGCTGGTCGGAGTGGCCCACAGGCTGTCGTAGAGCCACCACTCGAGCTGGTAGGTGTCGACAAAGCGGTGGAGGGTTCCATAGCTGCGGTACTGGTCCACGCGCAGGTAGCTGTTGACACTGGGCTGCGGGGTGATCGCACTGACCTTGCGCAGTGTGGATGCGTCGAACGTCAACGTCCGGTCGCTGTCCACGACGACTTCAGGTGCACTGAGCACAGCACGGCCGAGCGAGTGCGGTCCGTCGAGTCCCGCGACATCGGCGTACATCCACGCGGCGTAAGTGCTCGGACGCACGTTCGCGTCCAGGCTGCCGCTCTCGTCAACGGCGTACACCTGGGGGACGGTGTCCCGCCGGATGTCCTTCAGTACGACGATGCCCGGCAACGCCGAGCCGTTCCGGTCCTTGGCGCGGAGTGACAGTTTGACCCGCTGGCTCTGCTTGCTGACGCCGAGGGACGTGTGCGCCCGAAGCACACCGCTGCTGTCGGTGGCGGTGAGGACCGAGCTGTAGCCCGCGTCGTCGGCGGCGAGCTCCAAGTGACTCAGTACGCCGACCGTCACGGAGCCGTGGGCGGGCACGGTCACCTGCGGTGCGGTCAGGGTGAGCAGACCCGCTGGAATCCCCTGGGACCGGACGGCGAGGTCCAGTGTGAGGGGGTCAGCGGAGGTGTTGGTGTACGTGACGTCCTTCTGCACCAGTCCGCTCGACGGATACGGCCACTTGACGGCCGCGAACGCCGTACCGGTGGCGAACAGAGTGCTGTTCACCGCGGCAGCCACATCGAGCCGGCCGCTGCCGCCTGAGAACGGGCTGTACTGGACAGTGGTTTTGGTGGTGCTCACCAGCGCGTCCTTGAGTTGCGCGCCGTTCCACTCCGGATGCATGGCGGCGAGCAGTGCGGCGGCACCAGCCACATGCGGTGTCGCCATCGATGTCCCACTCATGGTCAGGTACTGACCCTCCCCTTCCTGGGCGTACTGCGACCGGGCCGCGAGCACGTCGACCCCAGGAGCGGTCAGATCGGGCTTGACGGCACTGTCACCCATCCGTGGACCGCGACTGGAGAACGAAGCCAGCCGGTCGGCAGCGTCCACCGCGCCAACGGTCAGCGCCGCGTCCGCCGCACCGGGTGCGCTGACGCTGAAGGGATCCGGTCCGGAATTGCCCGCCGCGATCACGAACAAGGCGCCGGTCTCCGCGCTGAGCTCGTTGACGGCCTGGCTCATCGGATCGGTGCCGTCGGTCGGCCCGGAGCCGAGGCTCATGCTGATCACCTTCGCGTGCTGATCACGCGCGGCCCACTCCATCCCGGCCAGGATCCAGGAGTCCTGGCCGCTGCCGTCGTCGGCCAGCACCTTGCCGATGTGCAGGGCGGCGCCGGGAGCAACCCCCTTCTCCTTGCCGCCGGACGCGGCGCCGGTGCCGGCGACAGTCGAGGCGACGTGCGTCCCGTGGCCGTTCCGATCGGTGACGTCCGCACCGGGCACGAAGCTGGTCGCCGCGGCGATCCGGCCCTCGAAGTCCGGGTGAGCGGCGTCGATGCCGGTGTCCAGCACGGCGACGTCGACGCCCTGCCCGGTGTCGCCGGTCTGCCACACCTGCGGCGCACCGATCTGCGCGGTCGTGTCGGACAGCGTCGCTTTCGCCTTGCCGTCCAGCCAGACCTTGGCAATCCCGCCTGGGAGTGCACCGGCCGCACTGGTACTGCGAGCGGCCGGACTGCCCGTGAGAGAAGCCCAGAAGGCGGCGGAGTGGTCAGCCGTCAGCGCCGCGCCCTGGATGCTGGTGAGCTCCCGGGTACGGCGTGCTCCGGCCGGTACGGCTTGTTTGCGGGCCTGGGCGGCGGCGTCGGTGTACGAGACGATCAGCGGGAGCTGGTCGCTGTGTGCGTCGTCGTACCCGTCCGCGATCAGTTCGGTGACATTGAAGAGCCGCTGGTCGAGTACGCCGGAGGCCAGGTACGGCAGGGCCGCGTCGGGATAGACGTAAGTGTCGTTGCCCACGGCCATGATGTGTGCGCCGGCCGGAGTGCCGTTGGGCTTCCGCACGGTCGCCGTGGTCCGGCCGTCGGCGGTGGCGGTCACCGTGACCTTGTCCCCCGTGATCAGGGTGACCGTTCGCGACGGGCCGGAAGGAACAGCGGCCTGGTGGCCTGTGGACGGTACGGCGGCGGCCGCGCCGGGCGCGACGGGTACGACGGCCGCGAGCGCCAGTACGGCCGCGATCAACCCGCGCGTGCGGGACGATGACAGGGACAAAGGAGCTCCAGGGGATGCGGGGCGAACTCACAGATCTCCCGCATTACATGTGCGCCTGGTCACCCGAGGCCATCGATTGCGCTGGCGCAAAGCTGACACGGCCAATCCGGCCAGGTTCAGAGCCAGCCGCGCTCGCGGGCGTGCCAGCCGAGCTGCAGCCGGGACCTCGAGTTGGTCTGCTCCATCAGCACCTGGACCCGGCGGGCCACCGTTCGCCTGCTGACCCCCAGTCGCGCACCGGCCGCGTCGTCGGTGAGTCCGGCGACCAGGAGGGACAACAGGTGCCTGTCCTCCGCGGACATCGTGGCCTCGGCGGACAGTCCGTCCGACTCGGTCACCGACAGCGGACTCGCCCTGCTCCAGACGGTCTCGAACAGTGCGACCAGCGCGTCCAGCAGGCTGCACGGATGCACCAGCAGCGCCGCGTCGTGGGCCGGCGTCGCCCAGTCCAGCGGAAGCAGCGCGAGCTCCCGGTCCGCCACGGCCAGTTTGGTCGGCAGATCGTCCGCGATCCGCGCCTGCTCGCCGGCCCGGACATGGCTGACCGCGCTGGCCGAGAGCACCGCGTCGGCCAGCGCCGAACTGTCGTAGACGACCCGGTACACGACGCCGTCGGCCTGCCGGGCGAGCTGGGTCCGATTCACCTCGGCGGATGCGGCGTACGGCGGGGCGACCAGCTCCCGCATGTCCTTGCGAGCCGTCCGCTGCACCCGGTCGAACGCCAGACCGACCGCGGTCTGCCCGGTGACGATCTCGATCAGCTCCTCGGTCCGTCGGTCGCCGGCCTGGTTGAACGCCGCGGCCGTCAGCCGGTACGCCGCCTCCCGGGTGCGCTGCAGCTCCTGCTCGTGCCGCTCGATCATCTGCTCGACGGCGAGATCCGGCGGCACCGGCACGACCAGCTCGCGGGGCGGCGGCGTACGGTGCACGAACCCCTCGATCTGTAGCTGGTCGACCGCTCGGCGCACCTCGTCCACCGGCCGCCCGACCCGCCCGGCCAGTTCCTCGACCGTGGCGGCGCCGTCCCGGACCAGCGCCAGGTACGTCGCCTCGTTCTCCGCCCCGAGCCCACCAGACCCCAGCATGCGCCCGCCCCAGTCTCGAAGGTGCCGAACTCGCCTGGCCGGAAGTCTACGGTTCCGACGCGGTGCCGAGGCCTGGGGAACGTGGCGGGTTAGCCTTCGAACATGAGTGGCTCACCGTCGCGCGTCTATGTCGCCCGGCTGGCCGGTCTCCCGGTGTACGACCCGAATGGGGATCAGGTCGGCAAGGTGCGCGATGTCGTGGCGATGATGCGGCAAGGCACCCAGCCGCCTCGAGTGCTCGGTCTGGTGGTGGAGGTGTTCACCCGGCGCCGGATCTTCGTGCCGATGACCCGGGTGACGTCCGTCGACGTCGGGCACGTCGTGACCACCGGTCTGGTCAATATGCGGCGGTTCGAGCAGCGACAGACCGAAGTACTGGTGCTTGGCGAGATGCTGGACCGCACTGTCACCATTCGCGAGACCGAGGCGACCGCAGTCGTGTTCGACATGGCTATGGAGCAGCGGCGGACGCGGGACTGGGTGCTGTCGAAGGTGGCGGTGCGAGAGCCCACCAAACGGTTCCGTCGGCGCGGACAGTCGCATGTGCTCGACTGGGCCGACGTCAGTGGCTTCGCCCAGGTCGAGGAGGGGCAGGGCGCGACGCACATCCTGGCCGCGTTCGAGTCGATGAAGGCCGCGGACCTGGCCGGCGTACTGCACGAGTTGTCTCCCAAGCGGCGCAAGGAGATTGCGGCAGCCCTGAACGACGAGCGACTGGCCGATGTGCTGGAGGAGCTGCCCGAGGACGACCAGGTGGAGATCCTGGCCGGTCTGGACACCGAGCGGGCCGCGGACGTGCTCGAGGAGATGTCACCGGACGACGCGGCCGACCTGATCGCCGAGTTGCCGACGGACACCGCGGAGCGCCTGCTGACGCTGATGGAGCCGGACGAGGCGGAAGACGTACGGCGGTTGCTCACGTACGAGGAACGCACTGCCGGCGGACTGATGACGTCGGAGCCGGTCATCCTGCCGGCCGACGCGACCGTGGCGGATGCACTCGCCCACGTGCGGAACGCGGAGCTGAGCCCGGCCCTGGCCGCCATGATCTACGTCTGCCGGCCACCGCTGGAGACTCCGACCGGACGGTTCATCGGAGTCGGCCACATCCAGCGACTACTGCGCGAACCACCGTCCGAGCTGGTGTCCGCCGCCTTGGACACCGATCTGGACGGACTGCGGCCGGACGACAGCCTGACCGCGGTCAGCAAGTACCTGGCCACCTACAACCTGGTCGCGGCACCAGTGCTCGACGACGAGGGCCGGCTGCTCGGTGCGGTCACGGTCGACGACGTCCTCGACCACTTGCTGCCCGACGACTGGCGTGAACCGGATCAGCCCAGCGATGCCCAGGAGGTGGACCACGATGCCTCGTGACGACCGCAGCACCGACGACCGCCGCCTCCGCAGTACCGCGCGACTCGATGTGCCGCGGGACTGGCGACGTACGTTCGTACCGCGGCCGACGTACGACGCCGACGCGTTCGGGCGGCTGTCGGAGCGGATCGCCCGTTTCCTCGGCACCGGGCAGTTCCTGGTCTACATGACCGCGACGATCCTGTTCTGGGTCGGCTGGAACATCTTCGCGCCGGCGAGCGTGCGCTTCGACCAGTACCCGTTCATCTTCCTGACCCTGGCGCTCAGTCTGCAGGCGTCGTACGCCGCTCCGCTCATCCTGCTCGCGCAGAACCGGCAGGAGGCCCGCGACCGGGTTCAGTACGAACGCGACCGCGACGTCGACTCGCGGACGCGCGCCGACATGGAGTTCCTGGCCCGGGAGATGGCGTCGCTGCGGATGGCCGTCGGCGAGGTCGCGACCCGTGATTTCCTCCGCTCCGAGCTCCGCTCGTTGCTCGCCGATCTCGACCTGAAGAGCCGCGAGGACGACCGCGTTTGAGCTCTTCGGAGCCGAGCTACGCTCGTTGTCAGGTGAGAGAGGACGTTGAATGAAGACTCGATTCGCGCCGGACCGGGGGCTGTCCAGGCGGATGGTGCTCACGAGCTTCCTGCTCGGTCTGCTGTACGTCGGTTTCGTGGCACTGCTGATCGCGCTGACCAGCAGCGCCGTACTGGCGATCATCATCGCGGGTGGCGCGTTGTTCGTGCAGTACTGGTTCTCCGACCGGATCGCGCTGTACGCGATGCGCGGAAGGATCGTCACGCCGGAGGAGGCTCCGCAGCTGCACGGCGCGATCGACCGGCTGTGCGCACTGGCCGACATGCCGAAGCCGCGGGTCGCCATCGCGGACGTCGACCTGCCGAACGCTTTCGCCACCGGCCGGAACCCGAACAACGCGGTCGTCTGTGTGACGACCGGGATCATGCGCCGGCTGGACGCGGACGAGCTCGAGGGTGTGCTGTCGCACGAGCTCTCGCACGTCGCGCACCGGGACGTGGCCGTGATGACGATCGCGTCGTTCCTCGGCGTCCTGGCCGGCCTGATCACCCGCTTCGGCCTGTACGGCGGCCTGGGGCGGAACCGTGACCAGAACACCGCGGTCATCGTGCTCACGATCATCGCGGTGTCCATCGCCGTGTACGCGATCTCGTTCGTGCTGACCCGGGCGCTCTCGCGCTACCGCGAGCTAGCGGCGGACCGGGCCGGGGCGATGCTGACCGGGAGACCGTCCGCACTGGCGTCGGCGCTGACGAAGATCAGCGGGGACATCGCGCGGATACCGTCACGCGACCTGCGGCAGGCGGAGGCGTTCAACGCGTTCTTCTTCGCGCCCGCGATCTCCGGCAAGGGTGCGAGCCTGTCGTCGCTGTTCTCCACCCACCCGCCGCTGGAGAAGCGACTCGACCGCCTCGGTGTCCTGTCCCGCGAACTGGGCGAGCAAGCTTAGACCTATGGGCCTTCTCGACATCTTGCTCGGCCGGAGCAAAGCCGTCCCGCCGAACCTCGATCAGCTGTTCTCGCTTCCGTCGGCCGCGATCACCCTGGAGACCGCGGCCGGCTACCGCCCGACCGGCAGTGGTTCGGTCTGCTTCAAGGCGGCCGAAGGTGGTGGTTTCTCGACGCTGCGCGAGGAGGTCGACAAGCTGCTCGCCCTCGACAACGGCAAGTTCACCACCCACACGGACTCCTACGGCTTCACCTGGCTGGTCCGCGAGACCTCGCCCGACGACCTCGAGGGCCTCGTCACCGACCTCCACGCCGTCAACACCTCCCTGGTCGACGCCGGCTTCGGCTCAGCCCTGCTGTGCACCCTGATCGCCTTCACCAACGCCTCGAAGTCGATGGGCCTGGTCTACCTCTACAAACGCGGCTCCTGGTACCCGTTCGTCCCCACCGGCGCCGACCGCCGCGACAACGCCACCGAACTCCAACTCCGCTCGATCATCGGCACCGACCTCCGCATGGAACAAGACCTCTCCCGCTGGTTCCCCGTCTACGGCGCCCCCGGCCTCTAACCCCACCGCGCCGTACCGTCCCGCGCGCCGTCCTGTGACCGCGTGGGGTGGGTTGTTGGGGGTATGTCACATGGACCGGGGTCGGGTGGGGGTGTTGGAGCACGTAGCCTTGGGGTATGGCTCCCACTGCTGATCAGGTGACCACGGCGCTCGGTGGTGTGCTGGATCCGGAGATCAAAAAGCCGATCACGGACCTCGGCATGGTCGAGTCCGTCGTTGTGCGCGACGACGGCGTCGTCGCCGTCCGGATCCTGCTGACCGTCGCGGGCTGTCCGATGAAGGACACGCTCCGGCGCGACACCACGGCCGCGGTCAGCAAACTCGACGGCGTCACCGGGGTCGAGATCGACCTGGGCGTGATGTCGGCCGAGCAGCGGGCGGCCCTGCAGACCCAACTCCGCGGCGGCGTCGCGGAGAAGGAGATCCCGTTCTCCCGGCCGGACTCGCTGACCAAGGTGTTCGCGATCGCGTCCGGCAAAGGCGGCGTCGGCAAGTCGTCGGTCACCGTGAACCTCGCGGTCGCGATGGCCAAGCAGGGGTTGTCGGTCGGCGTCCTGGACGCGGACATCTACGGGCACTCGGTGCCGGCCATGTTCGGGGTCGCGGACGAGCGGCCGACCGCGGTGGACGACATGATCATGCCGGTGCCCGCGCACGGCGTGAAGGTGATCTCGATCGGCATGCTGAAGCCGAAGCGGGACCAGGTGGTCGCGTGGCGCGGCCCGATCCTGGACCGCGCGCTCGTCCAGATGCTGGCGGACGTGTACTGGGGCGACCTCGACGTACTGCTCCTCGACCTCCCGCCCGGAACCGGTGACATCGCGATCTCGGTCGGCCAGCGGCTGACCAGCGCCGAGGTGATCGTGGTGACGACGCCGCAGGAGGCCGCCGCCGAGGTGGCCGAGCGGGCCGGCACGATGGCGCAGATGGTGCACCAGCGGGTCGCGGGCGTGGTCGAGAACATGTCGTTCCTGCCGTGTCCGCACTGCGGTCCCGAGCACCGGATCGAGATCTTCGGCACGGGCGGTGGGACGCGAGTCGCGGAGACCCTGTCGGCGCGCCTCGGGTACAAGATCCCGCTGCTGGGTGAGATCCCCCTCGATGAGCGACTGCGCAGTGGTGGCGACCTCGGCAACCCGCTGGTCACCACCGACCCGGACACCCCGGCCGCGCAGGTCCTCGACCAGATCGCCGCCAAACTCGGCGGCCGCCCCCGTGGCCTCCTGGGTCGCCAACTGGGCCTCTCCCCCGCCGGCCGCTGACCCTCGCCGCATCCGCGGAGCCGTACCCGCGGTTCCGCCAAGACCCTCGGTGGTTGTTGACTAGGCCGGGTGCCGACTCCCGCAGAGCACCCGGTCCTGACCGACGGCGTCGTGACGCTCCGAGCGCCGCGCCCTGACGACATCCAAGGCCAGATCGACCGCCAGGCCGAACAGCCCGGACGCCGCTTCGGCGCCGAGGACGCCCGGCGGTGGATCACCTACGGCATCACCGAGGCCTGGGCGAAGCACGAGCGGCTCCTGTTCATCATCGAGTACGACGGCCGGTACGCCGGATCCGTCGCGCTGGAGCCCGACACCGACGGCAACGCGCGGGTGCACTACAGCCTGTCGCGCTGGGCTCAGGGTGCTGGGGTGGTGAGCCGGTCGGTGCGGCTGCTGCTGGAGTTCGGGTTCACCACCTGCGGGTTTCATGTCATCCACTGGTGGGCGCGGGTCGGCAACTGGCCGTCGCGCCGGGTGGCGTGGGCGACCGGCTTCCGGTTCGGCGAGACCATTCCCGCGTTGGCAGAGGAAGGCGGCGAGCGAGTGGATGCCTGGACGGCCTGGATCGGGCCGCAGGATGCGCGGGAGCCGAGGAGGCCGTGGTTCGAGCATCCGGTGCTGGAGACGCCGCGGCTGACGTTGCGCACCTGGCGGGAGGACGAGGTCGCGCGGATCACGACGGCTCGGACCAACCAGGCGACCGCGCACTTCCTGCCGTTCATCCCGCAGCCGTTCACCGCCGAGGACGCGCGGTTCTGGCTGCAGGACATGGCCGAACAGGCCGCCACCGGCCGAAGGTTCAACTGGTGCGTGGCGGACGCCGAGACCGACCAAGGGCTGGGCAACCTCACCCTGTTCGGGATCCACTACGACTCTGTGCGTGACGGCGAGCTCGGCTACTGGTTGCATCCCGACACGCAGGGCCGCGGCGTGATGACCGAGGCGATCGAGCGGGTTGCCGAGTGGTACTTCGCCCCGGAGAACGACGGCGGGTTCGGCGGCCGCAGGCTCTTCATCCGTACGGCGGCCTCCAACACAGCGGCCCGCCGAACCGCGGAGAAGGCCGGCTTCCAGCTGACCGGCACCGAACGCGAAGCCTTCCCCCTCTCGACCCACCTCGACGGCAAGGTCACCTACGACCTCTTGGCCACAGACCGCTGACGGAACAGCTGGGCCACCGCGACCGCGCCGGCCACAGCAGGGAGCAGAGCGAGGACGCCCCAGAGCGGTGTGAACGGGTGCACGCCGTACTCGGAGGAGACCAGCAGGAGTACGCCGAGAGTCGCCGTGAGCAGGACGGCGAGGACGCCGAGGCCAGCGGCGATCAGGCGACGTGAACGGGCGAGGCCCGCCACCAGGAGCCAGAGCAGGGCATCGAGTACGGCGACGCCGTACAGGAGGCCGTAGAGCGCCCCTTCGGACGCGTGCTTGCCGTGCTGCGCGTAGGCGGTGGTGGCGTGGTCTGCCAGCGTCCGGCCGCCGGCCTGGTCGACGACTGCGACCACGGCGAGCACGACCGAGAGTCCGACTGCGAGCCACGCCGTGCGCCGGCCTGCCGGATTTTCAGATAGTGACTGTCTCATGCGAGTGACTGTACGAAAGTGTCCGAGTGACAGTCAACAGCTTTAGATAGTGACTTGCTGAAGCGTGTCACTGTCTCTTAAGGTGCCCGGTATGGCTACTGGTCTGCGGGAACGCCGGCGCGTGAAGGCGCGGCGCACCATCCAGGAGTGCGCGCTGGATCTGTTCGACCAGCGCGGTTTCGCGGCGGTGACGATCGAGGAGATCGCCGCCGCGGCCGAGGTGTCGCCCTCGTCGGTCTACCGCTATTTCGGCACCAAGGAGGGCATCCTGGTCGCCGACGAGTTCGACACGATGAGCGAGGAGGCCCTGGCGGAGATCCTCGACCTGAACGATCCTGTCGGCAGCCTGATCCGGATCGTGCAGAACTACGAGGCCGCCTCACCAGACCCGCAAGCCGAGCCGAGCCCTTGGCGCCGGGTGCGGTACTTCTTCCAGGAGCCGTCCGTCCGGATGGCCTTCTGCGCCACGCTCGACCGCGCGGGCCGGCGCATCACCCCGCTGATGGCGCGCTCCGGCAGCCTGACCGAGATCCAGTCCCGCGTCGCCGCCAACGCGCTTGTCTTCGGCTACTTCGCCGCGTTGGAGCAGTGGTACCTCGACGGCGGCACCCAGCCGATCGCGACGTACGTCGAAGACGGTCTGGCCGCACTCCGACCGATCTGGGCGCCTCTGGACTAGGTCGACTCGGGGTCGTACGGCGGCTTCTGGCCGGCCGGGAGGCGTTGCGGGGAGTCGCTCAAGTCGGCGACGGGCTTGTCGTCGTCGTAGTCGTCGGAGCCCTCGAGCAGGTGCTTGCGGACGAAGTTCTTCGGGTTCAGGTCCTGCAGGTCGAGGTCGGCGAACTCGGGACCGAGCTCATTGCGCAGATCGTTCTGCGCGTTGCTGACCATCTGGCGGACCTGGCGCAGCAGCTTGCCCGCCGTACGCGCGAACTCCGGCAGCCGATCCGGGCCGAAGACGAGCACGGCGACGATCGCGATCACGACCAGCTCGAGCGGCCCGATGCCGAACATGTCCCCACCTCTCTGTACGTCAGCCCCGACGCCGACCAGGGTATCCCGACTGTGGTCACGCCGCCTGCCGGGTCAGCCGATTCCGGACACCAGCGAAGGGCTCAGCCGATCTGCTGCGCCAGCGTGACCGTGGCCTCCCGGGGCTTGCCGCTGCGCTCGAACGTCAGCCGCACGCTCTCCCCCGGCTGATGGGTCCGGATCGCGACGATCAGCGCCTCCGCGGAATCCACCGCCTGGTTGTTGATCGACGTGATCACGTCACCGACCCGCATCCCGGCCCGCGCGGCCGGAGAGCCGGCATTGACCGCGCTCACCCGCGCACCGCCCTCGAACTGCATGTCCACGCTTGCCCCGATCACCGGGTACGACGCCACTCCGTTGGCGATCAGCTGCTGCGCCGTACGCCGGGCCTGGTCGATCGGGATCGCGAACCCGAGGCCGATGTTCCCGCTCTGACCCTCCTCGGCCCCGCGGACGGTGGCGATCGCCGAGTTCACCCCGATCACCCGCGCGTTCATGTCGACCAGCGGGCCACCGGAGTTGCCCGGGTTGATCGCCGCGTCGGTCTGCAGGGCGTTGATGTACGACGTCTGGTCCGCACTCTCGCCCGTGGTCACCGGACGGTTCTTGGCCGAGATGATCCCCGACGTCACCGTGCCCGCCAGCCCGAGCGGCGAGCCGATCGCGACCACGTCCTGCCCGACGACCGCCAGGTCCGACCGGCCGAACTGCACCGACGGCGCGTCCAGCCCGACCACCTGCACGACGGCCAGGTCGTACGCCGGGGACCGGCCGACCAGCCGTGCGGTCGAGGTCTTGCCCTTCTCGGTGAGGACCTGGATCGAGCCGCCCTTGGCCGCGCCGGCGACGACGTGGTTGTTGGTCAGGATGTGCCCGGCGTTGTCGATCACGAACCCGGATCCGGTGGCGTCGGAGTTGTCCGCCCCCTCGACCTTCAGCTGGACGACGCTGGGCAGCAGGGTGGCGGCGACAGCGGAGACGGATCCGCTCCGGATCTTCGGGTTGGCGCCGGTCCCCACCGGCACGTTGGGCTGGTCGGCGACCGGGGTGCTGTTGTGGTCCAGCGCGACGACCGTCGCGGCCGCACCGGCACCGGCGATCACGCCGATCACCAGCGCGACGACGGCGGCGATGACGACGACCCGGTTGGCCTTCGGTGCCGGGGCCGGGGTGTACGCACGGGCCTGCTGCTGGTGCCAGTCGAGCGGCGGAGGCGGTGTGTACGCCGGCCGGTACGCCGGTTGCTGCGTCGGCCACGCCTGTCCCTGATACACCGGCCGGAAGGTCGGCTCCTGCGGCTGCGGCTTGCCGAAGCTCCGCTGCGTCACGGACCGTCCGTTCGTCTGCCGGTACGGCGCGTCACTGCCCGGCGTCCGCAGCGGGGCGCTCCCCGCGCCCGATGCCGGCGGCGCCAGCGAGGTCACCGGTGCGGAGCCGTTGGTCACGGGTGCGGAGCCGTTGGGCGCCGCGGGGGGACCGTCGGCGGTCGGAAGCGCTGCAGTGGGTTCCGAAGTCGGATTCGGAACTGTCGGCTCGGCGTCGTCGCTGCTCACGGTCCCCGCCTCACGTCGTCGTGGTCGTCGGTCGGGAGGTCCTGCTCGGGTGACGAGAGGCACTTCCAGATTCGATTATCCCAGTTTCGGCGAAAGCGCACCCATCGGAGTGAGCCAGGTCGCGATTTTCGCCAGCCCGGTCCCCATCCGCTGGATCGCGGAGAGCTTGACCGGAACGTCGTGCGGGAACGCCTGGACGACCTGCCCGAGCGTGTCCGGCGGCAGGTCCCCGATCAAGGTGTAGACGATCCCTCCGGACGACCAGACGACGTACGACGGCATTCCGTAGCGGAGGTAGACACCCGGGTTCCCGGTGCTGCTGAAGCCGGCCACGGCCGCCGGGTCCAGTGCTCCGCGCTGCTCGAAGAGTGACACGTTGAACAATCCGTCGGAGTACGAGAACTGCAGGGACCCGTTACTCGTGTCCTTGTGAACGTCGTACAGCTGCAGCGATGCGGGCAGCTCCGGCGCGCAGACCCAGCCCTCGGACCGCAGGTTGTCGACCTTGCCCAGACCGAGCGCTTCCACCCCGTTCGGCACCATCGGAGGCAGGTGGCTGATGAACTCCGTGTCCTCGATCTCCAGCTCGGTGAACACGGTCGCCCGGACCATGGTCTTGCCGTCCACGCTGAACAACTGCCGCTGCAGAAGCAGTCCGGTCGCCTTGTCGATCCAGAACCGTGCCGCCAGCGTCTGGTCGGCCCGCAATGCCTCCACCAGTACGGCGCTCCGCCCGATGGTGTCCGTGCAGCACTTGTAGACCAACTGGTACGTCGCCTGCAGCAAAGCCAGCGGTCCGCCGTCGATCGCCGCCCCCGTGGTCGTCGCGCGCTGCACGAAGGCCTTGGCGCCCGGTGCGGGTGACGAGCCGACCACACTGATCTCGGAACCTTGTGACGCCGCGTGCACGATGTCGAGCATGGCCGAGCTCGCGCCCTGCGGTCCCCAGGCGGTGATGATCTGCGTGCCGTGGTACGAGACCTGGTTCGGCGCCGCGGCGGCGCGCTTCAGCCAGCTGATCGCCAGCGGCGAGTCCGCACGCGTGGCGGCCGGCGCGGCGGAGGCGGGCATGGGCAGGCCGAAGCCGATCAGAGCGGTGCTGACCAGTACGGCGAGCCGGGAGAGGCTCACAGCTCAGCGTCCTGTCAGGGCCACCGGCTGCAGCGTCGGGTTCAGCCCTGCATACCCGGTCCCGTTGTAGGAGTTCAGTAGCGCGACCGGGTCGGCGAACGGCGCTCCGCCCGTCGTACTCGCGTGGTCGGAGGAGAAGCTCGCCACCGGCGGCTGCAGTGCGGGCGGCTGCTCGGATCGGGCCGGATCTCCGACGACGAACGCCGTACCGAGCAGTGAGGCGACCGCGGCGGCCGAACCGGCCGCACCAAGCACGCCGGTGCGCCGCCGGGACCGCGTGGTGCGCGGTGCGCCCGGCCGGGTGCCACCTGTACGCCCGGCCGGGAACGCGGACCGCTGCGGGAAGAGGGTGACGGCCGGCGTGAGCACCGGACGAACCTCCTCACGCGGCTCTGGGGAGAACGACGAGACGCCCATCAGGCGCTGCATCAGGTCAGTGGAAGGCTCAGGCTGCTCCAGCGCCGCCATCCGGGCCTTGAGCCGGCGCTGTGCGTCCACCTCGGCGCGACAGGTGTCGCAGCCGACCAGGTGGCTCAGCACCTTGTCCCGGGAATCGTGGTCGAGCGCGCCGTCGACGACGGCACTGAGCTTGTCCATCGGGTGCTGAAGGCTCACCGGTGCTCACCTCCAGCGTCCACGTGCCTTTCGGCGGGCGGGCCGCCGACCCGGGTCTGACCGGACCGCGGGGCCCGGTGCTCCAGGTGCTTGCGCAGCATCGACCGGCCGCGGTGGATCCGGCTGCGGACCGTGCCGAGCTTCACGTCCAGGACGTCCGCGATCTCGTCGTACGTCATGCCCTCGATGTCGCAGAGCACGACCGCGGCGCGGAAGTCCTCCGGCAGCGCGTCGAGCGCGTCCTGCACGTCGTGGTCGAACAGGTCGGAGTCCAGCTTCTCGGCCGGGCCCTCACCCTTGGCCGGCAGCCGGTCGTGCGCGTCCTCCGGCAGGCCGTCGAAGCGGATCCGCTGCTTGCGGCGGGCGCCATCCAGGAACAGGTTCGTGGTGATCCGGTACAGCCAGCCCTCGAAAGTGCCCGGCGTGTACGACGACAGCGAGCGGAAGACCCGGACGAAGACCTCCTGGGTCAGGTCCTCGGCGTCGTGCTTGTTCCCGGTCAGCCGGTACGCGAGCCGGTAGACCCGGGCGGAGTGGGTGCGGACGATCTCGTCCCACGACGGCAGCGCGTCCGGAACGGGCTGCAGCGCGGGCACCACTGAGGTGTCGGCCGGCTTCACCGCAACGCCTCCCTGGGTCCTCTCGGCAATAAGCGTGAAGGCCATGGTGCCGCGGTCACCGTCCTCTGCGCACGTCGGGAAGACCCGGGGAAAACCCTGAGTTCTTCGTACGACGGCTCAACGCGGCGCTCCAGCCGGAAGTTCCCGGCGGGTGCCCTCACCGGTAAAGACGCGTGGGCGGCCATTTCGGTTTGATCACTTCTCTTCTATGACAGCGATCGGGTCGCCGTCGCGGACCACTTCGCCCTCGACGACCCGCAGCTCGACGATGGTGCCGGAGACCTCGGCCAGCACCGGGATCTCCATCTTCATGGACTCCAGGATGACCAGGGTGTCGTCCGGCTCCACCGTGTCGCCGGCCCGGGCGGTGACCTTCAGCACATTGGCCACCAGCTCGGCCACCACGGTGTGACTCAACTCGCACTCCTCCGGTCCGGAACTCCCGCCTCGATCCTAGGCGGGGCGGACCAGACCGGCGTAGGTACCCCGGGGGCAGCTTCCGGGGCACCTACGCCGAGTTACTCACCCTGCACAGTTGATAGCCGGGTAGTTGAGGGTCAGGCGGGTGTACTGCGGTGATCCGTTGTTCCAGCGGTACGCCGCTGTGGTGAGCGATCCCGCGGCCAGCGACGTGCCGCCGGCCGGGAACGCGTGGTAGGCGCCCTTGCCGGCCGCGACCGACGAGATCTTCTGCTCACCGAGCGGAGTGGTGAAGCGGACGTCCATCGGCGCTGAGCCTGCGTTGTACGCGTACACCGGAAGCACTGCCGAGCCACTCCAGCACTGCGGCCGTACCGTCGTGGTGATGCCGAAGATCGCGTCCGTCGCGCTCGCCGGTGCCGCTGGTGTGGCGTCCAGCCGGATCGCGTTGAAGCCGGCCGGGTTCTTCGCCTCCGCGACGCCAGTCCCCCACGTCAACCAGCCACGGCGGCCCGTGCCGTCGTTCTCGTTGACCACCACCGTCGTGGACAGCAACCGGTCGGCCGGCGCGAACTCCAGCGTGCTGAAGGGAATGGCGACCTCGTACGTCGTGGTGTGGGCCTCTGCATCACGCACAACCTTGGCCTGGACGCCCGGCGGCGTACCGGCGAGCTCCACCGGAGTCCACCGCCATGTGTCCACTGTGCCTGCGTCTGTCAGGGCGGCACCGATCTCCTGGGTCCTGGTCGCTTCCCCCGGCGCACCGGCTGTCATGCCGATCTGCAGACCGTCCCCACCCCAGATGTTGCCGTTGCGGTTGGGCTGCGAGAACACGTCGTCGGTCACCTTCGCCGACAGGTAGAGGTTCTGATCGTCGTGGGTGAGCCACAGTGATCCGGACAGGTCGCTCGGTCCGCCCCATCCAGTCACCGGTGGTGTGCCCGTGCCTTCCAAGGCGATCGGCGTGACCTGACTCAGCTCCGGATCGATCACTCCGTCGAGTGCAACGGTGTGCTCGGTCGCGACTGTCGGCGTACCGACGGGCTTGAGCTTGCCGGATGCCTTGAAGAAGCCGACGCCCGAGATCCGCAGGCTGGCTGCCCAGTCCGACGCCGCCGTGACTGTGAGCGGTACGTCGGCCGACGCCGTACCGTGCGCTGCGATCGTGGTGCCACCTAGGAGCGTTCCCGATCCGGGACCGGACGCCCAGTCGAGTCCGGCGACCGTGTACGAGTGGGACGACGCGTTGGTGACGCGGAGCCGCAGCAGGTCCTGTCCGCTGGTGCTCAGCACGTGTGACCCGGTGACAGTCAACGGTGGGGTCGCCGTACCGCTGGTGCTCAGGAGTGCGGCCGGAACACCGTCCACGGTGACCTTGGCGGTGTACGTGCGGGCTCCGGTCGAGTTCTGAGCCGGGTAGGTGACCGGTGCGGACGCCGTACCAGCCGCAGGGACGTTGCCACTCGTCTGGCTTCCGCCCGCGTCGACAGTGAAAGCGTGTGCGGTCGAGTCAGGGTTCGTGAAGGTCAGGCTGCCGCTGACCGGGTCACCGGCGATTTCAGGAGTGACCGACAGGGCAAAGCGGTTCGAAGGGGCCACGCCGCTGATGGCGCCGCGCAGGTACACCGGCTCGGGTCCTGCAGTCACCCACACATGGCCGCCCGCATCCGCCGTCAGGTTGGTCACAGCGCCGTACATGCTCGTCACCTGAACGGTCGAGCCTGGCGGCGCCGCGGCGTTCACCAGTCCGGGTGTGGTGGACCAGACGGCGTGCACACTCTGCCCGCTGCCGGCGTTGAAGGCGACGTCGTAGCCGTTGGTGCCGAACTTGGTCTGACCGATCAGCGGCAGCTCGTCGATCTGCCGGGCCAGTACGGCGGTGGCGGTGTACGACGGCTTCGGTACCAGGGCACCGCGGGTGTCCTGGCGGTTGCGGACCAGTCCGAAGCGGTGCTCGATGTTGGCCGGGTCGGTGCCCGAGTCCATGAAGTTGTAACCGCTGTAGCGAGCAACACCGTTGCCGAAGGCAAGCAGCTCACCGCGGACCAGGTCACGCGCCTGGACCGGCTCGCTGACCGCACTGGGGTTCGTTCCGGTCGCCCAGCCCTGCTCGGAGATGTAGATCGGCTTGGTCGAGCCGTGCGCGGCCATGATGCCGCGGATCGTGTTGACGTACGCGACCGACGCCTCCGGGTCGTTCGGCTGCACGTACGGGTGGATGGTGACCGCGTCGACGTAGTCCAGGCCACCCAGGTCCGCGAACCGGGTGAACCAGGCCTGCCAGTCCGAGATGACTGCCAGCGACGGACCGGTGAGCTTGACGTCCGGGTGCGTCGCCCGGATCGCCGGGCTGACCATCTTCAGCAGTGCGACGTAGTTGTCGGCGGTACCACCAGCAGCGCCGTCCAGGTCACGCCAGTTCCACTCGTTCCACAGCTCGTACGTCGTGTGCGCCGTACCGAACTCGTCGACCGCGGCCACGGCGTACCGGGTGAAGGCCTGTCGCTGCTCGTCGGTCGACGGCGCCTCATCCGGGTAGTAGAGCGTGTTTCCGTAGTCGAGGATGTTCAGGAAGTCGACGTTGTTCGCGTCCAGCGCGGCCTTGTAGTCCTTGACCTTCTGCGGGAACTGGATCACCCCCTTCGTGGTCTCAGCGCTGGCCCAGAACGCCTCGTCCCGCGCGGTCGAGATGCCACCCATCGCCAGCAATGGCACGGAGTCGAGGCCCGGGTTGGCGCCCCTACTGAAGCCCAGACCGGTGGCGACACCGATCCGGGTGTCGGTCGAGGTGGAGAAGTCGTGCGGCGTGAGTACGGAGAAGTCCGTGCCGCCGTTGGTCACCCAACCGTCGGAGGCTGTCGCAGTGAGGTCGACCTGGTACCAGCCCGGCGTACCGATCGAGAGAGCGAGTTGGCCGTTCAGCGACGCGGCCGAGGCCGAGCCCTTGGCGACCTCGGTACCGGTCGCGTCCCGCACGGTCCAGCCGACCGTTGCGGCGTCAGTGGTGAAGCCGAGCTTGACCTGCTGACCGACGGTGAACGCGTTGCCGACCGTGGTCGGCACGATGGTCAGCGCCGGGGCCGCAGCGGCGGCCGGCAGGGCGGTGGGGATCTGTACTACGGCGGCCAGCAACAAGCCGGCCGTGAGAAGACCGACTGCGCCGGAGCGGCGACGGGTCATGGAGTTCTCCTCCCAGGTATGCGAAAGCGGTTTCGCAAATCACACCTTGATACCCGGCGGGCCCGCTGTCAACGGCTCGAAGCTGACTAGGATGAGGGAATGGCCGACCAGCTGATCACTCTCTCGGACGTCGCCGCCGCGGCGGGAGTGTCGCTGTCGACGGCCTCCAAGGCCCTGAACGGCACCGACCGGATCTCGGAGGCGACCCGCCAGCACGTCCGCGTCACCGCGGACCGGCTCGGGTTCCGGCACAACGCGCTGGCCCGGTCCTTCGCCCGCGGCCGGAGCCAGACGATCGGCGTCCTGACGCACCGCGCCTCGAACCCGTTCACCCGGGTCGTCCTGGCCACCGCCGCCACCGAGCTCGGCGCCAAGGAACAGGCGATCCTGCTGTACGACGCCCGGATGGACGAGCAGGACGTCACCGAGAGCATCCTGCAACTGCGGGCCCGCCGGATCGACGGCGTGATCGTGATCGGTACGGGTACGTCGTTCCCGACCCCGTCACTCACCAGCCGGTTCGAGGTCCCGGTGATCTACGCGTTCACCTTCACGGAGGACCCGGACGACGTCACCATCACCTCGGACGACATCGCGATCGGCCGGCTGGCCGCGACCCACCTGCTGTCGACCGGCCGTCGCCGGATTGCCCACATCACCGCGGAACCAGGCGACAACGCCGCGCAGCGCCGGGCGGCGGGCGCCGGTGAGGTCCTCGCCGACGCCGGACTCGAGTGGGCCACGCCGGTGCGCTTCGGCCGCTGGCGGGAGGACTGGGGCGAGGAGGCCGCCGGCGAGGTGCTGGCCGAGGTGCCCGACGTCGACGCGATCTTCTGTGGCAGTGACGCGATCGCCCGCGGTGCGGAGCGCGTCATCCGCGCGAGCGGCCGGCAGGTGCCCGGCGACGTGGGCCTGATCGGCGTCGACAACTGGGAACGCCTGATGCACGATCAGCGCGTCCGCCGCCACCTGACCACGATCGACGTCGGACTCGAGGAGATCGGCCGCCTGGTCGCCGCCCGCCTCCTCGAACCCGACCCCCAGCCCGGCATCCAGTACGTCGCCCCTCAGCTGGTCATCGCCGAAACCGTCTGACCGTCCTCGTGGATGGAGTAGTGCGGGGTGAAGCCGAGGAGGTCTCTGGCTCGGGACGTGTCGACCAGGGCGGTTCGTCCGGGGACGGGACGGCGTACCGGGACTGTGGGGGCGTACTCGCGCAGTAGCTCATTCGTCGGCCGGTCGATCAGGATGTCGTCGGCGGCCAGGCCGACCACGTGGGCGCCGGTCGCCGGTGACTCGAGCGCCGCGATGATCGCCCGGACGCCGTCCCGCAGGTCGAGGTAGGCCCAGCCCTCACGCGCCATCGTGGACGGATCGCGTTCCGCGTCGGCCGCGAACTTGAACAACTGCTCGCGCGTCTTCACCAGCGGAAAGCGCAGCGCGATCACGTTGGTCCCCCACCGCCGCCAGGCCATCCGGGCACTCTGCTCGTCGACGCTCTTCGACAGCGAGTACGCGTCGGAGATGTCGGCGTGCACGTCCTCGTCGATCGGGTAGTACGCCGGCACCACCGGGTTCACGTTCATCGGTACGCCGAACGCGTTGATACTGCTCGCGATCACGGCCCGGCGGATCCCCCGCTGCCCGGACTGCGCGAGTACGTTGAACGTCGCCGCCACATTGTTCTCGAAGACCTCCTCCGGCGTCCCCAGGCTCGGATGCGGGATCGCGGCCAGATGCAGTACGGCGTCCACCTCGTCGAGCGCGGCCGCGACATCGGCCGATGATCGGGCGTCGCCGACCAGCGGGCGGTCCGCCGGACTCGCCTGGTCGTAGCGCAGTGAGAGGCCGGTGACGTCGTACCCAGCCTCGCGGAGACCGGCCACCGCGGCCCTGCCGATCGATCCGTCCGCGCCGGTGACCAGGACTCGCCTCACGCCTTGATCCCTCCGGACAGGCCGACGCCACGCAGAAACGCCCGCTGGAAGACCAGGAACAAGGCCACCGGGATCAGCAGGGCCAGGAACAGGCCCGCCAACTGGATGTTGAGTTCCGTCACCTTGGCGATCTTCGGCAACGCCACCGAGACCGGCTGCAGATCCGGATTGGTCAGCACCAGCAGAGGCCACAAATAGTCCTTCCAGGAAGAGATGATGCTGAGCAGCACGACCACACCGAGGATCGGACGCGACAGCGGGAGCACGAGCGAGGTGAAGACCCGCAGCGACCCGGCCCCGTCGATCCGGGCCGCCTCGAAGTACTCGCGCGGGATGCCGTCGAAGAAGCGCTTCACGATCAGCACGTTGAACGCACTGGCCGCGGGCGGCAGCCAGACCGCCCAGAACGTGTTGGTCAGGTTGGTGTGCACCAACGGCAGCTTCAGCACGGTCAGGTACAGCGGGACCAGAGAGACGATGTGCGGCACGAACAGCGTGACCAGGATCGCCGCCGACAACAACGTTCCCCAGCGCGGCCGGAGCACGCTGAGCACGTAGCCGGCCGTCGTACAGATGATCAGCGACGCCAGCGCCGTACCCGCCGCGATGATGGCGGTGTTGCCGAGGTAGTAGCCGATATGGCCTTGCTGCCAAGCGGTTGCGAGGTTCTGCCACTGCACCTCACCGGACGGGAACAACGCGAGCGGGTGCCGGATGCTGTCCTGGGTCGGCGAGATCGCTGCCTTGAGCAACCACAGGAACGGTCCGAGGCCGGCCACCAGGAGTCCGGCGAACACCACGACCTGACCGATGACGAACGGCACCCGGATGCGAGTCTCTTTGCGGTCGGCGTTCGACAGCGCACCGCGTTCGTCACTCACTCGGAGCTCCAACCACGCGTCGCGAACTGGAAGACCGCCGACATCACACCGAGTGCCACCGCCAGGAGCACACTCAACGCCGTGGCGGCGCCGTAGTCACCGTTGACGAAGGCGTAGTTGTAGATCAGCAGCAGGATCGTCATGGTCGCGCCCTGTGGCCCTCCCCCGGTGAACAACAGGGGCTCGGTGAACAGCTGCATGGTGCCGATGACCTGCAAGAGCAGCATCAGGAGCAGTACGCCGCGCAGGTGCGGCAGCATTACGTGCCACACCCGCCGGAACACGCCGGCACCGTCCAACTCGGCCGCCTCGTAGAGATCGGCCCGGACCGAGGTCAGTGCAGCCAGGTAGATGATCACTGCGTTGCCCGCACCGGCCCATGTCGCCTCCAGCACGATCGACGGCATCGCCGACGACGGACTGTCGAGCCAGAGGTACGGTCCGAGCCCGAACACCCCGAGGATGCTGTTGAACATCCCGTTCGAGGACGGGTCGTAGAAGAACCGCCACAACAGGATCGCCACCACCGGCGGAGTGATCACCGGCAGGTAGGCGAGCGTCGTGTAGGCCCAGGACCGGCCGCGCAGCTCGGACAGGAACATCGCCAGCAGGATCGGCAGCGGGAAGCCGAACAGCAGCGCCAGCAGGGTGAACCAGACCGTGTTCACGGTCGCCTGACCGACCGCGGGATCGGTCAGGACATACCGGAAGTTCTCCAGACCGACCCACTTGACCGGGTCGATCAGGTTGGTCTGCTGCAGGCTCATCACCAGCCCGCGGACGATCGGGCCCCAGGAGAAGACCAGAAAGATCAGGAGCACCGGCAGCGCGAACAGCACTGCCGGGATGCCGTTCCGGGCCCGGCGGAGCAGGATCCAGGCCGGCCGCCGGGCCACGCTGCGGGAGCGCAGCCCGGTGGTCGTGCCGGTTGTCGTTGCGGTGGGCAACTCAGCGCCCGAGCTTGGCGTTCACCGTGGCGGTGGCCTTGGTCAGCAGCGCCGGGATATCGGCCTTCGCGTTGCCGAGCACGGTCTGCACCACCGGGTCGAGGGCGGCGTAGACCTCCTGCGCCTTCACCGGCGGCTCGGGGATGATCTTCTGGTCGGCCGCCACCTTCGTGTACGGCGCGAAGTTGTCCAGCGGCACGTTCACGTACGGCTTGATCCACGACTGGTACGTCGTCCACTGGTCGGCCGCGACCACGGGGAGACCCGGCACCCCGACCGGCAGCTTCGCCGCCACACCGTTCTTGGCACTCGTCACCGCCGCGTCCTGGTTCACGTACTTGTTCAGGTAGGCGAACTTGATCCACTTGACCGCGGCCACCCGCTCGGCATCCGTCGTACTCGGGCTGACGATCTGGACGCTGCCGCCGCTGAGGGTGCCGTGATCGCCACCCTGCTGGGGCATCGGGCCGATACCGAACGCCGACGCCTTGAGCCCATTGGTCTGGACCAGGGTGCGATAGGCGTCCGGCGCGGACATGTACATCCCGATCTTGCCCGCCGCGAACGCCTTCGAGATGCCGTCGATGTCGTAGAGCACCGCCTGGCCCATCGACTTGTCGACCCACTTCATGTCGTGCAGCGCCTGCAGCGCGGCCTTCGAGGGCGCGTCGTCGAAGGACGCCTTGCTGCCGTCCTCGTTCTCGACCGAGCCGCCGAACGCGTAGGTCTGGGTGGTGAACATCCAGCCCCCGGTGTTGCTTGTGGTCATCTGGGCGTAGCCGGCCTGACCGGTCTTCTGAGCGATCTGCTGGGCGTCCGCGCGGACCTCGTCCCACGTCGTCGGCGGCTTGTCCGGGTCCAGCCCGGCCTTGGTGAACAGGTCGCGGTTGTAGATCAGGCCGACCGAGTACGCCGCGGTCGGGACGGCGTACACGTTGCCCGCCTGGTCCTGGCCGATCTTCAGCACGTTCGGGTTCAGCTCGGCCAGCAACCCGTCGTCCTTGAGCGTCTTGGTGAGGTCGGCGACCTGCTTGCGGGCGATCATGCCCTGCGGCTCGGTGAACGGCACGTTCAGCACGTCGGGCAACTGCCCGCCGGCCGCCTGGGCCTGGAACGTGGTCGGATCCCAGAGCGTCTCGACCGGGTTCAGCTTGATGTCCGGGTTCGCCGCCTGGAAGTCGGCCACCTTCTTGTCGTACGTCGCCCGGTTGGCCGGGTCCGAGCTGCTCGGGCGGTCACCGATGGTGATCGTCACCTGCCCGGAGGCAGCGGCGTCACCGGACGCGGACGGTGCGCTGGAGCAGGCCACCAGCCCTGCCAGCGCGAGTGCTGCGGTCGAAAACGCCGCGGTGGAACGGATTGCGGTTCTGGTCATCGGAACTCCTCAGCGGGGATGGCGATCGGCGAGCCGACCGTTCCGCAGAGTAGCGCAAGCGCTTTCGCAAACACCAGACCTCAGCCGATCCCAATTCCGCACCACCACCCCGGACGCACACGACGGAGGGATATCCGGCTCTTGTGCCGTAGGTGTGGGCGCCTGGAGTGACAGTGCACGGGTGACCTGACAGGAGACGGTGACCTGGGACAGGTCCCCCATCCACCAGTTCCTGTCCTGTCCCCACGCCTCCGTCCAAGACACCCTCGCTCCCCGGGCACCCACGGCTTGTCACACTCCCAGGCCGCGAGCACACCAGTCGCGCGCTCCGGGTGCGTGTACCAACGGACAGGTAGTGCACCCCGATACGACGTACATGCGGGATCCGTCCCCGCTCAGCTGCACTACCAGGCACCTGAGCACTACCTGTCGATCAGTACGCCGACGCAACCGGCGGCCATCACGTGACCGGCTGCCCACTGCCGACTCGCCGAGCCCGGGCCGCGCCTCCCGCCGGCCCCGCGTGGACTGGCAGGTGCGGCGAGCGGGTGCCCTCATGGCAGGGGTTGCACATCGAGGTGGAGGGTTGCCCGGTCAGATTCTCAGTGGGCAACCCTCCAACTGAACGGGCAACCCCCTGGGCTGGTGGCATTCCCGCGGACCCAGGAGAGCCGGATATCCCGCGGGGTCGGTCGAGTCAGTCGAGGATGGCTGGTGGGGTCAGTCGAGGATGACTGAGCGGGTGAGGCTTCGGGGCTGGTCGGGGTTGAGGCCTAGGGCGAGGGACTTGGCGACGGCGACCCGCTGGGCTACCACCAGGGAAGCCATCGGGTCCAGGTCCGCGTGGTGTACGACGCTCGCACCGGTGGCGGCGACGTCGTCGAGGAAGTTGGCCGGCGCCTCGCCGAAGATCCAGACGCCGCGGCCGGTCTGGGCGATCGCGATCGGGCCGTGCCGGTAGTCCATCGCCGGGTAGGCCTCGGTCCACGCCGACGCGGCCTCACGCTGCTTCAGCGCGGCCTCGTGCGCCAGACCGACGGTCCACCGGGTGCCGACGTACGTGACCTGCTCCAGCTTCGCCAGCTCGTCCACGTCGATGGTCAGCGCGGTCTGAGCGTCCGCGGCGGCCTGAGTGAGGTCCTGGCCGAGCGAAGCGCGCAGCAACGCCAGCGTGGTGGTCGCGAACCGGGTCTGCACAACGGACTGCTCATCCGCGAAGTCCAGCATGATGATCTGGTCGGCCAGGTCGACGATCGGCGAGCCGGGGGTCGCGGTGATCGCCACGGTCGGCAGGTCGGTCGCACGGATCAGATCCAGCACCTCGGTCGTCGTCCCCGACCGGCTGATCACGACCACAGCGTCGTACTGGCGTCCCGCCGGGAACTCCGAGCCCGCGAACGCGTCGGTCTCCCCCTGACCCAGGTCCTCGCGGAGGGCGGCGTACGCCATCGCCATGAACCACGACGTGCCGCAACCCACCGCCGCGACACGCTGGCCGGCCTTCGGCAATGCACCGCCGTACTGCGCGAAACCGTCCGAAATCTGCCTCCAGAGGTCCGGCTGAGTGGCGATCTCAGTGCTCACAAATGGCGTCTGCGTCATGTCGTCTCCGCACTTGTCATGGTCGAAACTGCTCGAACGTGATCGAATGGTGCCAACCAGCCGCCACCCGGCTGACCGATTGTGTGAAGGAGGAGCCCCGGGTGAAGCGTTATGAACGCCTGAACACCTTGCTCGAGTCGCTCGCCGAGAAGGGCGCCATCGACGTCGATGAGCTGGCCGAGCAGTTGCATGTGTCCGCAGCGACGATTCGGCGCGATCTGGACCACCTCGGCAAGCAGCAGCTCCTCACTCGGACCCGCGGCGGCGCGGTCGCCAACGCGGTGTCGTACGACCTGCCGCTGCGCTACAAGACTGCGCGTTTCGCTTCCGAGAAGCAGCGGATCGCGCAGGCGGCGGCCACGCTGGTACGCCGCGGCATGGTGATCGGGATGAACGGCGGCACCACGATCTCCGAGGTGGCGCGCACGCTGGCGACCCGGCCGGAGCTGTCGGCCGAGCACGGCGAGCCCGCGTTCACCCTCGTCACCAACGCGCTGAACATCGCCAACGAGCTGATCGTCCGGCCGCACGTGAAGATGGTGCTGACCGGCGGCGTCGCGCGGCCGCAGTCCTACGAGATGATCGGCCCGCTGTCGCACCGGATCCTGTCCGACCTGTCCCTGGACATCGCCTTCATCGGCGTGGACGGGATCGACGAGACCGGCGCCACCGCCCACCACGAGGGCGAGGCGAACATCAACCAGCTGATCGTCAGCCGGGCCGCGAAGGTGGTCGTGGTGGCCGACTCCTCCAAGCTCGGGCAGCGGGCGTTCGCCCGGATCTGCGAGCTGAGCGAGATCGACACCCTCGTCACCGACGCCCAGGCCGACGAGTCCCAGCTGACCGTCTTCAAGGAAGCCGGCATCGACGTCATCCGCGCCTGACCTCACTCCGCACCTCCCTCACTAGGCCCGGTTTGCCTGCTGAGGACGATCATATCTGATTCAAGGCCACCTGTAATGAGCAAGAGTGCGCAGTCTCCGCGCGGGAGACACGGAATGCGGACCTCGTGCCGCTAGGCTTCGGTTCAGCATGAGTACCGCAGCCGCAGAACACCCCGCAGATCCTTGGGAGGGCATCATCGCCACCGGCATCGACCCGACGTCCTGGGCGTACGCCGAGGACTACACCGGTGAAGGCGAAGTCGTCACCGGTGCGCGGGCGAGCGCCGCTGAAAGCGGAGTGGTCCCGATCGGACCCGGCTCGTCCGCCGCGCTGAGCATGCTCGCCGCCGGCGTCGGCGCCAAGGCGGTGGTCGAGATCGGCACCGGCACCGGTGTCTCCGGGCTGGCCCTGCTGCGCGGGATGCGCACCGACGGCACTCTGACCACGGTCGACATCGACGCGGAGAACCAGCGGCTGGCCCGCAAGACGTTCCTCGACGCCGGCGTCCCGTCGAACCGGTTCCGCCTGATCGCCGGCGCCGGGCTGGACGTGGTCACCCGGCTCACCGACGGGCACTACGACCTGGTCTTCTGTGACGCCGACCGCCGCGAGAACACGGCGTACCTGCACGAGGCCCTCCGGCTGCTGCGCCCCGGCGGCGTCGTCGTCTTCGCCGGCATCCTCACCGGCGGCCGCGTCGCCGACCCGGCCGTCCGCGACCCCGACACCACCGCCCTCCGCGACCTGATCCGCGCCGTCCGCGACGACGACGACCTCGTCTCCGCCCTCCTCCCCACCTCCGAAGGCCTCCTCACCGCCGCCAAACGCCTCAGCTGACAACTACAGCTAGTGCAAGATCGGCCACTGAGTGCGGTCGGTAGGCGGTAGAAACATGCTAAGGAAACCAACAAATACGCTAAAGTGACCTCCGATTAGTAAATTTGTTGGTTTCTTTGGAGGATCGGATGCGCTCGTTCGCGGACCTGGATCGCGTGATCGGGCAGGTGCCGGCCGGCGTCGTCATGCAACTGCGCTCGATCGATACCGGCAGAGGCAGCGAGGCGCTGTACCGCAACCAGCTTCCGGCCCTCCTTACCGAGCTCGCCAACCGCGCGCGGATCCAGAGCATCACCGCGTCATCGGCAATCGAAGGCGTCGTCGTACCGGACGCTGCACGGGCTGAACGCATCATCGAAGGTCGCGCCGGCGTCCTTCGCACCAGGAGCGAGCAAGAGCTCGCCGGTTACCGCAAGGCGCTGGACTATCTGTTCCAGGAGGACTGGCATCCGCTCAACCTCGGCCTGCTCCTCCACCTGCACCGCCTGCTCTGGTCGGAGACGGCCTACCCCGGCGGTCAGCTGAAGACGGACGACAACCTCGTCGTGGATCGTTCGCCGGACGGAAGTACGACGGTTCGGTTCGTCCCGGTGCCGGCGGCAAGAACCGACGCCTACCTGAAAGACCTGATCGATCGGTACCTGGCCGCTCAGCGGGCGGGCCGGCACCATCCGGTTCTCCTGGTCGGCCTGATGGTCCTCGACCTCTTGGTCATCCATCCGTTCGCGGACGGCAACGGCCGGGTCGCCCGGGCTCTGACCAACGCCGTGCTGGTCGACGCGGGCTACGAGGTCTGTCGATGGGTTTCTCTCGAGCAACTCATCGCTGACTCCGTCGACTCGTACTACGACGCGTTGCTCGATTCGACCCATGACTGGCATCAAGATGCGGCAGATCCCTGGCCATGGCTGTCGTACTTCGTGACCACACTGGCGTCTGCATATCAGGCCTTCGCCCGCCGAGCGGCAGCCGATCGTTCAGGAGGGACGAAGCAGGATCGAGTTCGGCAGCATGTGCTCAAGCATGCGGCCGCGGTCTTCAAGGTTTCGGAGGTTCGGGCAGCGCTTCCGGGTGTGAGCGACCAAACCATCCGATTGGTGCTGGAGCAGCTCAGGAACGAGGGAAAGATCAATTCCACCGGAGCAGGTCGCGGCGCGGTCTGGATTCAAGTCCCCGATCAGGACTGACCTCCGACGCGACTCAACAGGCAGGAGCAACCATGGGCACCGGCGGGCTGGGCGAGTATTTGCGGGCCAGGCGGGGGCGGTTGCGGCCTGAGGATGTTGGGTTGGTGTCCGGGGGACGGCGGCGGGTGGTGGGGTTGCGGCGGGAAGAGGTCGCGCTGCTTGCGGGAATCAGTCCGGAGTACTACCTGCGGCTGGAGCAGGGGCGGGATCTGCATCCGAGTGACCAGGTGCTGGCGAGCCTTGCCGAGGCGTTGCGGCTCGACAGCGACGCGACGGCGTACCTGCAGGCCATCGCGCGCCCGGCCAGGCCGCGGCGGTCGAAGGACACTGCGAGCCGGCATCTGCAGGCGTTGATCGACGGGTGGCAGGCAACGGCGGCGTACGTGCAGGGCCGGGGGTTCACCGTGCTGGCCGCGAACCGGCTTGCGGTGGCGTTGTCGCGGCACTTCTCGGTCGGGTCCAACACGTTGCGGGCCGCGTTCCTCGAGCCGGACCTGCGGGAGCTCTATCGCGACTGGGACGGGATGACCGCGAAGACCGTTCCTTTCCTGCGCTCGCTGACTGCCGCGGACCCGGACGATCCGGAGATCACCGCACTGGTCGGTGAGCTCAGCGAGCGCAGTGAGCGGTTCCGCGCTCTCTGGACCAGCCATGACGTGAAGGTGCGGGACGAAGGCATCACGAAGTTCCTCCATCCGCAGGTCGGCCGGCTCGATCTGCGGTACCAGAAGTTCGTGCTGCCCGAGTCCGATCAGCTCCTGGTCACCTATCACGCCGATCCCGGCGGCCCTTCCGAGGCCGCGTTCCGGCGGCTCGGCGAGCTCAGCACCTGATCCTGTCCCTGCGGACACCAGGAAAACCGCGGCCTGGATGACCTGTCCGCGATCTCCGAGCCTGGATCCATGAAGGTTCTCGTGACAGGCGGCTCCGGCTTCCTCGGCGCCCATGTGATCGTCCAACTCCTCCAGCAGGGCTACCAGGTACGCACCACCGTGCGATCACTGGACCGCGAGCCCGACGTACGGGCGATGCTCGCCGGAGCCGGCGTCGATCCCGGGGACAAGCTCAGCTTCGTCGCCGCCGATCTGAGCGCCGACGCGGGCTGGGACGAGGCGGTCGCGAGCACCGACTACGTGCTGCACGTCGCGTCACCGTTCCCACCCAGCGCCCCGAAGGACGAGGACGAACTGATCGTTCCGGCACGCGACGGAACCTTGCGAGTACTGCGCGCAGCCCGTGACGCGGGCGTCCGTCGCGTCGTACTGACGTCGTCGTTCGCCGCGATCGGCTACGGCCACGACGGTCCCGGGCCGTACGACGAGGCGACCTGGACCAACCTGGAGGCACCGATCGGCGCCTATGTGAAGTCGAAGACCATGGCGGAACGCGCGGCCTGGGAGTACGCCGCCGCCGCGGGGCTCGAGCTGACCGTGATCAACCCGACCGGCATCTTCGGTCCCGCTCTCGGGCCTGACTTCGCCAGTTCGCTCGGCGTCATCACCGCACTGCTGGAGGGCCGCGTCCCGTTCCTGCCCGACCAGCGATTCGGTGTGGCCGACGTCCGCGATGTGGCCGCTCTGCACCTGACCGCGATGACCGACGATCGGGCCGCCGGTCAGCGGTTCATCGCCTCTGGCGGCTATTCGTCGATGGCCGGGATCGCCGGGATTCTGCGGTCCAGGCTCGGGGCCGACGCCGTGAAGGTGCCCACGCACCGGATTCCGACCTGGTTGCTGACGGCGGTCGCGCTCGTCGTACGGCCGTTGCGTGCGCTCGCCCGGGATGCGGGCGTCCGCCGCGAACCGCGGCTCGGTAAGGCGACCCAGGTCCTCGGCTGGTCGCCACGGCCGGTCGAGGACACGATCGTCGACACCGCTCGGAGTCTTCTCCCGTACCTCAGCCGGTGAGGTGTTAGTTCGTGCCAGGCGTCGCAGTGGGGTCTCTGCGGACGTTACGGTGTTCGGGACGGGCGGGTACGCCGGCGCCGCGATGCCTGAGGCCGGCGCCCTCAGCTGTCGACGTGCCAGGGGCGTGGGTCGTCGCGGAGCAGTGAGTAGACGAGGACGTCGAGGTTGCGGCCGGCGTTGAAGAACGCTCCCCGAGCGGTGCCTTCGAGCTGGAAGCCGCATTTCTCCGCGATCCGCCGGCTGGGAGTGTTCTCGGGGACGATCACCAGGGAGAGGCGGTTGACCTTCTTCGAGCCGAACAGGTAGTCGACCAGCAGGCAGACCGCCTCGGTCGTGTAGCCCTGGCCGGCGTGCTGCGGGCCGTAGAGCTGGTAGGAGAGTTCGTAGGCGTCCCAGTAGCCCACCGACTTGAAGAACTCGATGTGGCCGACCATGACCTCGCTCCGGTCCCAGATCAGCAAGGTGCCCTCGTCGCGCTCCCAGAATCCGGTCTCGGCGTACGTCCGCCGGAGTACCGGCTCCGACTGGACACCGAGCGGGAAGTACGCACCGCGGGTGGAGATCTCGGTGTGCGCGGTGATGAAGACCTCGAGATCGCGTTCACGCACCGGACGCAACACAATCCGTTGTCCGTTGAGCATGATGTTCAGCTTGTCAGTCGGGTGAGTTCGGTGGTGACCTCGTGCCAGGAGTCGCTCAGAGGGTCGATGAGGTCGTAGTGGCCGGCGTGTTCTACGCGGATCAGGCGGGCGGTCGGGTGGGCGGTGAAGTAGGACTCGGTCAGGGTGATCGGGACGCGGGTGTCGGCGGTGCCGTGGATGAGGGCGACCCGGGCGATCGGGGCGGGCAGGTGCGCCGGGTCGAGGTCGTTGCGTACGCCGCTGCCGATGAAGTCCTGTACGGCGCCGTCGTCGAGGCCGAGGCGGTCAGCCATCAGCAGGTCGGCCACCGGGGCCAGCGCGATCAGGCCGCGGAGGCGAACCGGGTTCAGCGTGGACGCGGCCCACAAGGCGAGTTGCCCCCCTGCGGAGTGGCCGATCATCACGTAGCCGGCGTGAACGTCGACCAGGTCGGGCAGCGCGTCGAGCGCCGTACGGATGTCCGACGTCGTGACATCGGGATCACCGGGCTCGCGGCGGTACTCCAAGGACAGCACCGGCCAGCCGAGGTCGGCGAGCGCTTCACCGAGCGGGCGGGCGTGCGTCCGGTCGTACTCCGGCCGCCAGAAACCACCGTGCACGAACACGACCAGCGGCCGGTACTCCTTCGCGTGCCAGTAGTCGATCACCTGGTCCGCGTGGTCGCCGTACCGGAGCTCCTCGTCGGGCGCACGCGCTGCACGCGACAGTACCGATCGGTCTTCACTCATCAGACCTCCCGAGATAGCGCAATGCGTTCCCGGACAGCAGCTTGTGCTGCTGGTCCGCGGTCAGGAAACCGGCCTTCCGTACCACCTCCCCGACCGGCCGCTCACCCAGTGGATAGGGATAATCACTGCCGACCAGAACGCGGTCTTCCCCCAAGGTATCGACAAGTAGCCGTAAAGGCGCTGATTCGAACACGACCGTGTCGACGAAGAACCGGTCCAGATAGTGCGACGGTGGGTGCTCGGAGCAACCACGGACGATGTCGCCGCGCCGGTGCCAGGCGTTCTCCAGCCGCCCGAGCCAGAACGCGAAACTCCCGCCACCGTGAGCGAAACAGATCCGCAGGGACGGCGGCAGCGTGTCGAAGGCACCGCCGAGGATCATCGCGAGTACGGACAGATGGGTCTCGGCCGGCATCCCGGTCAGCCAGCGAGCCATCCAGCGGTCCAGCCGTGGACCGCCGGGCATGTCCCACGGATGCACCAGCACCGGCGTCCCGGTCTCGGCACAGTGGTTGAGAAAGGCAACGATCCCGGCGTCGTCGAGATCCTTGTCGCCAACGTGGTTGCCGATCTCGACGCCCACATGTCCGGCGGCCCGGCAGCGATCCAGCTCGGCACACGCGGCGTCCGGATCCTGCAACGGCACCTGGCAGAACGGCACGAAACGGCTGTCCCCGGCAAGCGTCTCCAGAGTGAGATCGTTGAAGATCCGGGCCAGCTTGGCCGCCTGATCGGCCGGCCGGTCGTACCCGAAGAACACCGGCGTCGGCGACACCACCTGTACGTCGATGCCGTCGGCATCCATGTCCGCACGACGGGTCGCGGGATCCCAAGCCGGTGGGCCGATCGGGCGGAACTCGGTCGAGCCGACCATGATCATCGCGGCCCGCTCGGAGTCGATCCGCAACCACGGCCAGCCGTCCCCACCGCACGCGACCGAGAGATCCGGCCACCCCTTCGGCACCAGGTGGGTGTGGACATCAACAGCCATCAGCCCTTACCCGGATGCACAGTGCCGCAGTCCGGGCAGGTACGGGCGTCCTCGCTCTCGTAGAAGGCCTTGAACACCGGCGGCAGGTCGGCGACGATGTCGGTCACCTGGAGCTCGACCTCGTGCACGATCGCGTTGCAGTTCTCGCAGTACCAGCGGAACTTCTCCAGCACCCCGGGCTCACGAACACGCTCCATCACCAGGCCGATCGACTCCGGACCGCGCTGCGGCGAGTGCGGCATGTTCCGCGGCAGCACCCACATCTCACCCTCGTTGATGTCGACCCTGGCCGGCCCGTCGTCGGTCATCACGTTGACGTGCAGGTGTCCCTTGATCTGGTAAAAGAACTCCTCGTACGGGTCGACGTGGAAGTCGGTCCGCTGGTTCGGCCCGCCGACCACCATGGTGATGAAGTCGTCCCCGGTCGGGAACATCTGCTTGTTGCCGACCGGCGGCTTCAGCAGGTGCTTGTTCTCCTCGATCCACTGCGGAAAGTTCGTCGACTCCAGATTGACCATCACTCACTCCTTTGCGGGCTGTGTTCTTTTGGAACGGCCGCCACGGCCTGGATTTCGATCAGCAGCTGGGGATGCGGCAGCTGATGAACTGCGACGGTCGTCCGGCTCGGCCCGGACTCGTCGAAGAATTCGCCGTACACCTCGTTGTACCCGCCGAAGTCGTTCATCGACACCAGGTACGTCGTCACGCTCACGACATCCTCCAACCCGGCACCCACCGCAGTCAGGATGTCCCGGATGTTCTCCAGCACCACCCGAGTCTGCTCCCGGATGTCCAGCGAGACCGTCCCCGATGAGTCCACCGAAGCCCCGGCGATCGTGTTGTCCGGCCGCCGGCTCGACGTCCCCGACACGAACGCGAACCCGCCGCTGACCTTCACATGCGGAAACCGCCCCCGCGGCACCGCCTTCCCCGGTACGACGGTCATGGGGCCTCCCGGCCTGGACTGAGGAGCGGAGGGAGCGAAGCGACTGGAGCGACGAGGGAAGGCCGGGAGTTCAAGCCCCATGACCACGCCGGCGCCGAAGGCCCGGCCAAACGCAGGGTCATGTGAGCTCCACGCAGACGTTGGTCGGCTCGGAGTAGAAGTCCAGCGAGTGCCGGCCGCCCTCGCGCCCGACCCCTGACAACTTCATGCCGCCAAAGGGCGTCCGCAGATCGCGGAGGAACCAGGTGTTGACCCAGACAATGCCAACGTCCAGGGCTGGGCCGGCGCGGTGGGCGCGGCCGACGTCACGCGTCCAGACCGTTGCTGCCAGCCCGTAATCGGATCCGTTCGCCAGCGCGTACGCCTCTTCCTCGGTGTCGAACGGAGCGATGTGGCAGATCGGCCCGAAGATCTCCTCCGTGTTCGTCCGCGCGTCCGGCGGCAGCCCTGTGACGACAGTTGGTTGCACGTAGCAGCCACCATCACGGGCGTCACCGAACCTCGGTACGCCGCCACCCGCGAGTACCTCGGCTCCCTCGGTCCGCGCGAGGTCGTAGTACGACAGAACCTTGTCGCGGTGTTGTTTGGAGATCAGCGGCATGTTCATGGTCGCCTCGTCGGCAGGCCACCCGTAGGTCAGCTCGGACGCCCGCGCGGCCAAGCGCTCGACGAACTCCGTGAAGACAGGGCGTTCGACGTACAGGCGTTCGGTGCACAGGCAGACCTGGCCGCCGTTGGTGAAGACCGAACGTACCGATCCCTCGACGGCCGCATCCAGCGAAGCGTCGGCGAAGACCAGCCCGGCGTTCTTCCCACCGAGCTCGAACGACACGGCCTTGACCCGGTCCGCCGCGACCTTGGCGATCGCCGTACCGGTCGCGGACTCGCCCGTGAACGTGATCGCGTCCACACCCGGATGCCGGGTCAGGTACTCCCCCGCCGACGACGGCCCGAACCCGTGCACGAGGTTGAAGACGCCGGGCGGTACGCCGGCCTCCGCCATCACCTCGGCCAGCACGGTCGCCGATGCCGGCGTCTCTTCGGACGGCTTGACGATCACAGCGTTGCCGCAGGCAAGCGCCGGCGCGACCTTCCAGGTCAGCAGCAACAACGGCAGGTTCCACGGTACGACGATCGCCACCACGCCGACCGGTTTCCGGACCGCGTAGTTCAGCGCCCGCCGTCCATCGGCCAGCACGGTCGTGTACGACTCGGTCGGCGCCGTTGTCGCGAAGTCGGCGAACGCCCGGAAGTTGGCCGCCCCGCGCGGGATGTCCAGCGTCCGCGCCTGACTGATCGACTTGCCGGTATCGCCCACTTCGGCCGCGACCAGGTCGTCGAACCGCCGTTCCAGCCCATCCGCGACGCGGCGCAGAACCGCCGCCCGCTCCTGCTCGCTGAGACGTCCCCAAGGCCCACGCAAAGCCGCCCGGGCCGCACTCACCGCCGCGTCCACCGTCGCCGCGTCAGCCTCACACACGTCGAAGATCTGCTCCCCCGTCACCGGCGAGATCTTCGCGAACGTCGACGCGCTCTGCACGAAGTGTCCGTCGACGAAGTGCCGCAACAATCCGACCGAGTTGGGTTGCCCGGTCAGCAACTCAGGTGTCCACAAGCTCATCGCCGGCCCCACTTTCGCGCCAACCCGAGGAGTACACCCGCCGCGGCGACCGCTCCTAGGCCCAGCACCTGGTGCTGCCGCTTCACCCGCTCCTGCACTTCCGCGTACGGCGTGGTGGAGAACGACACGAGCTCGTAGCGGGACACGTACCGGCCGGGTAGCAACCGCTCCAGGGCATGTTCGACGCGCTTGGTCAGCCGGAACACCGGAGACGCCACCTTGTCGCGCATCTCGATGAAGTTGGCCAGCGCCATCCCGGCGATCGCCTCGGTGTTCTCGCGGCGGCGTGCCTCGAACAACGGCAGCGCCCGAGCCCACGAGCCGCCGGTGTCGTCGAGGCACCGGTCCAGCTCGACCACGTCCTCGAAGGCGCAGTTGGCGCCCTGGCCGTAGAACGGGACGATCGCGTGGGCAGCATCTCCGAGTAACGCCGTACGCCCGTGAGCCTGCCAGGGCAACGTGTGGACGGTGCCGAGCACGCCGACCGGGTTGTGCAGATAGTCGTCGACGAGATCCGGTGCCAACGGCAACAGATCCGGGTAGTTCACCCGGAAGTGCTCTTCGATCCCGGCAGCGTCCGTCAACGCATCGAAGGACCCGGCCGGCCAGAACAGCGTGCAGGTGAAGGATCGATCCGGGTTCGGCAGCGCGATCATCATCGAGGTCCCGCGCGGCCAGATGTGCAACGCGCCCGGATCGAGTGCGAAATCGCCGGCTACGGCAGGGATCGAGAGCTCCTTGTAGCCGTAGTCGAGGAAGTCGACGTCCTCGGCAACGACGCCTTCGGCAAGCAGCTGCTCCCGGACCGCGGAGCCGGCTCCGTCCGCACCGAGCACCACGTCAGCCGAAACCGACACCTTGCCCGATGGCGTGGCGAAGACCAGCCGGCCGGCCTGCGAGTCCAGCTCCACCAGCCGATGCTCGAAGACGACGCTGACTCCGGGGGCATCCGAAGCCGCCGACAGCAAGGCGTTGTTCAGTGCGCCCCGGCTGATCGAGTTGATCGCCCGATCGCCGGACGCCGAGTAGGCCTGGAAGTCCAGTGGCCCGGCGACCGGATGGATCATCCGCCCCTTCATCGGCAGGGCGTCCGCCATCACCTGGTCGACCAGGCCGATCCGCCGCAACGCGTCCAGCCCGCGCTCGGAGATCGCCAGGTTGATCGACCGGCCGCGTTCCGCCGTACCGATGCGGGGATCCGGGCGACGCTCGTACAACGTCACCAGCAGTCCACGCCGGGCCAGGAAACACGCCAGCAGACTTCCGGTCAGGCCTGCCCCGACGATCGCGACCTTCATGCCGGCACCACCTCAGCCAGAGCGGACGCGGCGCGCCAGCAGTCGTGGTACGTCGAGTACAACGGCACCGGTGCAAGCCGCAGTACGTCGGGCTCCCGCGCATCCGCGATCACGCCGTGCTCGAACCGCATCCGCCGCGCCAAGTCACCCGCCCGCATCCCATCGATCTTCAAGGACAACTGTGCTCCCCGTCGCGCAGGGTCGGACGGCGTGATCACCCGGAAGGGACAGCCGTTGGCCAAGAGCTTCTCCAGGTACGCCGTCAGCCTCAGACTGCGCTCCCGCAGGACCCCGATGCCGACCTTGTCGAAGATCTCCAGCGACGTCCGGACCGGGCTCATCGAGAAGATCGGCGGGTTCGACACCTGCCAGGCGTCCGCGGACGCGGGCGGCCGCGACTCGGGTGTCATCTCGAACCGGGTCGACGGGTCCGTGCTCCACCATCCCTCGAACCGCGGGAGGTCCCCACCGACGTGCCGCTCGTGCACGAAGGCGCCCGCGAGCGCGCCGGGCCCCGAGTTGAGGTACTTGTACGAACACCAGGCCGCGAAGTCCACACCCCAATCGTGCAACGCCAACGGGACATTTCCGGCCGCGTGCGCGAGATCCCAGCCGACGATCGCCCCGGCCGCGTGACCGGCCTTGGTGATCGTGGGGATATCCATCAGCTCACCGGTCAGGTAGTTCACGCCGCCCAGGAGGACCAGGGCCACATCGCCACCCAGTTGCTCGACGACGTCCGCCGTACGCAGGGAGTCTTCGCCGGGCCGGGGCCGCAGGCGGATGATCGCGTCCTCGGCGTCGTACCCGTGGAATCGAGCCTGGGAGCGGACGGCGTAGCTGTCGGAGGGGAAGGCGGAGTCCTCGATCACGATCCGGTGCCGCGAGCGGGTCGGGCGGTAGAACGACACCATCAGCAGGTGCAGGTTGACGGTGAGCGAGTTCATCACGACGGTCTCACTCGGCAGCGCACCGACCAGGCGGGCCGCGGGACCGGTCAGCAGCTCGTGGTACGGCAGCCAGGGCCGCTCGGCGTCCAGGTGCCCTTCAACGCCGAGGGCAGCCCACGCGTCCAGGTCCTCGAGCAGCTCGACCCTGGTCGCGCGCGGGCGCAGACCGAGCGAGTTGCCGGCGAAGTACGCCACCTCGGGGTAGTCGCCACCCTGCGCCGGCGGTACGTCGAACAGTTCGCGGTGCCCCGGATCCGTGGCATCGAGCTCCAATGCCTCAGCCTCCGCGCTCACGCCTCGGCGACCTCGTTCTCCGACTCCGCGGCCGCGGCAGCGGGCGGTTCGATCACCTGCCCCTTACCGAGCACGGTGACGCCGCCCTTGGAGACGGTGAAGCCGCGCTGGCGGTCGTGATCGGGGTCGACGCCGATCTCGACGCCGTCCGGGACGATCACGTTCTTGTCCAGGATCACGTTCTTCAGCACGGCGTTCGCACCGATCTTGCAGTTGTCCATGATCACCGAGCGCTCGATGAACGCACCCGCGCTGACGATCACGTTGGTGCCGAGCACCGAGTGCTCCACGGTCGCGCCGGTGACGACCGAGCCCTGGCAGACGATCGACTCTCCGACGGTCGCGTCGTCGGTGAACTTGGCACCGGGCAGCTGCGGGTGCGAGGTGAAGATCGGCCAGTCGGAGTTGTAGAGGTTGAACACCGGCTGGATCGAGACCAGGTCCATGTGCGCCTCGTGGTACGAATCCAGTGACCCGACATCACGCCAGTACGAGCGGTCGCGGTCCAGGGCGCCCGGGACGTCGTTGTCCTTGAAGTCGTAGACGCCGGCCTTGCCCTCGGCAACCAGCATCGGGACGATGTCGCCGCCCATGTCGTGCCGGGACGCCGGGTTGGCGGCGTCCTTGCGCAGCGCCTCCACCAGGACGTCGGCGCTGAACACGTAGTTGCCCATCGAAGCGAACGTCTCGTCCGGCGAGTCCGGCAGGCCCGGCGGGTCGGCCGGCTTCTCCAGGAACTCCTCGATCGAATGCCCGTCCGGGCCGGTCTTGATCACGCCGAACTCGGTCGCCTCGACCCGTGGCACCCGGATCCCGGCGACGGTCACGCCGTTCCCGCGCTCGAGGTGCGCCTGCACCATCTGGGAGGCGTCCATCCGGTAGACGTGGTCGGCACCGAACACCACGATCACATCGGGCTTGTGGTCGTTGATCAGGTTCATCGACTGGTAGATCGCGTCCGCGCTGCCCTGGTACCACTGCGGGCCGAGCCGCTGCTGGGCCGGCACGCAGGTGACGAAGTTGCCCAGCAGTGTCGACATCCGCCAGGTGAGCGTGACATGCCGGTCGAGCGAGTGCGACTTGTACTGCGTCAGGACGCAGAGGTTCCGGTAGCCGGCATTGACCAGGTTGGACAGCACGAAATCGATCAGGCGATAACTGCCTCCGAACGGGACGGCCGGTTTGGCCCGGTCCCCGGTCAGCGGCATCAGCCGCTTGCCCTCACCGCCGGCCAGCACGATTCCGAGAACTCTGGGCGCCTTTGCCATGTCCGCACCTTAGGCCATGTGCCCCCCTCATGTGCAGTGCGAGCGGGTGCTCGGTGGAGTGCATCGGGGTGCCGGAGAGGTGACCTCGATGCGGAGCATCGTGGTCGGCTCTCCGGTGCCGCGAGGTGTCCACCGAGTGCCCGATCGTGCTGTGCAGGAGGGGGGTACATGGCCTTTAGCTCCGAGAACCCTCCGGCATAAGCGCTTGCGAGTGTCGCGACACTGTAAAGATGCCGATCCTTGTCGTACCGTCCACTGCTGTTCACCGTGGGTTCCTGGCCGCTTGGGACGAGGCCGGGCCGCAGGAGGAGCGGTGGATGGGCGCGCGGTCGGTGGCCGGTGCCGAGGAGGAGTGGACCCGGCAGCAGGCGGCCGATCCGGCCGAGTTCTCCCGGATGGTCGAGGTGATCAGGACCGAGGCGGAACCGGAGACCGAGCTGCCGGCCGGGATCGTGCACCAGACCGTGCTCTGGTTCGTCGACGGCGTCGAGTGGCTCGGCCGGCTCTCCATCCGGCACGACCTCACCCCCGCCCTGACCGAGGTCGGCGGCCACATCGGGTACTACGTGCGCCCGTCGGCCCGGCGCCAGGGGTACGCGACCCAGATGCTGACCCAGTCACTACCGATCGCGGCGGCCCTCGGCATCGACCCGGCGCTGGTCACCTGCGACACCGGCAACGTCGCCTCGCGCAAGGTGATCGAGGCGGCCGGCGGCGAATTGGAAGACGAACGACACGGAAAGCTGCGGTTCTGGGTGCCGACAGAGCTCAGATGATGTCCTAAGGTCGGCTGCATGAAGGTCGCCATCCTGACGCGTGAGTTTCCTCCGGATGTGTACGGCGGGGCAGGGGTGCACGTGGACTTCCTGGTCCGCGAGCTGCGCCGGCTGATCGACGTGGACGTGCATTGCATGGGCGAGCCCCGGCAGGGCGCGACCGCACACTCCGAGGACGACCCGCGGATGCCGAACGCGAACGCGGCGCTGCGCATCCTGTCCACGGACCTCACGATGACGGCGGCGGTCGGCGACGCACAGCTCGTGCACTCCCACACCTGGTACGCGAACATGGCCGGCCACTGGGCCAAGCTCCTGTACGACGTCCCGCATGTGGTGACCGCGCACTCGCTGGAGCCGCGCCGCCCGTGGAAGGCCGAGCAGCTCGGCGGTGGCTACCGGCTGTCCAGCTGGGCCGAGCAGACGGCGTACGAGGCGGCCGACGCCGTCGTCGCGGTGAGCCGGGGGATGCGCGACGACGTCCTGGCCTGCTACCCGTCGATCGACCCGGCCAAGGTGCACGTGATCTCGAACGGGATCGACGCCGACTTCTACCGCCCGGACCCGAAGACCACGGTGCTCGAGCGGCTCGGGGTCGACCTGAGCCGCCCGTACGTGACGTTCGTCGGCCGGATCACCCGGCAGAAGGGTGTCCCGCACCTGCTCCGGGCCGGTCTGCAGCTGGATCCGTCGGTGCAGCTCGTGCTGCTGGCCGGCGCGGCCGACACGGTCGAGCTGAAGGCCGAGACCGACGCGCTGATCGACGACCTCAAGGCTGCCCGCGACGGCGTGTTCGTGGTCTCCGAGATGCTGCCGCGCGAAGAGGTCCGGCAGGTGCTGACGCACGCGCTGGCGTTCTGCTGCCCGTCGATCTACGAGCCGCTCGGCATCGTCAACCTAGAGGCGATGGCGTGTGAGACGGCCGTCGTGGCCAGTGCGGTCGGCGGTATCCCCGAGGTGGTCGACAACGGCTCGACCGGCATCCTCGTCCCGTACGACGAGCACGACATCGACACCTTCGAGCGCGGACTGGCCGCGGGGATCAACGCGCTGGTCGACGACCCGGCCAAGGCCGAGGCGATGGGCAAGGCCGGCCGGGAACGCGCAGTCTCGCAATTCGGCTGGGACGCCGTCGCGGATCGGACCGTGCAGCTGTACAACAGCCTGCTCGGGTAGGGAAAACCCCACCTCCGCCCGGGGGTTCGCACCATCGTCCAGGCGGCGGCCTGGAGGTTGGGTTGAGGCATGACTTCTCGCCTGACCAGGACGGTCGCCGCCACCCTCGCCACCGCGGCCCTGCTCGCCTTCCCGCTCTCGGCGTACGCCTCGGTCACCGAGCCGACGCTGTCCGAGGCTGCCGTCACCAGCATGCACGCGGTGCGGGGTGCCCTCGTGTCCGCGGTCCCGGTCGCCAAACGCGCACTCCTGCGCCACCTCGCTGCGAGCCCGCGGTGCCAAGGTCACCGTCCACTCGATGGGCGCGGTCGACCACTTCGGCACAGCGTTCGCGGCGTTCCCGCAGATCATTCGGGCTTTCGGTCGGTGGGCTTGATGGTCCGCTCAGGAACCTCGTCGGCGGTGAGGCTCCCCAGTAACGCGAGCGACTCGACGTCGCGGGACCCGGGCACGGCATGGAAGACGACCAGGGTGATGTTGTCGGTGCCACCAATCGTGAGCTTGTCCGAGCGGAGGTCGAGGTCACCGACGGCGGGATGCGTGAGCTGGCTCAACCGACCGCGCCGCGGGCGGACGTCGTGCCGCGCCCACAGTTGCCGGAACCTGTCGCTGCGCAGTGACAGATCTCCGACCAGCTCCTTCAGGCGCGGGTCGTCCACATCAGGCCCAAGCTCGGTGCGGAGGATCGCGACGCCTTCCTCGGTCAGCTCGTCCCAGTCCCGGCGGAGCTCCTGTTCCCTGGGATCGAGTAGGACGGCGGAGAGGAGATTCACGCCGACGGCATAGTTCGGGGACAACGCCGCGCACAAGGCGTTGACCGCGAGGACATCGGTGTACTTGTTCTGCACGTAGGCCGGGTTGTTCGGCCAGCCGTCGATCAGCTCCAGGATGCTGTCCGGCACCTGCGCCCGCGGCCTCGGGGCGACGTGCGGGCGCTCCTGGGCGAGTCCGATCAGGTACGCCGTCGCGTCCGGGTCCAGCCGCAGTACGTCGGCCAGTGCCTCGAGCACCTGCACGGACGGGTTGCGGTCACGGCCCTGCTCCAGCCGGAGGTAGTAGTCCGAGCTGATCCCGGCCATCATCGCGACCTCTTCACGCCGCAGCCCCGGCACCCGCCGCAGCCCGACACGCCGGAGGCCGACGTCCTCGGGCTTGACCTGCTCGCGCCGGGCGCGGAGGAACTCACCCAGAGCGTTCGTGCTCTCCATGGCTTCCACGGTAGTCGGAGCGACGCTGCGGTGACTGGGTCCTGTCACTACCAGGAACAACGGGGTACTCCCTGTCGGCGCGAACCCGACGAACAGTGGAGTCATGACCAACAAAACCATCACCCTCGCCGACGACCTGACCATCACCCGGATGGGGTACGGCGCGATGCAACTCGCCGGCCCGGGAGTCTTCGGCCCACCGAAGGACCATGACCGGGCGATCGCCGTACTGCGGGAGGCCGTGGAGCTCGGCATCACCCACATCGACACCAGCGACTTCTACGGCCCGACCGTGGTCAACGAGCTCATCAAGGAGGCGCTGTACCCGTACCCGGCGGACCTGCACCTGGTCACCAAGGTCGGCGCCCGCCGCGGCGACGACGGGTCCTGGATCCACGCGCTCGAGCCGGACGACCTGAAAGCCCAGGTGCACGAGAACCTCGAGCACCTCGGGCTGGACGTGCTCGACGTCGTCAACCTGCGGACGGCCGCGCACGACGGTGGTAGCGAGGACTCGATCGCCGAGTCGTTCACCGCGCTGGCCGAGCTGCAGCAGGAGGGCCTGATCCGGCACCTCGGCCTGAGCGGCGTCACCGTCACCCAGATCCGCGAGGCGCGGGCCATCGCGCCGGTCGTCACCGTCCAGAACCTCTACAACCTGGTCCGGCGCCAGGACGACGACGTCGTCGACTACTGCGCCGAGCACAACATCGCCTTCGCCTCGTTCTTCCCCCTCGGTGGCTTCAGCCCACTCCAGTCCGAGACCCTCGCCAAGGTCGCCGCTCGCCTGAACGCGACCCCGCAGCAGGTCGCCCTCGCTTGGCTCCTCCAGCGCTCCTCCACGAGCATCGTCATCCCCGGCACCTCGTCGGTCGCCCACCTCCGCGAAAACACAGCCGCCGCCGACCTGCTCCTCCCGGCCGACGCCATCGCCGAACTCAACACCATCGGAACCCAGGCATGACCGTCACCCTGATCACCGGAGCCAACAAGGGCACCGACGCAATGGTGCGCCTAGCAACAATCGGTCCAGACGGCCCCACCGGCACTTTCCAGGACCGCGACGGAGGCATGCCGTGCTGAACTGCCTCGGCGGTTAGCCGATGCCGGAGGTCGGCGTGTCGGAGGTGAGCCAGGTGGTGAGGAGGCGGGCACCGGCGCCGGTGGCACCGATGGAGTACTCGAAGCGGTCGGCGGGAGACTCCGCGATCGACGACAGGTCGAGGTGGGCCCACGGGATGTCGCCGGTGAAGGCCTTCAGGAACAGCGCGGCGGTGATGGAGCCCGGGCCCTTCGAGCTGTTCACCGAGTCGGCGATCGGGGTCGCGATCAGCTCCTCGTACTCCGCCGGCAGCGGCATCCGCCACAGCTCCTCACCGGAGACCCGGCCGGCGTCGGCGAGGTTGTCCGCGAGTGCGTCGTCGGTCGCGAACAGTCCGCCGTACAGCATCGACCCGAGCGACACCTTGATCGCGCCGGTCAGCGTGGCGATGTCGACGAGCACGTCCGGCTTGAGCTCCTGCACGGCGTACGCGAGTCCGTCGGCCATCACCAGCCGCCCCTCGGCGTCGGTGTTCTTCACCTCGGTGGTGCGGCCGCCGTAGTGCCGGATCACGTCGTCCGGGCGGTACGACGTACCGGACGGCATGTTCTCGGCCGAGCAGATCAGGCCCGTCACCTTCACCTGCGCGCCGAGCTCGCGCAGCGCCGACATGGTCGCGATCACCGAGCCGCCGCCGGTCATGTCGCGCTTCATCGACACCATGCCCTCGCGCGGCTTCAGCGACAGGCCGCCGGTGTCGTACGTGATGCCCTTGCCGACCAGGACGACGTACGGCGTGTCCTTGGCGGCACCGTCCGGCACATAGTCCAGCCGGATGAACCGCGGCGGCCGGGTCGATCCCTGGCCGACCGCGAGGATGCCGCCGAACCCGTCGGCGGCCAGCTTCTTCTCATCCCAGACCGTCACCTCGACACCGGTGGACGCGGCCAGCTCGGTGGCGCGGGCGGCCATCCACGCCGGGTCCTTCTCGTTCGACGGGGTGATCGCGAACTGCCGGGCCAGCCAGCCCGTCCGCCCGATCACGACGCCACGGTCCAGCACCGGCTGCCGCGCCGCCTCCGAGCCGTCGGTCAGGGTGAGGCGGGTCAGCACCGGCTCGCCCGCGTCGACCGTCTTGAGGGTGTAGGTGAACGATCCCAGGACGACACCCTCCGCGAACGCCTGCAGCGTCGCGTCATCGATGCCCTCGGCAACGACCGTGGTGAGCTCGTCCTTGCCGCGACCGAACCGGGAGATCGCCGCCCCGGCGTGTCGCAGGTCCTTCGCACTGCCGTCACCGGCACCGACCAGCAGGATCTCGGTCGCCTCGCCGGTCAGCAGCGGGTACGCCGCTGTCGCGCCGGCTGCTGCGGTGAACCCGGTCGCCTGCTGTGCCTCGAGCAGTCGGCCGAGATCGACACCGAGGCGCTCACCGGCTTCCTTCGCGGCGGCCGGCAGACCGCCCTCGCCGACCACGATCACCCAGGTCGGGGCACCGTGCACCGGCAGACCTGGCTGCCAGGCCACGGCCGGAAGAGTCGGGAACGCGAACGTGCTGCTGCGGCGAGCCACTAGGACGACCTCACTGGAGTCTGATCAAAAGGGAGTTGTGCCGGGCCAACCGTAACGACCCCGGCCGGTGCCGAAAAATGGCACCCACCGGGGTCGGAATCATTGGCAGAGGTGCGAGGGCACCCCGGGAGGATCCGGTCAGCCGACGACTGCTTTGAGCGCGTTACCGAGCTCGGTCGCTTCGTCCGCGTTCAGCTCGACGACGAGCCGGCCGCCGCCCTCGAGCGGAACCCGCATCACGATCCCCCGGCCCTCCTTGGTGACCTCGAGCGGACCATCGCCCGTCCGCGGCTTCATCGCCGCCATGCGCGCACCCCTTCCCAGTGTCGGTGTTGAGCGACGACACCACGCGGGAACCGTCGTCGGCACCGTTGCGGTGATGCGCCGTCGGCGCGTATCGCAGTGTGTATCGGACCCCATTATTCCCGATCGCAGGCCAGAGCCGTGCACCATACGGCAGACTCAAGTCTTGTGCACGCCCGTTCAGCCCTTTTCGACCTGTACGGCGACCACTTGCGCGCCCGTGGTGCGCAGGCCCCGGTCGCGGCCCTGGTCCGGTTGCTCGCGCCGCTCGGCGTCCATCCGCCGGCCGTGCGCACCGCGGTCTCCCGGATGGTCCGGCAGGGCTGGCTGGAGCCTGTCCGGCTCGATGGCCAGCCCGGCTACGCACTAACCTCCCGGGCGCGTCGCCGGCTCGACGACGCGGCCGCCCGGATCTACCGCACCGCCCCCGACGGGACCCCGATCGGCACCGGCGCCGAGGGCTCCGAGGGGTCCGGCGACTGGGACCGGCACTGGCATCTGGGCATCCTCCGCGAGGTGCCGAACGCGCGCCGCCGCGAGCAACTGGCGAGCCAACTCGCCTTTCTGGGTTGGGCTCCGCTGTCCGACGGCGCCTGGGTCGGACTGCGGAACGATGCCGAGGTGGACCAGATCCTCGGCGTGGAAGGGATCGCCGCGGACCGGTTCCGCGCACCGGTCGACTCCCACGCGGTCGAGTTCGCCCGCCGGGTCTGGCGGCTGGACGAGCTCGGCGCGTCGTACGACGCCTGGCTGATCGAGGCCAAGGCGCTGGTGGACGGTGCCGGCGATGACACGACCACTGATACGACCGACGAGCAGGCGTTCGCGGTCCGGTCCGAGCTCGTGCACGAATGGCGCAAGTTCCTGTTCCGGGATCCGGGGCTGCCGGCCGAGCTGCTGCCGGCCGACTGGGCCGGCACCCGGGCCGCCGCGTTCTTCGATTTCCACGCCGAACGACTGAGCCCCGCGGCCGGGCGTTTCGTCGACGACTGCCTGACGCTGCACTGAAAATCTCACCGAATGTCAAGGAGCTGACCACGATGAGTGACTCCGTCACCTACGCCATGACCGACGGCGTGGCCACCATCACGCTGAACCGGCCGGACGCGATGAACTCGCTCGACACGCCGACCAAGGTCCTGCTCCGCGACACCGTCCAGGCCGCCGCCGAGGACGACGCCGTACGGGTCGTCGTCCTGACCGGGACCGGCCGGGCGTTCTGCGTCGGTCAGGACCTGAAGGAGCACATCGGGCTGCTCCAGGCGAACGACACGGACGCGCTGTGGAGCACGGTGCCGGACCACTACGCTCCGATCGCGCTCGCGCTGGCCGAGATGCCGAAGCCGGTGATCGCGGCGGTGAACGGGGTCGCGGCCGGCGCCGGCGCGTCGATGGCGTTCGCGTGCGACTTCCGGGTGGTGGCGGACACGGCCGGCTTCAACCTCGCCTTCACCGGCATCGCCCTGTCCTGCGACACCGGCATCTCGTGGACCCTCCCCCGTCTGATCGGGCACGCCAAGGCCGTCGAGCTCCTCTACTTCCCCCGCACCATCCCGGCCGCCGAGGCCCTCGACCTCGGGCTGGCGACCTCGGTCGTTCCTGCTGCCGAGTTCTTGTCCGCTGTCTCCGATCTGGCCGGCAAGCTCGCCGCCGGTCCGACGGTCGCGTACGGCGCGGTCCGCCAGTCGCTCGGGTACTCGGCGACCCACACGCTGGCCGAGTCCCTCGTCTTCGAGGCCGGCAAGATGCAACTCACCGGCGACACCGAGGACCACCACAACGCGGTCGCCTCTTTCGTCGCGAAGCAGAAGCCCACCTTCAACGGCCGGTAGCTAGACCCGCTCCGTCGTCGCTCGACCTGCATGGCTGCCTGCTTCCAGCTCTTGTAATCGTTTACGTAAGCGATTACAACCTGACCTGTGAGGAAACTGCTGCTGCCTGCCGCCCTGACGGTCGCCACGCTGGTTGGGAGTCTTGTCGTGCCTGGTTCGAGTGCTCAGCCGACCGCTGCGCCCGGAGTGATCAGCCCCGCCGGCGTGCGGTCGGCCACCCTCGGCGAGAACATCAACTACAACGTCTATCTCCCCGCCGGGTACGCCGACTCGACGCGGCGCTACCCGGTCCTCTATCTCCTGCACGGGCGCGGCGACTCGATGGCGGCCTGGACCCAGGTGAAGAGCCGGCTCGACGAGATGATCGGGTCCGGCGAGATCCCGCCGACGATCGCGATCATGCCGGACGCACCGTGGAGCAGCCGCGCCAGCTGGTACGTCGACTCCACGTATCGGGGCGCGGATCCCGGCCGGCCGGTCGAGACGGCGTTCTTCCGCGATCTGATCCCGCACGTGGACGCGTCGTACCGGACGATCGCGGATCGCACCGGGCGCGCGATCGCCGGGTACTCGATGGGCGGGTCGGGCGCCCTGCGCTACGCGCTGGCCCATCCGGAGATCTTCGGCGCGTCGATCGCGCTCAGCCCGGCGGTGTACTTCCCGTTGCCGCCGGCGGACTCGAGCACCCGGGAGTTCGGTGCCTTCGGCAAGGGGAAGGATCCGTTCTCGGAGGCGACGTACCTGCGGTTGAACTGGCCGGCCGCGTTGAAGTCGTTCGCGGCCACCGGACTGCAGTCGCACCTCTACATCGCGGTCGGCGACGACGAGTACAAGAACCCGAAGGCGATCGACGCGACCCACGACCTCGACTTCGAGGCGCACGTCGTGTTCAACCAGGCGGTCCGGGTGCCGACGCTGACCTCGGAGTTCCGGGTCGTCGACGGCGGGCACGACTGGGACGTCTGGGGGCCGACGTTCGCCGAAGGAGCGAAGTACATCTTCCAGTACATCGGGAAGCCGCCGGCCGTGCCGATGACCGCGACCATCACCGGTACGGCGGGCGAGGACCGGGCCGGCGGGATCGCAACTGATGCCTCAGGCAACGCTTATCAAGCGATCGCGGTCGAGGGGGCGCTGGACGGTCAGTCGTACGCCGGCGCGAAGGACGTCGCGCTGATCAAGACTCGCGCGGACGGGACACGGGAGTGGACGCGGTCGCTCGGGACCGCTGGGACAGAACGCCCGTACGGCGTTGCCGTCGATGCTGATGGACGTGTTGTGGTGACTGGGTACACCACTGGTGATCTCGACGGCTCGCATGCGGGGAACGCTTCGGACGATGCGTTCGTGGCACAGTTCGACGCTGATGGGAATCGCCGTTGGTTGACGCAGCTCGGCGTGCCCGGGGTCGCGGATCGGAGCTACTCGATCGCTGTCGACGGGTCAGACATCTATGTCGGTGGTTACACGAAGGGCTCGCTGGGCGGCACGAACCAAGGCGACAAGGATGTCTTCCTCGCCCGGCTCGACGCCGATGGTCGGCAGGTCTGGCTGCGGCAGGTCGGGAGTGCGGGCGAGGACAAGGGGATGGCGATCGCGGTCTCCGGTGGCGCTGTCTACGTCGCCGGAATGACGGCTGGCTCCCTTGGTACGCCGGCGGGCGGGATCGACGGATTCGTCGCGCGGTACTCACCCTCCGGCGAGCCGGTGTGGATGAAGCAGTTCGGCACTCCCGCGTCCGACGAGGCCTGGGCGCTCGCTGCTGATCCGGCGGGTGGCGTGTACCTGACCGGCTACACCGCTGGCGATTTCTCCGGTTCACTCGCCGGCGACAAGGACTTCATCGTCGCCCGCGTCGACGGCGACGGCGTACTGACCTGGCGGGACCAATTCGGTACGAGCGGCAACGACAAGGGCGCCGCACTCGCGGTCGACGACTCAGGCAACCTCTACGTCGCGGGCTTCACCGACGGAGCTCTCGAATCTCCCCTCGGCAAGTTCGACGCGGTCCTCACGAAGTACTCCACCGACCACACCCGAACGTGGACCCGCCAGTTCGGCACCCCCAACGACGACGCCGCCGACCCCTTCGCCGAAGCCAACCTCTACCTCACTGCGACCCCGACCCGGATCCACCTCTCCGGCCTGACCAACACCGACACGTTCCATACCACCTACACCCGCACCGGCACCAACGAGACCCCGTAAACGTTGGTGGTCCGCAGAACTTGACAGGTCCGCGGACGTAGGTGGCCCATCGACGTTGGGGAGCCCGTGAACGTCGGTGGCACATGAGCGGTTTGGAGGCCCATAAACGTTGGTGGGCCCCCCGACCGCGTTCCGGCCGGGCGAGTCACGGCCGGACAACCACCTGACAGCCGGGGGTGCCCGGAGAACACCTCATCACGTTAAGTACCCAAAGCACAACTCGTTCAGCCGTTTGTGTTTCACCCATTTTCACCATCCCCCCGCACCCCTTGCAGATGCACATTCCACCTGCACGTGCAGGTGCTTCGCGCACCCAAAAACCACCCACCCCACACACGCCGATCGGGCCCCAAACAACCACCTGAACCACCCACCAGGACCAGTCCACAACGCACCCCACCCCGCCCACCACGGATCAGCGAGCAGTGCAGGCCGGCCCTACCTGCGGATCTCCCCCAACCAGCAGCTCAGGTCAGCGGGCGATGCAGGTGCTCGCCACCCCTCCTGCACTTCTCGTCCTCAACAACCGACCGGAATCAGCGCGCGATGCAGGTTGAGAGGTGGTCGTTGACTATGCCTGTTGCCTGCATCAACGCGTACGCGGTGGTCGGCCCCACGAAGACGAAGCCCTTCTTCTTCAAGGCCTTCGACATGGCAACAGACTCCGGCGTCGTCGCAGGCACATCGCCCAGCGTCTTCGGAGCTTTGTGCTCGGCAGGCCGGAACGACCACAGCAGTTCGGAGAACTCACCCTCGTCGAGCTCGAGCAACGCCCGCGCGTTGTTGATCGTCGCGTTGACCTTGAGCCGGTTGCGAACGATGCCGGGATCCGCCATTAACCGATCGAAATCGGCAACGTCGTACTTCGCGATGATCGCCGGATCGAAGTGCGCGAACGCGGCCCGGAAGTTCTCCCGCTTCCGCAGGATCGTGATCCACGACAACCCCGACTGGAACCCCTCCAACGTCATCCGCTCGAACAGCGCGACGTCGTCCCGGATCTCCTTGCCCCACTCGTTGTCGTGATACTCGACGTACTCCGGCGCCGAGGTCGCCCACCCGCACCGCGGCTGCCCGTCCGCCCCGATCACCGTCATCCCGCCACCTCCCGCACCAGCCGCCGCAACGAAACCCGCATCAGCCACTCGAACCCCGGCCGAACCACCGCCCAAGCAACAACCCCCACCCGCCCCAACGGCGGCACAACATCCTCCGCCCAAGTAAACGTGCACCCACCACTCCCCAAACCCGCAGCAGACGCCGCGGAGGACGCCGGCGGGGTCGTGGGATCCGGGGTGGTGGAAGCCGGCTTCGTACTCGGCTCAGGCGTGGTGCTGGATGCCGAGGTGGTGGGGGTGATGGTGAAGGTGCCGGTGCCGCGGACTAGTTTGCCAAGGTGTTTCACCGTGCATTCGCGCGGTGGGTCCCAGTGTGTGATGACCATGTTGTCAGTGAACCCGATGGCACCGACAGAAGTACGGGCCGCGACGCCGCCGCCTACACCGGTACCGTCCTGTTCGGTTGCCCAGACGCGGGTGAGCAGCATCCAGCGTGACTGCCGATCCCAATCCATCACGACATCCCACGCGGTCTGCGGGTCGAGGTCCAGCTCGATCGACGCCTCCGCGTGGCACCTGCCCTCGGAATCCATCACCCGAGTAGATCAGTTGGGACGCTGATAAGCACCCTCACCAGGCGGCGAGCTGTGCCGCCCGGGCGTACTGTCGCCTGCCGGGTCGTCCTGGTCCGTCGGCTGCCCGTTCCCCGCCTGGGCGTTCCCCGACTGGACCGGCCACACCGGCGCGACCTGCTGATCCGCCGGCGGCCAGAACTGCCACCCCTCCCCCGCCTGCTGCGCAGCCTCGTACGGGTAACCAGCCTGCCCCTCAGGCCGCTCGGAGCCAGCCTGCTGCTCCTCCTGGTAGGCAGGCGACTCCTGCTGGTCGCCGTACTGCTGCTGGTGGGCGTACCGCTGCTGGTGGGCGGGCTGCTGCTCTGCCTCGTAAGCAGGCTGCTGCTTCTCCTGGGTGCCGGGGTGCTGCTGCTCCTCCTCGTAGGCAGGCTGCTGCTCCTGCTGGTGCTGCTCCTGGTAGGCGGTCTGTGGCCGTTGCGGCGACTGCGCCTGCTGGTTCGCGGGCTGCTGGTGCGACGGCTGGTACCCGGGCCGCGGCGCCTGCTGGTGGCCTGGCTGCTGCTGCCGTGACAGCTCCTGCTGGTAACCAGGCTGCTGTTGCTGCTCCCGCTGGTAGCCGGGCTGCTGCTGCCGCGGCTCCTGCTCGTAGGCGGGCTGCTGCTGCGCTTGCTGGTAGGCCGACTGCTGCGCGGTCTGCTGCTCCTGCTCGTACGTCGCCTGGTCGTAGATCGGATGCTCGGCGGTCGGCGGTTCCTGCTCGTCGGACGGTTGCTGCTCTTGTTGGTAACTGGACTGCACGGGCTGTTGTTGCGGAGGCTGCTGGGCGGGCGGCTGCGCGGATGCGGCCGGTTGCTGCTGCCACGGGGCCTGCTGAGTGCGTGGCTGTGAAGTCGAGTCAGACGGCTGCTGCCACTGGAGCTGCTGGGCAGGCGGCTGTGGGGACGGGTCCGACGGCTGCTGCCACTGCGGTGCCTGCTCAGGCAAGGCCCAGTGCGGGGTAGGCGTGGGCTGCGCGCCACCAGAAGATGCGGACGGCTGAGGCCAGTCGGCTGACGCTGCAGCCGACTCCCGCGGATCCACGCTCGGCTGTGGCTCGCCGGCGAACTGCTGCGCCGGGTTCTCGTAATGCTGCGCGGGCCGCGACGCTGCCGAGTGCTGCTGCCCGGGCGACTGCTGCTCCACCGGGTACTGCTGAGCCGGCGGCTGCCGCTCTCCCTGTGGCTGCTGCACCGAGGGCTGCTGCGTCGCTGGCTGCTGGTCCGCGGCGTACGGCTGAGCAGGTGGCTGGTGGTCTGCCGGGGACTGCTGCGCTGGTGACTGCTGGTCTGTCGGGGGCTGCTGGTTCATGGAGAACCGGAGTACGGGCTGCGGCTGCGCGGAGGCGGACTCCTCGCGGGGCTGCGCCTGTGCGGGGTTGGACTCTGCCTGCTGGTGCGCTGTGAACGGCTGCTCCGCCGAGGGCTGCTGCAGTCGGATCTGCGGCCGCGCGGGGGGCTGCTCGGAGGCCTGGGGTTGTTGTAGGCGGATTTGCGGGGCCACCGGGGGCGGCTGGTCTGTGGGGAACTGCCGGGTTGGGGATTGCGGCTGGGTGGGGGCGGGGTCTGGGTGGGGGCGGTCTTGCAGGTGTACGGGCGACTGCTGCTGGGGAGGTGCTGAGTGCGACTGGATGTCTGTGGTGGGCGCAGACGGCTGGAACCAGGGCTCGGATGCGGGCTGCTGGGGTTCGTAGGTCTGGGCCTGGGGGTGCTGGGGTGAGTACGCCTGCTGCTCCGGCTGCTGGGAGAACGCCTCGGGTTGCGCGGGCGGGTGGGCCTCAGGCAACTGGGGTGAGTAGGCGTCGGGGTGCCGCTGCGAATAGGGCTCGGGCTGCTGGGGTGCGTCAGCGTTGGGCTGCTGGGGCGCACGGGCCTGGGGCCGCTCAGGCGAGTAGTCCTCGGGCTGCTGAGGTGAGGAGGTCGGCGGGGGACGGTGCGGGGTGGTGGGTTGGGATTGGGCTTCGAGCATGGCGCGGGCTTCGGCTTGGAGGCGCTCGTACTCGTTGGCGGCTGCCGAGTGGCTGGTCTGGGGGACCTCGCGGGTGTCCTGGTCGTCGTCCTCGGTGGGCGAGGAGGTGCCAGGGTCGGTTGGGCGCTGGCCGGCGCCTGACTGCTCCACGCCTGACTGCTCGACGGCCGACTGCTCGGCGGTGAGCGGGTCGGCAGTGAGCGGGTCGGCGGCGGGCTGCTCGGCAGTGAGCGGGTCGGCGGGCGCCTCGGCCACGGCCGGTTGCTCGGCGGTGATCGGCTCGGAGGCATCGGTCGGCGCCGAGTGGGCCTGGCCGGGCGAGGTGGACGCAGCGCCGGGCGAGGTTGCGGCAGGAGTCGGCGAGGTCGAGCCAGGGCCGACCGCAGACGAATCAGGGCCACCTGAGGTCGAGGCGGCGGCAGCCGAAGCAGCGGCAGCCGCGGCAGCGGTTGAGGCAGCAGCGGTCGGGGCAGCAACGCCGGCTGAAGGCGACGCTGCGTCTGCCGACGGGGAGCCAGCGCCTGCGTCAGGTGAGGGACCGGGCTCCGGGGATGCGGAGTCTGGGAAGTTGCCGCCGACGAGGATGGGCTTCTGGGTGCCGGTGTCGTCGAAGTCGGCAGGGTCGTAGGTGCTCCGGGACGTGAACCCCGCACCGTCCGGGGCGTCCACGATCGGGGCGACCGCGCGTTCGAGGTCGGCGATCCGGCGGTCGCGTTCGGCGACCTCCTTCGCGACGCGCTCGAGCAGCGTGTCGACCTCGTCCATCCGGTAGCCGCGCAGCCCGACGGCGAACCTGGCCGACTCGATGTCGGTCGAGGTGAGCGCCTGCCGGGCCGGGACGGTCATGTCGGGCCGGTCGTCGTACGCCGTACCCATGGCACCCCAACGACCCGAGGCCACTACCGCGACAGCCCCGATCAACAGCACCACGATCAGCCCGAAGAACCACATCACGGGACCGATCGTGCCATGCCGAGGAAGTCACCCGCACAGTCGGAGTCCGATTCGGCCGACAGCGAAGCGCCGGCAGGCCGCAACAGGACCGCGTCAGCTCCCGTCGGAGCCCAGGCGGTGCGCCTCGCGCCGCGCCCGGGCCTCCGGGCTGTCCGCCTCGGCCACCTCGCGCGCGGCCTCCGCGGCAGCCTCCTCCGCGGCGGCGTCGGCGAGCTCACCGGCCTTGACGATGTAGCTGATCGCCTCGTCCACGTCGTCGGTGATCGTGAACATTTCCAGGTCGGCGGCCGAGATCTTCCCGTCCGCGAGCATCGTGTCCCGCAGCCAGGACGCCAGGCCGCCCCAGTACGACGTACCGAACAGGACGACCGGGAACGACGTGACCTTCCGCGTCTGCGCCAGCGTGAGCGCCTCGAAGAGCTCGTCGAGCGTGCCGAACCCGCCCGGCATCACCACGAACCCCTGCGCGTACTTCACGAACATCGTCTTGCGGGTGAAGAAGTACCGGAAGTTCATCCCGATGTCGACCCACTCGTTCAGGCCGTTCTCGAAGGGCAGTTCGATCCCCAGCCCGACCGACACCCCGCCGGCCTCGGACGCGCCCCTGTTCGCCGCCTCCATCACGCCCGGCCCGCCGCCGGTGATCACGGCGTACCCGGCCTCGACGAGCTTGCGGCCGGTCTCCTCGGCGGCGGCGTACATCGGATCGTCCGACTTGGTCCGCGCCGAGCCGAACACGCTGATCGCCGGCCCGAGTTCGGCGAGCATGCCGAAACCCTCGATGAACTCCGACTGGATCCGCAGTACCCGCCACGGGTCGGTGTGCACCCAGTCCGACGGTCCGCGGCTGTCCAGCAGCCGCTGCTCGGAGGTGGATTGCTGCACCTGGTTGCGCCGCATCACGACCGGTCCGCGCTGCTGCTGGCCGATCGGGCGGTCGGGGTGGATCCCGGCTTCTTCCATACCTCTACATTAGTGCGGACATTCCGGACGGGCCCGCCGACGCGAGGCCCGCCACGAGGAGTACCTACGCCGTCAACCAGGCCCTCAGCCGCTGTTCACACAGCTCGATCTCCGCCTCCGGCACGAACTCGTCCTGCTTGTGCGCGTACAGCGGGTCCCCCGGCCCGTAATTCACCGCCGGTACGCCGAGCAGCGTGAACCGCGCGACGTCGGTCCACCCGAACTTCGGCTTCGGCTCACCCCCGACCACCTCCAGGAACGCGGCCGCGGCCGGCCGCTCCAGCCCGGGCAGCCCACCCGGCGCCGAGTCCGTCACGACCACGTCGTACCCCTCGAACACCTCGCGCAGGTGCGCCTCGGCCTCGGCCTCCGACCGGCTCGGCGCGAACCGGTAGTTGATCTCCACCGTGCACAGATCGGGTACGACGTTCCCCGCGACGCCGCCGCGGATCCCGACCGCGTTCAGCCCCTCGCGGTACTCGAGCCCGTCGATCGGCACCCGCCGCGGCTCGTACGCCGCCAGTCGCGCGAGCACCTCGCCCGCGGCGTGGATCGCGTTCGTCCCCATCCAGGACCGGGCCGAGTGCGCGCGCTCGCCGCGGGTGGTGACCTCGATCCGCATGGTGCCCTGGCAGCCGGCCTCGACCACCGCGTTCGACGGCTCCATCACGACCGCGAACACGCCCTCGAGCAGCTCCGGGTTGGACCGGGTCAGCCTGAACAGGCCGTTCCGCTCCGCCTCGACCTCTTCGCAGTCGTAGAAGACATAGGTGACGTCCCGGTTCGGCTCGTCCAGGGTCGCCGCCAGCCGGAGGCCGACCGCGACACCGCCCTTCATGTCGCAGGCGCCGAGCCCGTGGATCAGGCCGTCGGCGCGGCGAGCCGGGAGGTTGTCGTTCAGCGGGACGGTGTCGAGGTGCCCGGCGACGACGATCCGCTCGTCCAGACCGAGGTCGGTCCGCGCGACGACGGTGTTCCCGTGCCGGAAGACCTTCAGGTGCGCGTACGTCGACAGCGCCGCCTCCACCTCGTCCGCGAGCATCTCCTCGGTCCCGCTGACCGATGAGATGTTCACCAGCGCCTCGGTCAGATCCGGGGCGGACATGGTGAGGTCGAGCTTGGGCATCAAGACTCCTCCGCTGGTGGTACGAATACACAGAACTCGTTGCCTTCGGGGTCGGCGCAGACATGCCAGCCGATCTCGTCGTCCTTGGGCCGCAGCAGTGTCGCACCTGCGTCGAGCACGGGCTGCAGTGCGAGCGCGGTGACGTCCCAGTGGACCCGGTTCTTGACGGTCTTGGGCTCGGGAACCGGCACGAAGACCCAGTACGGGAACGGGAGCCCCGGTACGTTCTCCAGCCAGCGCCAAGGCTTGCCCGGCGTACTCGCGATGTCTCCGCCGACCACACCCGCCCACCAGCGCACCTGTGCCTCCGGATCGGCCGAGTCGACCACGAGCTCCATCAGCCGGTACGCCGGGACCGTGGCGCGGACGAATCCGCAGAACTGACCGCCTTCCGGGTCCTCCATCACGGTCCAGTGCTGCTCGTCGGTCGCGGGCAGTTGCACCGTCGCACCCTCGCGCTCGAGATCACCGATCGCGCCGGTGTGCACGTCCAGGTGCACCCGGTGCTTCACCGTCTGCGGTTCGTCGACCTTGTTGATCCAGATGGTCTTCTCCGGTACGTCTCCGACCAGCACGTTCGGGTGGTCGGCCGGCGAGGTCAGCCCGATCACCCGGCCCCAGAACGCCGTCATCGCGCTTGGGCATGTCGCGTCCACACACAAGTCCTTGAAACGCGCGATGGTCATAACGCAAAGGCTATCGGCCCTGCCGGCGACGGTAGTGGCGGTTCACCCGCTCTCGGTTGCCACATTTCGGCGAGCACCACAGCTGGCGTGGATCGTCCTGCAGGAAGTACTTCACGCACCGCGCCGCCGGGCAGGCCCGCAGGCGAGCCCGGTCCGGACCGGACAGGAAGTCGATCGTGGACCGCCCGACCGCACCGACCAGCAACGCGACCGGATCGTCCGTCCGACCCGCCCACCGGGTGACCGGTCCACCCTCGGGCCACGCCAGCTGCAGAGTCCCGAGCAGATCCGCTGCCCGGTTCACCATCCGCACTGCGGCCTCTGCATCCAGCAGCCGATCCGTATCCGCCTTGCTCGGCGGCCCAGGCTCGACTGCCCGCGCGAAGAGCGCTCGTACGGCGCGCCGGATCTGCACCAGCTCGTCGTGAGCGTCGTCCACTCCTCCGAGCGGCCGGCCGAGCACCTGGGTGATCAGGTCGTCGTGCTGATCGAGCCAGGCAGCGGCGTCGGCGGGGCTCGCCAGCAGGTCGGCGACACCGCCGTGACCGTCGTGCCGAATGGTCACCGCGAGGGCGAAGGCCAGCGTGCTCACGAACGCAGTCTAATGGGATAAGCATTTGCTGCCATGTGATTGCTGGCCTAGGGTCACTACCGCGACAGGCCGCACGCGGAGATCGGCACGGTCGTTGCCGAGCAGACCGAGCGGCTGACGACCGAGCCGGGATTGATCGCACCGAACTGGAGCAAGGAGCGCTTGTGGCCCTGACCGATGTGAAAACCACCGCCAACCGGCTGAACACCCTGCTGGCCGACCTGGACGACGACACCGCCCGGGCGGCGTCCGGCCTGCCCGGCTGGTCCCGCGGTCATGTGATCACCCACATCGCCAACTTCTCCGAAGCCATGACCCGCCAGGTCGAGGAGGCCCTCCAGGGCCGCGTGATCGAGGTGTACGACGGCGGCCGCCCAGCCCGGGACGCCGGTATCGAGGCCGGCGCCCACCGTCCCGCCGCCGAGCTGACCGAACACCTCGCCCAAGCAACCACCGCTCTGCTGAACGCCTGGGACAAGGTCGGGCCGGACGACTGGACCCGCCCTGTTCTGCACCGCAACAGCAACCTCGCGGCCGCCATCGACGCCTGCTGGCGCGAACTCGCGATCCACTCCGTCGACCTCGAGCTGGGCATCACCCCGGCCAGCTGGCCCCCCGACTTCTGCCTACACCTCCTCGACTTCCTCCGAGCCCGCACCCCCGAAAACATCCACCTCGTCCTGCAATCCAACGACGGCCCCACCTGGGAGAACGGCGCCGGCGAGACCCAGGTCCTCACCGGCAACCTCACCGACCTGACAGCCTGGTACGCCGGCAGGACGGCGGGGGGGGGGAACAACCCACCAGGAACCCACCCCGCCTCCCCTTCCGCAGGGGGGAACCCCCCCCCCCCCTCCCCCCCCCACTAGAGCAGCTCACGAGGG
>NZ_JBVHFT010000005.1:0-136432 GCF_055562215.1 Kribbella sp. NPDC020701 | reverse complement strand
ACCCACCACCCCCCCCACCCCGACGACGTAGCAACTCACCCCCCCCCCCCCCGCCCCCCCCCCCCCCCCCCCCCCCCGACCTGCTCCCCTGGCCGTAGGGCGGACCTCCGCTACTCACTAACCTCCGCCGCGGCGCGATGCCAGGCGGGGCGCCGCCTGCGCCGCGGTGGATCTGGGTGGTTGGTGAGTGTTGGGGGTCCGCCTGGTCAGCTGACCGTGAAGTCGTCGGGTTGGATCCAGGTGTCGAGAGCAGGGGCGTTGAAGCCGGCGTAGACCGTTAGCGTCACGCCGTACCCGCCGTACTTCGACGTCGACCACGGATACCCATCGAAGTCCTTCGACAGGAAGTGTTTCCACGGTCCCCACGGCGTCGGCGAGTCGTAGAACTCGAACGTGTACTCCGTCCAGGACGTGTAGACATATCGCTTCTGCGCGGCCAGGTACGTGACACCGCCCTGGCTGATCACGCTCAGGTTGGACGCGTTCGTACCGTACGCGAGTACAGTCGCCGCTGATCCGTCAGCACCGGCTTGCGATCGGCGATCTTCGACGACCACCCGGCCCCGGTGTAGAACTTCCACGCGGCCCGGTCCTGCACCTTGCCCTTAGGGACCCGAGCCAAGAACACGCTCTGCGGATCCGCGGTGTCGAGCAGGCCCAGAGTGGGCAATCGATTTCTCGCAATCTACGGATGACGCCTCGGCCGGTCAAGGGCCAGAGCTGTGACGATGCGATCAAAGCGGCCGATTCGCGCGTGGACACAAGGGTTTCGACCTGGATGCAGACGTTGACACTGCCGGACCGGACTGCCTACTCTGCGGAAATCGATTTCTGATCTAAGAGGCGCTGGGATGCCAGTTGTGCCGAACCGTGCGACCGCCCACCGCACGGCCGACGAGCTGTCCAGGGACCTGGTGGCACGGGGATTACAAGCCGCGCGGGACGCGATCGAGACCGCGAGATCCCGGTGATCGCAATGACCGGTCGTGAGGAGTCAACGCTGGCCCGACTGGCGACGTACACCTTGGACACGATGGTGCTGCGCGAGGCGGATCCGCTGAACCTCGCTCCGACCGCATCCACCACGGCATCGCTTGCGATGGGCGACGCGCTGGCCTGCGCGCTCGTCGTACTGCGGGAGTTCAGCCACCACGACTTCGCGCGGTTTCATCCATCCGGTGCCCTGGGCAAGCGTCTCTCGGGGGAGACCGCATGAGCAGGTACGACGTGTGCGTGCTCGGTTCGTTCATGAAAGATCTGGTTGCCTCGGCGGAGCGGAGGCCGTTGCCCGGGGAGCCGTTGCACGGCACAGGGTTCGCTGAGTTCCTTGGTGGGAAGGGAGTGAACCAGGCCATCGCGGCCGCGCGGATGGGTGCGCGGACCGCGATCGTCGGCACCATCGGCGAGGACCGGTACGGCGAAGAGTTCCTCGAGCTCCTCTCGGCCGACGGAGTCGACACGTCGTGGGTCGTGCGGCACCCTTCGCTGGGGACCGGTGTCGGGCTGCCGCTGGTGCTGCCCGACGGTGGGAACTCGATCATCATCGTGTCCCGCGCCAACGCCGCGGTCACTCCCGACGATGTCGAGGCGGCCGCGGACGTACTGACCGCGAGCTCGGTGCTCAGCGTCCAACTGGAACTCCCGGTCGAGGCGAGTCGCGCTGCCCTCCGGCTCGCCTCGACCGCGGGCGTCACGACGATCCTCACCCCGGCCCCCGTCGGCCCGGTCGATCCGTCGCTGACGTCGTACGTCGACATCCTGGTCCCGAACGAGGTCGAGGCCGCCGCGCTGACCGGGCTGGACTGCGACGACTCGGCGCAGGTACCCGTGATCGCCCGCAAGCTGGCCGACTCGTGGGACCTCCAGGGCTGCGTCGTCACGCTCGGCTCACGGGGGGCATTCGTGGTCGATCGTGCCTCGGGCGCCGAGGAGTGGGTCGGCGCGCACGAGGTCGCAACCGTCGACACGGTCGGCGCCGGCGATGCCTTCTGCGGGTCGCTCGCCGCCTCCATCGCCTCCGGCGCCGACCTAGTGGATGCCGTCCGGCTGGCGAATGCGGCCGGTGCGCTGTCCACAACCGTGAACGGTGCGGCAGACTCCGCTCCCGACCGCGCAGCCGCCCTGGCCCTGCTGGACGACGCGGGCCTTGGTTTGCGGTCACCGTGAGATCCTTTGGTCTGGATCGGGACTAAAGTGCGATCCAGACGACCATCGGATCTCAGGCGGGGAGCGGGCATGACGACGATCTACGACGTCGCGCGCAGGTCCGGTGTGTCGCCGGCGACCGTGTCGCGCGTACTGAGCGGCCGCCGCAACGTCGATCCGGAGCTGTCGGAGAAGGTCCGCGCCGCGGTGGCCGAACTCGGATACCGCCCGAACGGCGTGGCTCGCAACCTCCGCAAGTCCAGCACGAACCTGTGGGCCGTGGTCATCTCCGACATCGAGAACCCGTTCTTCACCTCGCTGGTCCGCGGTCTCGAGGACGTCGCCCAGACCGAGGGCTACCACGTGGTCCTCTGCAACTCCGACGAGGACCCGGCGAAGGAAGCGGCGTACGCGTCGGCAGTACTGACCGATCAGATGGCCGGTGTGGTGATCTCCCCGACCAGTACGGCGGAAGGCGTCCAGCTCCTCGCCGACGCGAAGCTCCCGATGGTCCTGATCGACCGCCGCGTCGACGGCGTCGACGCGGACACCGTACTCGTCGACAACGAGCACGGCGCGAACGAGGGCGTCAAACACTTGATCGACGGCGGCTACCGCCGGATCGCCTGCATCACCGGTCCCCGCAAGGTCTCGACCGCCATGGACCGCCTCGCCGGTTACCGCTCCGCTCTCCGGGCCGGCGGTATCCGTTACGACAAGGACCTCGTCCGGCACGCCGACTTCCGCGAGGCCGGCGGGTACGCCGCGATGGAGAGCCTCCTCGAACTGCCTGAGCCACCCGAAGCGCTGTTCGTCACCAACAACCTGATGACGGTCGGCGCACTGGAGTGCCTGGCGAAGAAGGGCCTCCGGGCCCCGAAGGACATCGCGGTAGTCGGCTTCGACGACATCCCCTGGGCCGACCTGGTCGTGCCCAGCCTCACCACAGTCGCCCAGCCGACGTACGAACTAGGCCGCACCGCAGGCCTCCTGCTGAAAGACCGAACCGCCTCCCCCGGCCGCCCACCCTCCACAGTCACCCTCCGCACCGAACTACACATCCGAGCCACGTCCGCCCCCCGCAAAAAGTAACCACCCGCTCCGCGGCAGCTGATCTTCCCCCGCGGACCGGTGTCACAGGCCCAGGTGATCGGCTGAGGGATCCCTCCGCCGCCGGGACAGCCGCGAACGGCAGCCTAGGCCGAGCCCCACCACCACCCCGGACTGCGCTCGGGTCTCGGTCGGGTCCCCCGGCCGGGCAAACCCTCCAACTGGGGGGACAACCCCTCAGTTGGAGGGTTGCCCCCTGAGATTCTCAGTGGGCAACCCTCCACTTGAGGGGGCAACCCGGATTCGTGCACGGGTGTGGACCTGGCCCAGGTGGCGCTCATCGTGTCGGCGGGCTGCTAGCATTTCAGCGATCGTGATCTATCGGCGGGAGGTGAGACCCATGTACGCAGTGTCCGCAGTGGGTGCTCCCCCGCAGTGCACGATCGCGCGACTGAGGTAGTCGCACCTGGGAGCGCCCGACAGGCAACTCGCGAAAGGCGACTCCCATGAACACAACACCTTCTTCCTCGGCTCCGCGCATCAGCTCGACGACCACCACTTCCGATGGCATCGCGGTGCCGCGAACACCACGGCACGGGAATTGGCCGATGCCCGACCAGCAGGTCGACGGCACACGGCAGGCGGCCGACCCGAACAAGCGAGCCTTGGTTCTCGCCGGTGGCGGAGCGGCAGGCAATGCTTGGGAGCTCGGTCTCATCGCCGGCCTGTCCGATGCCGGGGTCGATGTCACCGAGGCCGATCTCATCATCGGTACGTCGGCAGGATCGACGGTGGCTGCCCAGATCACCAGCGGGACACGGCCGGCCGAACTGTACGCGGCCATCCTCGCCGAGGTGCCCCGGCCACAGACCAGCGACGCTGGATCGGCCGGCGGACGCGCTACAAGTCTCTCGCAGACCTATCTGGAGTGGTCGAACGGAATCATCGGTGCTGCTCAGGATGCGTCCGACATGCGCCGCAGGATGGGCGCCGCGGCGCTCGAAATGGATGCTTCCGAAGGCTCCGACCAGACGCGCTGGCGCGACATCGTCGCGGCTCGGCTTCCCAGCCGGCACTGGCCGCAACAGCGTGTGCTCATCACGGCTGTCGATGCGCAGACCGGCGAACCGGTCGTGTTCGACCGTCACAGCGGAATCGAGCTGGTGGACGCCGTCGCCGCCAGCACCAGCAACGGTTTCGGTCCCGTTCCTCCCTACCGCATCGGCAGGAACCGATACATCAACGGCGGCTACCGACGCAGCGAGAACGCCGACCTGGCGGCTGGGTACGGGCGGGTGCTGGTGCTGTCACCGTTCAGCGGCAGGACGCGGATGCCGCTGGAGTGGGGCATGGACCTCGCGACCCAGGTCGACGAACTACGCGCAGGGGGCAGCAGGGTCGAAACTGTCTTTCCAGATGGCGGCGCCGGCGATGTGTTCAACGCCAATGCGATGGATCTGTCAACGCGGCGGCAAGCCGCGCGCGGTGGCTACGACCAAGGCCGAGCCCTCGCGGACCTGCTCGCCGAAACCTGGCGCTGACGCCGGCCCACTGTCGCCAGTCCGCCGTGCCCACTTTCGCCAGTCCGCCGTGCCGACTTCGCCGGTCCTCCGCGCCGAACACAAGGCGGTCCTCCGTGCCAAACACAAGGCGGTCGGGGGCGGATGGTCGACACCGTCCGCCACCGACCGCAGTTGTCGTGACGCCTACTTGGTCAGGTGAGGAGCTCGATTTGGCTGAGGCTGATGTCAGACGTCGAGGCTGTGATCACCAAGCGGTAGTGGGCGTACGCGCCCGGTGTTGCGATCGTGAAGGGGCGGGTCTGGCGGCGCCACGTGAACGACTGATCAGCGCGGTCGTCCAGGACGGACCAGGTTGTGCCGTCGGCGGAGGCCTCTAGGCGCCAGGAGGTTGGGTCGCCTTCGGATGAGCCGGACGTCAAGGTGTAGAAGGCGGCCGTGCCCGGTTCCGACAGGGACCAGGTGATGGTCGGCGTCTCCGTGTCGAAGTGGCTTTCGGTGGACGAGTCGTCGTCGAAGAGGGGATGGTCCTGGCGCGGGATCAGGTCGACCAACGGGGCCGGGACCTCGTCGTCAACCGTCAGGGCAGGTGGGGTAGAGAGGGTTCCCCAGTCGGACGGCTCCGGGCCGAGGACGAAGTCGAGCTGGCCGGCCGCGCGCAGGTCGGCGTCGGTGATGGATGCTGTCGGCAACTGCTTGCCGTCGGCCCTGACCTCCTGCACGTAGGGGTGCTCGTGACCAGAGGCAGTGATCACGATCGGGGCGCCGCCGAGAGGGGTGACCACCGTCCGGGAGAACAGGGGTGAGCCGATGGCGTACTCCGGTGCGCCGACGCGGAGTGGGTAGATGCCCAAGGCTGCAAAGAGGTACCACGCCGACATCTCGCCGTTGTCCTCGTCGCCGGGGTAGCCCTGGCCGATCTGCTCGCCGACGTACAGGCGCTGCAGGACCTCACGGACGATCGCCTGCGTCTTGTGCGGCGTACCGGCGTAGTTGTACAACCACGCGATGTGGTGCGCCGGCTGGTTGCTGAAGCCGAACTGGCCCATCCGGACGGCCTGGGCCTCGAGCATCTCGTGGATGACGATCGAGTAGGTGCCCTTCTTCACGGCCAGTTCCGGCGTCGTGAAGAACTCGTCGAGCTTGGCTTCCAGACCGCGCGGACCGCCGTACAGGTTGGCCAGGCCGCGGCCGTCGTGGGCGACGTGGAAGGCGAAGTTCCAGCCGTCGGTCTCGGTGAAGTCGCCGCCCCACTCACACGGGTCGAACTCGTCGGGCGTCTTCGCGAACCGCCCGTCCGGCCGCCGGCCCTGGAAGAAGTTGATCTCCGGGTCGAACAGCAGCACGTAGTTCAGCGAGCGACGACGCAGGTACTCCGCCTCTTCCCGGAGCTGGGCGCGACGGTCAGCAGAGACTGTGGGATCGTCGGCCAATTGCGAAGCCATCAGCGCGAGACCGAAGTCGTTGAGGTACGCCTCGAGCGCCCACGACACGCTTTCCTCAGTGTCGGTACTCACGTAGCCGGCGAAGAAGCCGGTCGCCACCCCCTTCCGCCCGACCTCGGTCTCGGTGGGTGCGACGGTCGCGTTGCGCAGACCAGCGTCGTACGTCGCCAACGGGTCCGGCAGCGGAACACCCTTGAGATACGCATCGGCGAACGCGACATCGGAGCTCGTCCCGGTCATGCAGTCCGCGTACCCCGGGGACGACCAGCGAGCGATCCACCCACCGTCGCGGTACTGCTGCACGAACCCGTCCACCAGCTCGGCGGTCAGCTCCGGGTAGAGGAACGCGTACGCCGGCCACGCGGTCCGATACGTGTCCCAGAAGCCGCTGTTGACGTACATCTTCCCCGGCTTGACGACCGCGTCGGTCTCGCGGTCAGTCGCCGTACCCTCGGTCGGCAGCACCGGGCTGGCGTAGCGATGGTCGGGGTCGTCGTTGGTGCCGGCGTTCTCGAAGTGCGAGTTCGGGTAGAGGTTGAGGCGGTAGAGGTTGCCGTACACCGTGCGCAGCTGCGGCTCGGTCGCGCCCTCGGGACGGATCACCTGCAGGCGCTCGTTCCAGGCTTCGTTCGCGGCCTGCTGGATGTCCTCGAGGCTGCGTCCGTCGAGCTCGAGCTCCAGGTTGTGCCGGGCCTGGTCGACGCCGATGAACGACGTCGCGATCCTCAAGGTCACCTCTGACAGATCGAAGGTCGCCGCTCGGGCGTTGTCCCGGCCGCCGATGGTTGGTCCGAAGGTGGACGGGGTTTCGGAGAAGAGGCCGTAGCAGTACATCCGGGTCCGGCCGGTCTCCGAGCCGTTCTCGACCCATCCGGTCAGCGCGGTTCCGTCGTAGGTGAAGGCGCCGTTCTCGTCGATCGAGTCGAAGACCAGGTGCCGGCCCGCCGCATCATCGGGGAACCCGAACCGGAAGATCGCGCCGTGATCGGTCGGCGCCAGTTCCGCGCGTACGCCGTTGCTGAGGGCAACCGAGTACAGATCCGGACGGGCGATCTCGTCATCGTGGCTGAAGGCGACAGCCCGTGCCGCCGGATCCCCCAGCGGGTCGGCCGATGCGACCGGCATGATCGTGAGCTGATCGCGATCGCCCATCCACGGGCTCGGCTGGTGGGAGAACGTCAGGCCCTGCAGCTCCGGCCGGTTGTCGGCGTTGTTGGTCCGGTGGTACTCGTACGGCCACCGGTGCGTGGACGCGTCCGTCACGGGCGTGAGGAAGTTGAACCCGTTCGGCCAGGCGGTGATCGGGAGCGTGTTGCCGCGGGAGAAGCCGTGGCTGGCGTTGGTGCCGCGCCGGGTGTCGACGTACGCAACCAAGTCCGACCCGTCGAGCCGCGCCGGAGCCTGCGAGATCTCGAGGTCGTCGATCCACCCTTGGAAGTCCGAAGGCCCGTCAACCACGAGCAGCACCTGCTCGACCGTCTTCCCCGCAACCGCCGTGAGATCGACCTGCACGTCGTTCCACTGGTCGGCGTACAGGATCTTGGCCGCACCCTGACCCGCCGCGTCGAACGGCATCCCGTACTGATCCACGACCCCGACGTCCGACAGCCGAGACCCATCGGTGAACACCAGGTCGACCGCCGCGTACGTCGCCCCGTACGTCAGCTGCTCATCGAGCTCCGGGTAGATCTTGTACCGCAACCGATCCCCGGCCGCCACCACAACATCAACCCCCGGCAGCACCCCCTCCTGCCGCCCACCGGCCCCCGCAAACCGGATCGCGTCAACACCACTGAACCCAGCCCGCGGGCTGGTCGGCCCACCCGGCCCTCCACCTATCTCGATCATCACGGCCGCAATGCTACGTTTCAACGTGGCATCGCAGGCAGGACGTTCCCCATGGTGGACCCCGTGCGCTGCCCGATCCGTGCAAACCTCGCAAGGTCAACTTGCCTGCTGCTAGGCTGTTGTTCACGAGGCCTTCGATGGCCGCGGAGAGAACGCCAGGTCTGCTGCCAGACCCGCCTGATCAGGTGCGGCGCTCCGGACCATCGAAGGTCTCGTTGCTGTTCACAGCCCGGTTCGTGGCCACCACGGATACGCCTCCAGCGTGCCAGGGACCACGACGACCTCGAAGCCACCTGGGCCGTCGTCTGCGCGCCGGATCTGATGTCGGACAGCCATCAGGTGATGCGCCTCGAAGCCACCGAACTCGTCCGCCTCGAGCGCTGCCCTCAGCATGCCGGCGTACTGGTCCGCTGCCTGTAGGCCGTCCAGCTGACCAGGCCCGAGGAATCCAGGCCTCCCTCGCAGCAGTTCCCACGGCGCACGATCGGCAGCAGCCACCCGCAACTTCTCGAACCAGGCCAACGTCTCCTCATGCCGGAAGCCACGGACATGCCCGAAGGTGATCACCACGTCTCGCCGACCTCCCGGCCATTCGTTCGCCGTGTGCAGCACCTGCTCGAGCACTCGCCCAGCCACGAAGTTGTAGAAGGCGACCTGATCGGCGATCGCCTCCTCCACCAGGCCGATCGCCGACTTCTCCACCAGCACGAAATTCAGCACAGCACCCGGCACCGCTCCCAACTGCGCCGCCACGAACTGCCGCCGGGGAAACCTCTTCACGTGCTCCGTCCAGTGCAGCGGCTTTCCCGCCGGGACCGACAGCCGGTGCCTGCACAGTCCGATCGCACGCCGAAGCCCAGCATCGTCCTCGTCGGCGATGACCACCGCGACCATGCCGAAGTATCGCGACGCACGGAGAGACAGACCGCGGTCGCCGGTCTCGTCGACGTACGCGCGCACCAGCGGCCGGTCGAAGTACATAAGGGGAAACCTTACGAGTCGGCAACCGCCTACGGCGGGCCCGAATCGAGTCTGTGGACAACTGCCCCGGAATGCCCCAGGTTGCCCCGGACTCAGTGAGGTGGTGGCGGTGGAGTGTTCCCATCCTGGACCCAGGACACGTAGTCGTGGGCGGTTTCTGCGGCTGGACGGAGTTGGAGGCCGGCTGTTAGGGCTCGGGTGTTGTCCAGTTGGAAGGTGCCGTTGTGGGGGAGGTGGACGCGGTCTACCTCGGGGGACCAGTTCATGGCGGGTGGGTTGGGTACGACGGAGCGCCAAGTGGCGGCGAGGTCCGACATGGTGTGGGTCGGGCTTACAGCGTTGAAGGGGCCTGGCAGCCGATTCACGGTGATCTTCACAAGGAAGGTGGCTAGGTCTCGGGCGTCGATGTATTGGATGGGCTGGTCGGGACGGGCGGCGCATTCCATCGTCACGTTGTGGGCCAAGGCCCAGCCCCAGTTGCCGAAGTCGGGGTTGTAGGGGCCGACGACGAAGCCGGAGCGTACGGCGGAGGTTCGGGGGCCGAACACCCCTGCCAACACCGACTCACAGCGGACCTTGGACGGGCCGTAGAGGTCCATGGTGAAGTGGTCCTCGGGGGCGCCGGATGGCCACGTCAGCAGTGGTGCGGACTCGGTCATGCCGGGGGTGGTCTTGCTCGCGTAGACGGCGATCGACGACATGTACGTGTAGTGCGCGCAGCGGTCGCGGAGGAGCGACGCGCTCAGGCGGACGTCGTGGACCAGGAAGCCGGAGATGTCGATGACGCCGTCCCACTCCCCCGTCGCGAGTACGGCGGGATCCGCGCGCTCACCCGTCAACCGGCGTACCGCGGGAAACAACGAAGGATTCGTCCGCCCGCGATTGAACAGCGTCACCTCGTGACCGTCGCGGAGGGCGGCCTCGACGACGTGGCGGCCGAGGTTCTTGGTGCCGCCGAGGACGAGAAGCTTCACGCGAGCTGCTCCACGAGACCTTCGAGCTCGGCCAGCAGCGGATCGATCCAGTCCTCGGAACCGGGGATCGTGCGCAGACCCTCCGCGATCACGAAGTCCAGCGCGCGCAGACAGAAGCAGGCACCGCCGACGAGCAACTGCCGGTCGACCAGGAACGGGTCGGCTCCGGCGCTCTCGACGTACTGCGCCACGATCGGTCCACGGTCGTGGCCGAGGGCAACGGCATCGCGGATCAGCGTGTAGAGGTCGCTGAGGTGCGGCGCGAGGTACACGAGCGGCCAGTCGACCGCGGTCCACCGGGTGCCGTCCGTGACCAGATTCTTCGGCACGAAGTCGCCGTGGACGACACCCAACGGCGCACGCTGGTGGAGCGCGGCCAGTGCCTGTGTCAACGGCGCGACATCGAAGGAGATCCGGCCGATCCGGTCGGCCAGTTCTTTCACGTGCTCCGGCGCAAAGCCGGTCGGTCCGGAAACAGCATGGCTACGGATCTCCGCGAGCAGTCCAGCGGCGGCCAGAAACCCCTCCGCCGACGGCTCCTGCTCAAGCGTGACCCGCCCGACGTCCGCGAGTACCAGTACGCCGTCAGCCGCCCAGATCAGCTCTGGAGCCGGCAACCCGAGCGGTATGACGAACCGCTCGTACGCCGTCCCTTCCCCGGACTGCGCGTCCGTACCGCGCTTCACGATCACGCTGCGGAGGCCGTAGGACAGGCGCCACACCTCCGACGAGCCCCACTGGCGGAGCAGCTCTCCGTGCAGCGCGTCCGCCGATGGGGCCTGCGTCGCCTGGAGGACTGGTTCGGACACGGTCTCGAGCCAGGCGGGGAGCATTCGACGAGTAGATCACAACCGGCCGCACGCTCGCCGTCGAATTATCCGGTCACCCGGCAGGCCGTGAGGATGCGGTCCACGATGCGCCGCCCGACCCGGCCGGTGTCGAGATCGGTGACGATCCGGTGCGGCCCGTCGCCGGGGGTGAAGCGCGTGCGGCCGGTCGGGTCGACCTCGATTCGGCCGGTCGCGAAGGTGAACAGCTCCGGGTCCGTCAGCATCAGTACGGCGGCCGGATCGTGTGGCACATTGGAGTCCTCGGCGTTGAACTTCCAGAACTGCCGCATCTCCGCGGCGAGCAACCGGCCGAGCGGCCCGGCGGCCTCGATCTCCGCGACCGCCGCGCCGCCGAGCCGGATCCGGGTCGTCTGATCGAGCCCGATGACGGTCGCCGGGATCCCGCCGGCGAACACCACCGCGGCCGCGTCGACATCGCACTTGATGTTGTGCTCGACCTTGCTCAGCGAGAAGTCACCGCCCATCACAAACAATTGTTCGACAGCCCGCGCGGGTCGCTCCACGGCTTCGGCCACGTTGGTGAGCGGCCCGACCGCGACCACCGTCGGCGAGGTCGCGAGTACGTCGATCGGGTCGGCCCCGGCGTCGACCTTCTCCCGCTCGAGGTCCGGCAACAGCGCGCCCTCGTGGCCCGCCCACCAGACCGCCCGGCCCGAGCGGGTCTCAGCGCGCCCCGCCACCACCAGCCCCGGCTCCCGGCCGGCCACGCCGCTCACCCGTGCGACCATCCTTGCCCTAAGCAACGTATCGCCGTACACCGTGGTCACGGCGGCCAGGTCGAGCTCGGGTGAGCCGAAGATCGTGGCCAGAGCGAGGACGTCGTCCACGTCCGAGCCGATGTCGGTGTCCAGGGTCAGAGCGGTCGTCATCGGCATCCTTCCGGTCAGTGGCGCCGGTCACCGGGCGTGCGAGGCGCTCGGATAGCGGTCGGGTTCGATGGCCCGGTCAGCAGTCTGGCAGGCTGTGGGTATGACCGAGAACGCCACGCATGCCTGGGGCTTCGGCCTCGCCACCGTCACCGCCGCCGGGACCGTCCTCGACGTCTGGTACCCGGCCCCCGAGCTCGGCGCCCAGCCGGCCGACGCGAAGGCGCCCGCCGAGCTGATCGCGGCCGAGGGCAACGACGAGCTCCGGCAGGTACGGCGTGAGGTCGTGGCGGCCGAGATCACGCTGGACCAGGCCCCGGCCGGCACCGCGGACGCGTACCTGCGGCTGCACCTGCTGTCGCACCGCCTCGTCCGCCCGCACGGCCTCAACCTGGACGGCATCTTCGCCGCCCTGCCGAACAACGCGTGGACGTCGCTCGGCCCGGTCCCGGTCGAGGAGATCGAGCAGGTCCGGCTCCGGGCCCGCGCGGCCGGTCAGCACCTGTCCGTGACCAGCGTCGACAAGTTCCCCCGGATGACGGACTACGTCGTACCGAGCGGGGTCCGGATCGGCGACGCCGACCGGGTCCGGCTGGGCGCGCACCTGTCGTCGGGGACGACGGTGATGCACGAGGGCTTCGTGAACTTCAACGCCGGCACGCTCGGTACGTCGATGGTCGAAGGCCGGATCGTGGCCGGAGTGGTGGTCGACGACGGCAGCGACATCGGAGCGGGCGCGTCGATCATGGGCACGCTGTCCGGCGGCGGCAAGCAGGTCGTCTCGATCGGCAAGCGCTGCCTGCTCGGCGCGAACGGCGGCACCGGCATCTCGCTCGGCGACGACTGCGTGGTCGAGGCGGGGCTGTACGTGACCGCGGCCACCAAGGTCACCCTCCCGGACGGCAGCGTGGTGAAGGCCCGCGACCTGTCGGGACAGCCCGGTCTGCTGTTCATCCGCAACTCGGTCACCGGTGCGGTCGAGGCGCGTCCGCGCAAGGGTGAGGGCATCACGCTCAACGAGGCCCTGCACGCCAACGCGTGAGTCGCGCCAACCAATGTGAGCCTGTGCACGTCAACCACTTCGTGACCTTTCGATCGGAACCTGTCCCCCGCCCCCGCACGTTGGGACCCGTATGCCGATGAAGCGGGGTGCCGTGGTTGCCCTGGGCGCCGTAGCGGCGCTCAGCCTGGCTGTCGGCGTCGGCATCGCGTGGATCGGCGGCAAGAACATGGGGTCGATCCTGCCGCCACCGGAGCAGTGCGAGGCCACGATCAGCGGCCAGACCGTCGTCCTCGATCTGGAGCAGGCGGAGTCGGCCGCGATCATCGCGGGCGTCGCCGTACGGCGTGGGCTGCCGGCGCGGGCGGCGACGATCGCGCTCGCGACGGCGTACCAGGAGTCCGGGCTGCGGAACCTGGCGCACGGGGACCGGGACTCGCTCGGGCTGTTCCAGCAGCGGCCGTCGCAGGGCTGGGGCACCGAGGCGCAGGTGCGGGATCCGCACTACGCGGCCGGGAAGTTCTACGACGCGCTGGTGAAGGTGAAGAACTATCAGAAGCTCGCGGTCACCGTCGCGGCCGACGCGGTGCAGCGCAGTGCGTTCCCCAACGCGTACGCCGACCACGAGGCGGACGCCCGCGTCCTGGCGTCAGCACTGACCGGGCAGTCGAAGAGTGTCTTCAGTTGCACCGTGAACACGTCGTCGGTGCCGGCCGAGACGATGGGCCGCAGCGGGCTGACGCCGCGGGCGGACGCCGTACGGACGGATCTGATCCGGACGTTCGGGAAGTTGTCGACCGGCGGGTACGCGGCGGGTGGCGTGCGCTCGGGGCACATGGAGGGGTCGGCGCACTACGACGGCCGGGCGATCGACGTGTTCGTACGGCCGATCTCCGCGGCGAACACCACCAAGGGCTGGGCGATGGCGCAGTACCTGGTCGCGCGGGCGGACGTGCTGAAGATCAAGACGGTCATCTTCAGCGACAAGATCTGGACCGCGGGCGGGCGCTCGGACAGCGGCTGGCGGGATTACACCCCGCCCGAACGCTCCGGCGACCCAGCCATCCTGCGCCACCTCGACCACGTCCACGTGGACGTCCTGGAGCAGTAGCGGGGGGGGGGGGGGGGGGGGGGGGGGAGGAAAAGGGGCGGGGGGGGCGCGGGACCTCTGTTTTTGGTGGGGGGGGGTGGGACTCCCCCCCCCCCTCCCTTCTCTCCCCCCCAATCCTTCCTACCCCACCCCACCCGACCCCGCGAGACCCCCTGGAGACAGTGGGGTCCCCCCCCCCCCCCCCCCCGCTTCAGTAAGTGGGCAGACGATTACTCGTCGTGTTCCTGCGGGGGGAGGGCCGCGACCCCTCACTCCCCGCGTTTCAGGCTTTTACTCGTCGTGTTCCTGCGGGGGCAGGGCGGCGATGAAGGGGTGGTCCTTGTCGATCTTGCCCATCTTCGACGCGCCGCCGGGGGAGCCCAGGTCGTTGAAGAAGTCGACGTTCGCGGTGTAGTAGTCCTTCCACTGCTCCGGGGTGTCGTCTTCGTAGTAGATCGCTTCCACCGGGCAGACCGGCTCGCAGGCTCCGCAGTCGACGCATTCGTCGGGGTGGATGTACAGCATCCGGTTGCCCTCGTAGATGCAGTCGACGGGGCACTCCTCGACACAGGCGAGGTCCTTCAGGTCAACACACGGCTGCGCGATGACGTAGGTCACTGCTACTCCTCCTATGGCAAGGCAAGCGCAGCTGGGACTTGGGGTGCTGCGATGCGGTGATGCTGTGTTTGGTGCAGGGTCTCTAGTATCACGGTAGTACTTCGCCCACTCTGCCAGGAGTCCGCATCGTGTCAGGTCTGCGCGCCCGTGATATCGGCCACCGTGTCGTCGTCCGGCACCGGATTCCGGGCGGCCTCACCGATGTGATCGGCGTACTGCAGTCCTGGGACCCGGTAAGCCTGGCTGTTCGCCACGCTGACAGCAGTGTGCACCAGATTGATGCCGATGAGGTGACAGCGGCGAAAACTATCCCGGAGACACCACTGCGGCCGGTGGACGTCGAGCAACTCTTCCTCAGCACCGCACTGGGCCGCCCCGCGGTCGAGACGTCGTACGTCGGCCACTGGTTGCTGCGGGCATCGGCCGGCTGGACCGGCCGGGGCAACTCGCTGCTGCCGGCGGGAAGCCCCGGGATGCCCGTGGCCGAGGCCCTCAAGCACGCTGAGGCCTTCTACGACGAGCGCGGACTGCCCCCACAGGCCCTGATCCGGCTCGGTAGCCCGGAGGCAGAGGACTTCCGTGCCCTCGGGTGGGTGGACGCCCGTCCCGAGCAGTCCGACGTACTGGTCATGCACACCACGCTCGACCACGTGAACGCTGCGCCGGAGTACGACGTACTGATCGCGGAGCACCCCGGAAACGCTTGGTACGCCGCCGCCTTCGACGGACCGGTGCCCGAGCCCGCGCCGAAGGTGCTGGAGGGCGCACCGAAGGCCGTCTTCGCCTCGATCAGCTTGGACGGCCGGACGGTGGCGGTTGGGCGTGGATCCATGACAGGCCACTGGCTTGGCGTCGATGCGATCCGCGTCGACCCGGCGTACCGGCGCCGTGGGCTGGGCTCCGCGATCCTGCAGGCTCTGGCGCGCTGGTCCGGTCCGTTGGGCGGTCGCCGTACCTATCTGGAGGTGCTGGAGGAGAACGCGCCCGCTATCGCCACCTACGGGCGGCTCGGCTACCGCGAGGCGTACCGCTACCGCTATCTGACCAGCCGCTGAGCCGCACCCGCCCCGACCATCGTCAGCACGACAAACCCGGCTAGTACGACGCCCAGCGCGCGCTCCGGGTCAGTTGCGAGCGCCGCATAGGTGGAACCGGCCAGAGCGACGCCCAGTGCGCCTGAGAGCTGAGCGTTGGTGGCGACAACTCCGGAGAGGTCCGCGGCGTACTGCGGGGACATGCTGGACGTGACCGCCCCGATGAGCGTGTTGGCGCTGATCCCGAGGCCCAGGCCGCCGATGCCCAGCAGTACGAACACAAGCGCTCCAGTGCGGCCGCCCAGCAGCAGATAGGCCAGCACGGACAGATAGCCGGCCGCCAGGACCAGACAGCCGATGACCGGCATCCACCGCACTCCCCTGCGCAGTCTGGGCAGAATCGGGCCGGCCAGGCCGAAGGCAGCCACCCAGACGACCATGGCGAAGCCTGAGTACGCAGGGCCTTTGTGGAGGCCGTTCTGGAGGTAGAGGGCGAGCACGAAGAGTAGGGCGAAGTACGTGCCTGAGGTGCAGCCGTGAGCGAGCAGACCGGCTCGCACTGATGGGTTCCGCAGGACCTGGCGAGCGATCAGTGGGCGACCACCTCGTGCGGCTGTACGGCGTTCGCCGTACTCGAAGAGGGCCAGGGCCGGGAGGCTCAGCAGGAGGCAGAGCCACGACCAGGCCGGCCAGCCGCGCTCGGAGCCCAGCAGAAGCGGGAAGATGACGAGCAGAACCGTTGTGGACAAGGTGAGTACGCCGATCAGGTCCAGGCGATCACGATGCCCGGCCGGGTCGGCGGGGAGCTGGCGGCGCGCGGCGATCGCGAGCGCGATGCCGATGGGCACGTTGACCAGGAAGATCGGCCGCCAGCTGGTTCCGAAGAGGTCGGCCGCGATCAAGATGCCGCCGAGAATCTGCCCGGCGACGGCACCGCCGGACAGGGCGATCGAGAAGTAGCCGAGTGCCTTCAGCCGATCGCGGCCCTGGAAGTGCAGCTGGATGCCGCTGAGCACCTGCGGGACCATCAGCGCGGCGCCGGCGCCTTGGATGAAGCGGGCGACGACCAGGGTGACGATCTCCGGCGCGAGCCCGCACGCCAGCGAGGCTGCCGTGAACACGGTCAGGCCGAGGACGAACGTCGTACGGTAGCCGAGCGACGAGCCGAGGCGTGCGCCGGTGATCAGCAGGACCGCGAAGGCGACGACGTACCCGGACACGACCAGGCCGACCGCGCCTTCGGACGCGTGCAGATCGGCGCCGATCGACGGTCCCGCGATGTTCGCGACCGCGGTGTCGATGTTCGCCATGAACTGGCCGGTGAGCAGGACGGCGAGGATCGCGTTCCGGCTGAGCGTTGGGGTCTGTGTGAGTGCCACACCGCTGGAACGGTGTGAGGCGGGTGAGATGTGAGGGCGTTAGTCTCGGGTCCCATGGCGGATCACGTGGCTGAGCGGCCCGAGTACGCGGGGGACTTCGAAGGAACGGTGCACGTGGAGTACACGCCGCATCCGGACGACGGGGTGGCGGATCCGGGCGAGGTCGTGTGGACCTGGGTGCCGTTCGAGGAGGACTACACCCGCGGGAAGGACCGGCCGGTGCTCGTGGTCGGGTCGGACGGGCCGTTGTTGCTCGCGCTGATCCTGACCAGCAAGGACCACGACCGCGACGCCGCCGACGAGGCGCGCTGGGGGCGGGTCTGGCTGGACATCGGCAGCGGCCCGTGGGACAAGGAAGGCCGCCGCAGCGAAGTCCGCCTGGACCGCGTACTACGGATCGACCCGGCCCAGGTCCGCCGCGAGGGCGCCGTCATCGGCGAGGACCTCTTCAACCAGGTGGCCGCCGAACTCCACACCCTCCACCGCAGCTGACTGTCCCATCCCCACTACAGGGGCGCGGCGGGGAGCCTGGCGGGTCACTGGGGGCGGCGGGGGGTGGTTTCCGTGGTGGGTTTGCCGAGGTTCGGCGGGGTGCTGATGCCGGGCGGTGGCGGGGTGGTGCCCGGCTTCGGGCCGCAGCGGATGTCGTCGGCGGCGTTGTACTTGGTGGTGAAGGACTCGGTCTTCTTCCGTACGCCGTTCTGCGCGAAGTACCGGAAGACGGTGATGTCGAACCCGGGGGTCGGCGCCTGCGCCCGGCAGTCGGGCGCGGTGTTGTACACCACCTTCGGTGCGCGCGGGTTGGACTTCGCCGACTGCCCCGCGGTGATGTCCCAGACCTTGGTGCCCCAGATCTTCACCGTGATGGTGCCCTGCGTGCCCGGCGTGGACGCCTTGAAGATCGTCTGCACCAGGACCCCGTGGCCGGAGTCGTTCTGGAACTTCATGTCCACCGATCCCCAGGCGACCGTCGCCTCCCGGCCGATCGGGTAGCGGCTGATGTAGACGCTGTGCGCCTTGTGCTCGACATCCTTCAGCCCGGCGAAGAACGCCGCGTTGAAGGTGGTCGTGGCCGACTGCGACACGCCACCGCCGAGGTCGAGCACGAACTTCCCGCCGCTGATGATGTTGCCCTCGGTGAAGCCGTTCTCCTTGGTCCGCTCACCGACGATCTTGTTCAGGCTGAACGTCTCGTTCGGTTTCAGCAGCGTGCCGTTGATCTTGGCCGCCGCGGTGCCGATGTTCACGTTGCGGTACGGCGCGTGCGGGAAGTGGGTGGTGAACTCCCCCATCACTTCCTTGATCCCGAGCGCGGTCACCTGCTCGGTCGTCACCGCCGCCGCGGTGTGCGTCAGCCCGACCGCGGCCCGGCGCTCGCCGGTCGGCTTGGCCAGGATGTCGAGGATCGCCGGCGCCACCTTGGTCCGGTCGACCACCATGCCGTCGACGGCCGGGATCACCGTCGGCCCGTTGCCGACGATCTGCACGGTCGCGTCCTTCGGCAGCGTCTCCAGCGCCTTGAACCGCTGCTGGAACAACGGCTCCAGCTTCTTCGCGTTCAGCACCGGCGTGAGCTTGCCGCCGGGAAGCGTCACCGCCAGCGCCGGCGCGATCTCGGCCGGCTGCAGCTCGACGGACTTGGACCCGACGGTCAGCCGGATCGGGCCGGACATCGCCGGTTCGGCGTACTCCTTCATGGCCTTGTCGAGCGCGTCCGTACCGGCCTCCGGCTTGGTCACGCCGACCGGAAGGTCCTTCGCGGCGCCATCGGCGGGATAAGCGGCGAGCACCGCGTCCTCGGCCTTGTCGTTGTCCAGCTGCAGACCGTCGGCCGGGGCCTGCGGGACCGGCTTGGTGCCGTCGAACGTGATGGTGCCTTCGGTGGCCGGCCGGTTCACCTGGCCGGCGAGCTTCTCGACCGCGGCCTTCAGCTTCGCGTCGTCCTTGGTGACCACCGGCTGGATCGCGTCGCCGCCGGTCAGGCCGTGCCAGATCCGGCCCGGGGCCAGGCTGCGGCCCGCGCCCGCGGCGGCCACGGTGGCGGCCACGTCCACCGACAGGCCGGCATCGGCCGGGTTCACCTGGAACTTCGACTCGCCCGCCTTCAGCGCGATCGGCTGGCCGACCCGGTCCTGGAGACCGGCCTCGAGCTTGGCCTTCGCGTCGGACTCGGAGAGGCCGCCGACCGGGATGCCGAGGACGGTGGTGTCACCGGGGATCTTGTCGCCGGCGAAGGCGAAGGCCGCCCCGTATCCGACCACGAGCACACCGAGCCCCGCCGCGGCGATGATCCCCGCGAGCTGCTTTCTCCCCACCGGACAGAGTCCTCCTGCTCGAAGCCATGGACAGACCGCTCCCCTCAGGGACACGGCCCAGGCACAAGGGCACATACTACGGGACGGGGCATGCCCCTCAGACCGTTGGGCAGGCCCGGGTTGCCCCATGATCACCGTCAGGCGTCGGGCAGTTCCCGGTAGTGACTGGAGTAGTAGATCAGCGCGCTCGGATCGGCGGGCTCGCCCAGCCCGAGGCTGAGCACCTCGCCGACCACGATCGTGTGGTCGCCGCCGTCGTACGTCGCCCAGGTCCGGCACTCGAGCCAGGACTGCGCGCCGTCGACCAACGGACACCCGGTCTTCGGGCCGGCCGCCGTACCGATGCCGTCGAACTGGCTGTACAGGTCGCGTCCGGACCGGGCGAACCGGTCCGCGATCGCCCGTTGGTCACCGGCCAGGACCGAGACCGCCCAATAGCCACAGTCCTGGACAGCGGCGTGCATCCGGACACCTTTGTCGACGCAGACCAGCACCAACGGCGGATCCAGCGAGACCGAGGTGAACGCGTTCGCCGTCATCGCGTGAGCCACGCCGTCCTGCAGCGTGCTCATGATCGTGATCCCGGACGCGAACCGCCCCAACGCGGCACGGAACTCCTCGGGCGCAACGCTCCCACTGGGTTCCGACGACACCCCAGCAGACTATGCCCGCCGGAAGGTTGACGCCTCAACCGAGCGTGTGGGAACGGTCACGCCGCTCGGGCTCTACAGGCCGGCGAAGAGGTCGTGCTCGACGCCGTCCGGGCCGGGCGCGGCCGTGCCCTTGACCAGGCGGTACGGCTCCGAGCCCCAGATCTGGTTGCCGTTGTTGTTCGACAGCGCGAAGAACGGGCCGTCGACGGTGATCTGGGTGGCGTGCGCCTTCATCGCGTTCATCTTGCGATCCAGGTACGCGGCGGCGTCGATCACGCAGTCGATCAGCCGATCCGGCGTGATGAACGGGCCGAGCGGGCCGTCGGGGTCCAGACCCTCGAAGGTCGTGGTGTCACCGGACTCGCGCAGCTCGCGCAGGCTCGCGCGCATCCGCGACTCCGCCATCGCCGTCCAGTAGATCTTCGGGATGTCCCACGCCTCGCCGAGGTCCTCCCGGTACGAACGTGCGCCCGCGAGGGCAGCCGCGTACGTCGCGACCCGGTGGGCCTTGATGTGGTCGGGATGGCCGTAGTTGCCGTACTGGTCGTAGGTCACCAGCACCTGCGGCCGGATCTCGCGGATGACCGGGATCAGGTCGTTGGCGGCAGCGAGCAGGTCGGCCTGCCAGAAGCTGTCCTTCCGGGTCTCCGGCGGGACGTCCGCGTTGCCTTCGTCGTTGTAGATCATCCCGGTGTCGCGGTACTTGCCCGGACCACCCAGGAAGCGGTGGTCGGTGACCCCGAGCTCGGCCATCGCGGCGGCGAGCTCACCGATCCGGTGCTCACCGAGCTGGTCGGTCTGGTCGGCGGCCAGGTGGACGAGGTCCGGGACGAGCACCTCACCCTCCTCACCGAGCGTGCAGGTGATCAAGGTGACGTGGGCGCCCTCGGCGACATAGCGCGCCATCGTGACACCGTTGTTGATCGTCTCGTCGTCGGGGTGGGCGTGCACCAGCATCAGCCGGCGATCCGGAAGCTCAACCATGCCGAAAGCCTACGTCGGCCCCCGGACAGAAACGGAGGGCCGCTCAGCCGAAGCGGCGGACCAGCAGGCAGCCGGCCTGGAAGCGGGACTTGGCGCCGAGGCCGAGGATCAGGGCGCTGATCTCGGCCCGCACGGTGCGCAGCGACAGCCCCAGCTCGCGCGCGATCGAAGCGTCCTTCGCGCCGGTGGACATCATTCGGCCGATCGCCACCTGGCGGCTGGTCAGTTCCTTGACCGCCGCCGGGCTCTGCCGTCGCGACCCCAGTTCGTAGACCTCGCAGACGACCTCCGGCGCGAAGTCCTCTCTTCGCACCGCAGGAACGGCCGGATACACCGACATGCCGCACTCCTCCCCAAGAAGTCTCAGGCAAGGATTGTCTCGGTGGTCTGATCCGCTCACCAGGTACAACCCATACAACTGACCCATACAGTTCCTCTGCGTGAGCCTGTGATGGCGTTCCGCACCCTCCGGGCCGGTGTGACTTCTGCCACTCAGAGCAGGGTCCGCAGCTCCCGGACGAACGGCCGATCGGGCACCAGCCAGTCCATTTCGTCCAGTTCCGCCGCCCCGAACCACCGGAGCTCGTCGTGCTCCCGCCGTACCGGCTCGCCGTCGATGATCGACGCCAGATAGACGTGCAGCCGGTAGCGCTCGGAGATGTCCACCGCGGGTCCGAGCGCCGCTCCGACCTTGATCTCCAGGTCGAGCTCCTCGCGGATCTCCCGCACCGCGGCCTGCTCCTCGGTCTCCCCCGGCTCGACCTTCCCGCCGGGAAACTCCCAGCCGCCATCCGGCCCTGGCCGGTACGCCGCCAGCACCAAGCCGTCCCGCACAATGGCCACTCCCACCACAATCTGCACTGCGCTGATTCCTTCCCCGCCCCGGTCAGGGTGACTCTGCCAGAAACTGTCGGTCAACCTCGGCAAGATGATCTCCATGCCGTTGCAGAACAGGGTTTTACCCACCCAGGAGATCGTGGCCGAAGCCGGCCGCGGCCTCCTGATGGGCAACCGCGGCACCCTGCACAGCCCGGATCGCCGCCTCGGCACGACTCGCTGGCGCTCGAAGGCGTGGATCTGCTGCGTCCTTGAATGGAAGGGCGTTCAGCGCGATCCGATGCCCCCCGGACGCTGGACGGCATTGTTCTTCTTCGACGAAGCCGTCGCCCTCGCCGCCGGCCATCGCCCCTGTCATTACTGCCGTCGCAGGGATTTCCTCCTCTACGCCGGCGCCTGGGCGCGCGGCCGTGACCTCGACGAGCGTCCGCGCGCCGCCGCGATGGACGCCCAGCTCCACAGCGAACGTGTCGAACCGCGCACCAGGCGACAACGCACGACCATCCAGGATCTCGCCACCCTCCCCGACGGGGCCATGATCCGGTACGACGGACGCCCGGCCCTCGTCCTGGACCACCAGGTCCTGCCCTGGTCCTGGCAGGGGTACGGCGATCCCCTCGAACCACCCGGGTTGCGCGAGGTCGCCGTCCTCACCCCACCGGCGAATCTCGTTGTGCTGCAGGCCGGATTCGTTCCATTACTCCACCCGTCAGCAGGCCGCAACTGAGGTGACCCTAACTGGGAACACGCCGTACCGAGGGGTCTTCCGTTGGGCGCCTGGCAGAGGCAAAGTGTGCCCATACTGACAGCTACATAACCATCACTGGAGTCGGCATGAGTGAAGGCAACAGCGGCCGTGAGGTCACCGCCGCAGTCGTCCGCGCGCTCGAAGGCCTGCATGCGGCCGTCGGCAAACTCAGCCAGGAGTACGGTGACACCCTCGGCATCCGCCGCCTGGTGTCCGACGTGGCCCGGCTGAACGACGACCTCGCAGAGCTCGGCCCACCCGACCCCAAGCACAGACCCGGACCGGTTCCGGAGGAACTCGAGGAGATTCCCGACGTGGAGTATGACGCGTCCATGTGGACAGACGCGGAGCATGAAGGCTTCGGCGCGCCGGACAGGCACGCTCCGTGACCGAGCGCAGCGAGGAAACCAATAAGCAGAGCGGGCTTTCTCCAGCAGAACAGCCCGCAGCGAAGCGAGGACGACTCTGATGGCGACTGGGGTCAGCGCACCCGGTCGCGCACAGATCGGGCAGAAAACACTACGGACCGATCGCTGGTGGCTGGCGCCGCTGCGGATCGGCGTGATCCTGGTCTTCTTCGTCGTCTACGCGACGATCCGGATCTTCATGAACAAGTGGTACTGGGTCGACGCCTACCACTACCTCACACCGCTGTACTCGCCGTGTGTGACGGAGTCCTGCGTCCAGGGGTCGAGTCACCTCGGCACCTGGTTCCCGAAGTTCCCCGTGTTCATCCCGTTCGGCATCATCACCTTCGCGGTGCTGGCCGGCTTCCGGGGCACTTGCTACTACTACCGCAAGGCGGGCTACCGGTCGCTGTTCTTCGCACCGGCGGCGTGCGCGGTCCCGGAGCCGCACAAGAAGTACACCGGTGAGCGGAAGTTCCCGCTGATCGCGCTGAACCTGCACCGCTACTTCTTCTACGGCGCGCTGCTCTTCGGCCTGCTCAACGTGTACGACGGCATCCAGGCCTTCCACGGCAAGGACGGCGGCTTCGGCATCGGCCTGGGCACGGTGATCATCTGGGTCAACCTGGTGATGCTGTGGCTGTACACGCTGTCCTGCCACGCCTGCCGGCACATCGTCGGCGGCCGGCTGAAGAACTTCTCCAAGCACCCGATGCGCTACCGGTACTGGACCTTCGTGTCCAAGCTGAACCCGAAGCACGGCACTTTCGCGATGGCGTCGCTGTTCACCGTGATCCTCACCGATGCTTACATCATGGCGCTGTCGGCCGGCTGGTTCTCCGACCTGCGCATTCTCAACTGACAGTGCTTAATTCTTAGGGATTTCTCCAGACATGACTGAGCTCGAACGACACTCCTACGACGTCGTCGTGATCGGGGCCGGCGGCGCCGGCCTGCGCGCGGCGATCGAGGCCCGTGAGCAGGGCAAGCGGACCGCGATCGTCTGCAAGTCCCTGTTCGGCAAGGCGCACACCGTGATGGCCGAGGGCGGTTGCGCGGCCGCGATGGGCAACGCGAACTCCAACGACAACTGGCAGGTCCACTACCGCGACACCATGCGCGGCGGGAAGTTCCTGAACAACTGGCGGATGGCCGAGCTGCACGCGCAGGAGGCCCCCGACCGGGTCTGGGAGCTGGAGTCGTACGGCGCGCTGTTCGACCGGACGCCCGACGGCCGGATCAGCCAGCGCAACTTCGGCGGCCACACCTACCCGCGGCTCGCCCACGTCGGCGACCGGACGGGCCTGGAACTCATCCGCACCCTGCAGCAGAAGATCGTCTCGCTGCAGCAGGAGGACTTCGCGGCGACCGGCGACTACGAGGCCAACCTCAAGGTGTACGCCGAGTGCACGGTCACCGAGCTCCTGAAGGACGGGGACGCGATCTCCGGCGCCTTCGGGTACTGGCGCGAGTCCGGCCGGTTCATCCTGTTCGACGCGCCCGCGGTCATCCTGGCCACCGGCGGCGTCGGCAAGTCGTTCAAGGTCACCTCGAACTCGTGGGAGTACACCGGTGACGGCCACGCCCTCGCGATGCGGGCCGGCGCGACGCTGATCAACATGGAGTTCATCCAGTTCCACCCGACCGGCATGGTCTGGCCGCCGTCGGTGAAGGGGATCCTGGTCACCGAGTCGGTCCGCGGCGACGGCGGCGTACTGAAGAACTCCGAGGGCAAGCGGTTCATGTTCGAGTACGTGCCGGACGTGTTCCGCGCGCAGTACGCGGAGACCGAGGAAGAGGCCGACGGCTGGTACAAGGACCCGGACAACAACCGGCGCCCACCCGAGCTGCTGCCGCGCGACGAGGTCGCCCGGGCGATCAACTCCGAGGTCAAGGCCGGCCGCGGTACGCCCCACGGCGGGGTGTTCCTGGACGTGTCGACGCGGCTCCCGGCCGAGGAGATCACCCGGCGGCTGCCGTCGATGCACCACCAGTTCAAGGAGCTGGCCGACGTCGACATCACCGCGGAGCCGATGGAGGTCGGTCCGACCTGTCACTACGTGATGGGTGGCGTCGAGGTCGACCCGGACACCGCGCAGTCCGTCGTACCGGGGCTGTTCGCGGCCGGTGAGGTGGCCGGCGGCATGCACGGGTCGAACCGGCTGGGCGGCAACTCGTTGTCCGACCTGCTCGTCTTCGGGCGCCGGGCCGGCATGGGTGCGGCGATCTACATCGACTCGCTGCAGGAACGGCCGAAGATCGCCGAGGCCGACGTCGACGCGGCGGCCGTCGAGGCGCTGGCGCCGTTCGAGCTCGAGGGCGGCGAGAACCCGTACTCGATCCACCAGGAACTGCAGCAGTCGATGAACGACCTGGTCGGCATCATCCGCAAGGAAGAGGAAATGGAGCAGGCGCTCGGCCGGCTGGCCGAGTACCGCGGCCGGATCGCGAAGATGACGGTGGAGGGTCACCGGCAGTTCAACCCCGGCTGGCACCTGGCGCTCGACCTGCGCAACATGCTCACCGTGTCCGAGTGCGTGGCGAAGGCGGCCCTGCAGCGGCAGGAGTCCCGCGGCGGCCACACCCGCGACGACTTCCCGGGCATGAACGCCGACTGGCGCAAGGTCCTGCTGGTCTGCTCTCTGGATGCCGACGACTCGGTGAACGTGGTCCGCAAGGACCAGATCCCGATGCGCGAGGATCTGCTGGAACTGTTCGAGCTCGACGAGCTGAAGAAGTACCTCACGGAAGAGGAGCTGCCGGCCACATGAGTTACCAGGGCAAGTTCCGCGTTTGGCGGGGCGACTCCGAGGGCGGTGACCTCCAGGACTACGAGGTCGAGGTGAACGAGGGCGAGGTCGTCCTCGACGTCATCCACCGGCTGCAGGCGACACAGGCGCCGGACATGGCCGTTCGATGGAACTGCAAGGCCGGCAAGTGCGGGTCCTGCAGCGCCGAGATCAACGGCATGCCGAAGCTGATGTGCATGTGCCGGATGAACACGTTCGGCGAGGACGAAGTCGTCACGGTGACGCCGATGCGCACCTTCCCGGTGATCCGGGACCTCGTCACGGACGTGTCGTTCAACTACCAGAAGGCCCGGGAGATCCCGGCCTTCAAGCCGCCGGCGGACGTCAAGCCGGGCGAGTACCGGATGCAGCAGGTCGACGTGGAGCGCTCGCAGGAGTTCCGCAAGTGCATCGAGTGCTTCCTGTGCCAGGACACCTGTCACGTGATCCGCGACCACGAGGAGAACAAGGAAAGCTTCTCCGGTCCCCGGTTCCTGATGCGGATCGCCGAGCTGGACATGCACCCGCTCGACGACGCCGACCGGCAGAAAGCCGCCCAGGAGCAGCACGGCCTGGGCTTCTGCAACATCACCAAGTGCTGCACCGAGGTGTGTCCCGAGCACATCAAGATCACCGACAACGCGCTGATCCCGATGAAGGAACGCGTCGCCGACCGCAAGTACGACCCGATCGTCTGGCTGGGCAACAAGATCCGCCGCCGCCCAGCCTGACCCCAGCCCACCCGCGAGCCCCTGACCCACCCGGCCAGGGGCTCGCCGCATCCCCACCCCACCCCACCCCCTCCCCTCCCTCTCCCGGCACAACCCTCCAACTCAGGGGTTAACCCCCCACCTGGAGGGTTGCCCACTGAGAATCTGAGGGGGCAACCCTCCACCTCGGGGGTTAACCCCTGAGGTGGAGGGTTGTGCGAAGGGGTGGGGTCCGGGAGTGGAGGGTTGTGCGAAGGGGTGGGGTCCGGGAGTGGAGGGTTGTGCGAGGGGTGGGGTCCGGGGGTGGAGGGTTGTGCGAGGGGTGGGGTCCGGGGGTGGTCACTCGGGTGGGGGAGGCTTGGGCGGGCTCTTGGGGCCTAGGGTTCGCGGCATGGACATCGTTGTTGCCGGGTTGTTCAGTATCGCCGTCTTCATGACGATCTTCGTGCCGTTCTCGCAGCGGTTGCTCGGGGTGCGGTTCGGGCTGGTGCGGCTGGCGCTGGGGGCCGCGCTGACGCTCACGGTGTTCAGTCCGATCGCCAACGCACTGGTCGGCAAGCTGCCCTTCGAGGGCTCCAATGCCGCCGCGGTCGCGTTTCTGGCGTTGACGGCGGTCTGCTCGATGCTGGCCGGGCTCGTCTTCCTGGTGCTGTCCGAGGCCTGGTGCCGACCGGGTCGTTGCCCCGGGCCCGGGATCTGCGGCGGGACCTGAGCGGCCGGATCGCGCGCACGCAGCGGTACCTGCAGATCCTCCGGATCGCGATCCGGCACGGCCTCGGCCCGTACCTGCGCGGCCGCCGTCGCCCCGGCCGGGAGAACGCCGCCGGCCAGGCCGAGCTGGCCCGCTCGCTCCGGCTCGCCCTCGACGAGGCCGGCGTGACGTTCGTCAAGCTCGGCCAGGTCCTGTCCACCCGCGGCGACATCATCCCCGCCTCGGTCGCCACCGAGCTCAGCCGCCTGCAGGACCAGGTCTCCCCCGCTCCCTGGCCCGGCATCGAGCAGGTCCTCACCGAGGAGCTCGGTGCATCCCCACACCACCTGTACGCCGACTTCGACACCGAGCCGCTCGCCTCCGCGAGTGTCGCGCAGGTCTACACCGCCCGCCTGCCCCACGGTCCGCGCGTCGTGGTGAAGGTCCAGCGTCCCGGCATCGCGACCGTCGTCGAACGCGACCTGGACATCGTCTCCCGGCTCGCCCGCCTGCTCGAACGGAACACCGACTGGGGCCGCTCGATGGGCGTCCGCTCGCTGGCCGGCGGGTTCGCCGACGCGATCCGCGAGGAGCTCGACTTCACCGTCGAGGCCGGCAACATGACCGCGGTCGCGGCCGGCCGATCCGTTGCCGCCAGCAATGACCTGGTGGTGCCCGAGCTGTACCCGGAGCAGTCCACCCGCCGAGTGCTGACCATGCAGCGACTGGACGGTATCGGCCTGGGTAACGCGGCCCAGGCGATCGCCGAGCGCGGCCTCGACGCCGCCCGCCTCGGCCGCGCGCTGTTCGACTGCCTGCTTGGTCAGGTCGCGATCGACGGCGTCTTCCACGCCGACCCGCACCCTGGCAACTTCCTCCTGCTGGCCGACGGCCGGATCGGCATGCTCGACCTCGGCTCGGTCGGCCGGCTCGACCCGGCCACCCGCGAGGCGCTGCAGCGCTTCCTGCTCGCCATCGACCACGGCGATCCGGTCGCCGCGACCGACGCCCTGTTGGAGATCGTCTACCGTCCCGACGTCATCGACGAGCGCGCCCTCGAGCGTTCCGTCGGCCAGTTCATGACCCGGCACCTCGCCGCGGGCGTGACGCTCGGGCCGGCGATGTTCAACGACCTGTTCACGATCATCACGTCGCACGATCTCGGCGTACCGCCGGAAGTGGCCGCGGTGTTCCGCGCGCTGGCGACGATCGAGGGCACGATCTCGGGGATCTCCCCCGGCTTCGATCTGGTCGCGGCGTCCCGCCAGTTCGCCGCGGCCCATGTCACCGACCGCCTCGCTCCCGACGCCATCCGCCGTACGGCGACCGAGGAACTGGTGACGTTGTTGCCGATGCTGCGCCGGCTGCCGCGGCGGATCGACCGGATCGCGGCCGCGGCGGAGAGCGGGCGGCTCGGACTGAACGTCCGGCTGTTCGCGGACGAACGCGACCGCCGGCACTTCACCGGCCTGCTGCACCAGGCACTGCTGGCGGTTCTCGGCGCGACCGCGGGCATCATGGCCGTGCTGCTACTCGGTACGCCGGGTGGCCCCAGCGTCACCGAGTCGATGAGCCTCTTCCAGCTGTTCGGCTACAACCTGCTGGTGATCTCTGCGGTCCTGGTCCTCCGCGTCCTGGTCCTCGTCTTCCGCCTCCCCGACCACAGACCGTCTTGACTTCAACCCAACTTGAACTTCGACGATAGCGGGCATGACTTCCACCACGCCTGTCGACGCCCCTCGCCAACGGCTGTTCAGCGGGCCGCATCTGCCGCTCGTGCTCGGCGTGATCGGCCTCGTCACCCTCGGCGCGTTCGAGAACAGAGCGGTTGGTACGGCGCTGCCGACGATGGTGCGCGAGTTCGATGCGCTGGGCAGCTTCGGTCTGGCCAACGCGGCGCCGAGCGCGAGCTACCTCATCTCGCTCGCGATCGCCGGCCTGTGGTCCGATCGGCGCGGACCGATCCCGACCCTGCGCGCGGGCGCGATCGCGTTCGCCCTTGCCCAGTTGCTGGTCGGGACCGCGACGGCGATGCCGATGGTCGTCGCCGGTCGACTGCTCAGCGGCTTCGCGGAAGGCCTGCTCGACGTCTCGCTGATGGTGCTTGTCGCCCGCGCACTCCCCGCCGTACTGCGGCCGCGGATGTTCTCGTTGTTCGCCGCGATGTGGATCCTGCCGTCGGTGCTCGGTCCGGTGCTGACCGGTGTGGTGACGGAGCAGTTCGGCTGGCGCTGGGTGTTCCTTGGTGCTGTCGTCCTGCTGGTGCCGAGCTGGATGCTGCTCGGCCCGGCGATGCGTCAGTCGCTCAACACTCCGGCGCCCGAGCGGAGTGCCGAGGATGCAGCTGAACTGGAGGCCTGGCGTGCCGCGCTGCCCTGGGCGTTCGCGGCGTCGGTCGCGCTGTTCTCGATGACGCTGGCCGGTGATCGGCTCGAGGCCCATCGGGTGCTCGCCGGCATCGCGATTCCCGTGGCGGTGGTGATCCTCGGGCTGGCCGCCGTACGAGTCATGCCGAAGGGGATGTTCGTGGCGCGTCGCGGCTTCCCGGCCGTGGTCGCCGTCCGCGCGCTCGGTGGCGCGGCGTTCGGTGGGGTGGGCGCGTACCTGCCGCTGTTGCTGACCTTGCAGCATCACTTCAGTGCGTCGCGGGCCGGTGTGACGTTGTCGATCACCGGCGTGAGTTGGGCGCTCGGGTCGTGGCTGCAGGGACGGGATCACGGGATCGAGCGCGTCAACGTACTGCGGGCCGGGCTCGCGTTCATGACCGGTGGTCTGGTGATCACCTCGCTGCTCGCGTGGACGGATGCGACGACGTGGTTCGGGTTGATCGGCTGGTCGTTCGCCGGCATCGGGATGGGTCTGAGCTCGTCGAGCCTGTCGGTGCTGACCCTCGATCTGTCCGACCACAACAACTCCGGCCGCAACAGCAGCGCCGGCCAGATGGCCGCCACCATGAGCATCGCGACCGCTCTGGCCGTGAGCGGGACCCTGCTCGCCCTGAACGCATCCGACCCGCAACCGTGGGTCTTCGGATCGATCATCACCACCGGCGCCGCCCTCGCCCTCGTCGGACTACTCGCCGCCGGCCGAGTGCGGCGGCACCCCGATCAGGTTGGGGTCTAGAGTGACCCCCATGGCTGAGCTGCTGACCGACGACCAGATCGATCTTGCGATCCGTGACCACCTGCCGGAGTGGAAGGTCGTGGAGAGCGAGCTGGTCCGCAGCGTCAAGGCGGCCACCTTCCTGGACGGCATCCGACTGGTCGCCACGGTGGCCCAGTTGGCCGAGTCGATGAACCACCACCCGGACATCGACATCCGCTACACCACGATCACCTTCCGGGTGAGCAGCCACGAGGCCGGCGGCGTCACCGAGGACGACCTCATCCTGGCCCGGCACATCGACACCGCGGCCGGCTGACCCCTCCCGGTTGGCCCCCCGTCGGGTTGGCCACAGTACGTCATGGCGGTTGTCTGCCAGCGCAAGTGCTGGCAGACATGCATGATCGGCCCGTAGATCTTGGGTCATGACCTCACGCCGCCTCGCCGCCCTCGGTGCCACCGCCGCCGTCCTACTCGCGCTCGTCCCCACACCCGCCCGCGCGTCGAGTCCGGGCTGGTTCTGGAACCAGCCACACTGCGACACCGTGTACGGCGATGGCTCGGTGACGATCACCGAGACCGACGGTGCGACGCTCGCACCGACGACCGGCACGCTCCGGCCGGTCACCTACGCGAAGGTCGCCGCGCTCGAGGAGCCGAACACGCTGATCACGATCGGCCGGCAGTCGATCCAGCGCTCCAGTGACGCGGGCTGCAGTTGGCAACTGCTCGACAAGGCACCCGACGATCTGAGTACGTACGACGTGGAGCCGGGTCCGGGAGACACGGCGTACATCTACTCCGTGAACGACCAGCCGATCCACCGGGTCAGGGGAAGCCGCGTCACCACCGTCCAGGGACCGGTCGCCGGCGGCGGTCTCGCCGCGCTCGCTGCTCGCCCCGGCCGGCTGCGGGTCGTCGCGGGCGACAGCCAGGTGTACGACTCGACCGACGACGGTGTGAGCTGGCAGCGCAGCGGCGTACCGGCGGCTCGTGATCTCTTCGTGTACGACGCTGTCGTGGACCCGCGGAACCCGGACCACATCGTCATCGGCGTGATGTCGGACGGCGTCTACGTGACGTACGACGGCGGCCGTACGTGGACCCGATCACGGCCGATCGAACGGGTGAACGCGTTCAGCCTGGCGATCTCGCCGGCCGACCCGTCGAAGGTCTGGGTGGAGGGGTACGACCGGGATCGGTCGACCCGGTTCATCTGGGAGTCGAGCGACGGCGGGCTGAAGTTCCGCGAGGTGCTGGACCAGAGTCGCGCCGACCTGATCAACGGCAACCGGATGTGGGCCAGCCCGGCCGACCCGGATCTGCTGTATTTCAGCTACGGCACGTCGTTCGCGAACTTCGGCGCCGACCTCTACCGCTTCCGTCCGTCCACCGGCGAGCTCAGCAAGAACCACAACCGCAACGACGGCATCCCGTCGCTCGCCTTCAACCCGTCCGACCCCACGATCCTCTACCTCGGCCTGGCCGAGGAACGCTGACGCAATCCGATCAGCACGCCCTCGGTGTCGCGCGCGTAGCAGAGCCGCCCGATCCCCGGCAGCTCCTGCACCTCCCCGACCTGCGTCCCGCCCGCTCCGCGTGCGGCGTCCAGCGTCGCCTCGATGTCGTCGACCTCGATCCACGCGATCGTGGGCTGTTCCTGATATCGGCTGCTCATGATCGCGCCGTCGATCCCTTCGCCGGCACCGGTCTCGGCGAGCAGGTAGCCCTCCGGCACCGGCGCCGGAGTCACCTGCCAGCCGAAGACCTTGCTGTAGAACTCCGCCGCGCGATCGTGGTCGGCGGCAACGATTTCGACATGAATGATTCGTCCCATGGGACCGATCCTCACCCGTCGGCGGGCGCGTCGTCTTGGACGGATCTTCCATGCATCAGCGCGGCGATCCCGTCCTGCAAGGCGAGGAAGGACGTCGCGCTGACGCCGGTGTACCGCTTGAAGTCGCGGGCCGCGTGCGCCTGGTCGTAGTACCCGTACAACGCGGACAACGTCGCCTGAGCGTCCGCGGGACCACCCAGCAGCCCGCCGACGAAGAGGTAGTACCGGACGATCTCGGCGTACTGCTTCGGCCCGATCCCCAGGTTCTGCCGGAACACCCGGTAGAGCGTGCTGTACGACGTCCCGCTCCGCCGCGCGACGTCGGCGACCGTCGTACGACCCCGCGCCTCGTCGATCACGCGCACCGCGACCGCGACGACCGGGACCGGCCGGTCCGGGTCGAGCCGCGGCGACAGGAAGGCGGCCAGCCGATCGGCCCGGGACCGGCCGAACGGTGCCGCGCGAAGCTCGTCCACCAGTGCGGCCGTCGTACCCTCGCCGACCCAGTCGGAGAACTGCAGCACCTCGTCCACGAGCAGGTCGGACAGGCCGAGTGCCGCGATCGCCCAGGGTGTGAACTCGACGCCCACGTAACTCGACGCACCGACCTGGCCGATCACCTGCGGCCGGGTCATGATCCCGAACACCGAGGCGGCGTTCGGCCACTCGGTTCGCGTGACCGGATCGTGCCGGGTCCCGGGGTCCGCGAGGGCGATGGCGAGCCCGGGACGGCCGTTCGGGATGAGGATCTCCTGCCGGAGCGACCGCAGCGGCGGAGACTCGACGAGCCACAGGTGCTCGACCAGGTCGCGCAGGTGCTCCGGCGGTGCAAAGCGCTGGTAGCCCACGGTGTAGATCGTAAGTCTCTGGCTTCCGCCCGATCGGTTACGGTTGGCGAGTGACAACTGCTGACGAGTACCGCCTGCTGGGCTTCGCCGACGCCGACCGGGAGGCGGCGGAGGCATTCACCCCCGATCAGGCGATCGTGAAGGACCTGGCCGTCCAGATCCGGGCCGAGATCGGGAAGCTCGGCCGTGAGCCGCAGCTGCGGATGCCGGAGGACGGGCGCAACTCGGTGCAGGCGTTCCTCGACACCGTGCCGGACATCCGCCGGTTCCACACCGAGCGCGGGATCCCGGACGAGATCAGCTGGGCCAGCCTGGCGGATCTCGGGCAGCAGCTGAAGGTGAGTCGCCGGACGCACGGCGAGTACAGCCTGGAGACGCACTGGTGGCTGACGATCGCCTGGACAGGGCACATCTACGCACTCGGCCGGCTGCAGTTCCTGCTGCACCAGGTCCCGGCGGACAAGCCGGTGCCGGGGACCGAGCCCGGTGAGTGGATCATCGGCGTCCACATCCCGGAGACCGGCCCGCTGACGCCTGAGGCGGTGGACGACAGCTTCGCGCAGGCCCGCGAGTTCTTCCCGCGGTACTTCCCCGAGTATCCGGTGAAGACCGCGAACCTGTGGTCCTGGCTGATCGATCCCTACCTGCTCGACAACCTCCCGCAGGACTCGAACATGGTCCGGTTCGGCCGCCGCTTCACGCCGTACGGGACGCCGACCGAAAGCCAGGACGGCGCCATCTTCTTCACCTTCCGCACCCACGGCACCGACCACCTGGACGAGCTTCCGCAGGACACCAGGCTGCAGCGGCTCGTCGTCGGGCGGATCAAGGACGGCGGCACCTGGCAGAGCGCGTACGGGTACCTGCGCCTCTAGGCGGGCTGGTTCCGCCCGGTCGGTACGCCGTACTTCGCGAGCCAGCTGACGAGCTCCATGTTGCTCACGCAGCGGACGTCGGGTTGCTTGCAGGTTTCTTCGACGAAGGTGGTCAGGGCGTCGGAGTAGACGCTGTTGTTCCACCGGTTGAAGTGGTTGCCGAGGAACAGCGGCGGGTTGCCACTGGCCCGGGACTTGGCGAGCGCCTGGCGGTACGTCGCGAGTACCTGCGCCTTCAGCGCGGGCACTTGGGCGACCGGCGCGGTCTTCGCGCCGGTCTGGCTGAACCACAGGTTGTAGTCCATCGTCAGCGTCTTCTTGCCGGATCCCGCGAGAATGACCGACTGCAGCGGGAAGTTCCACAGGCCGTCGACCTTCTTCGGCCAGGCGATGTAGCCGGGCTCGGAGGCGTCGTACAGCATGCCGCGCTGGACCATGGCCTGCCGGTACGCCGGTCGGTTGCCCTCGAGACACGGCGTCCGCAGCCCCTTGACCGTCGCTGGGTCGAACGGCGGCGCGACCGTCTTGCCGGCAGCCAAGGTCGGCCCGGTCCGCACCATCCGGTCGAACGCGCTCAGCTCGGCGGTCCACTGCGCCGTTGTCCACCGGCCGATGCCGGTCGTACCGCAGAAGTGCCCGTTCGCATGGGTGCCGATCTCGTGCCCCTCGGCGATCGCCTGCCGGAGCACCGTCGTACGCCCGAGCACGTTGCTCGCATCACCCCAGCCGACGTCGGAGGCTCCGGGCTGGTGGAACGGCGGTTTGTAGTCGGTGCGATGGTCGCCCGGGTACAGGTACGGGCCGGAGAGGAAGAACGTCATCCGCGCGTTGACCTGCCGAGCCACGGCGCGCCAGCGGGCCCAGAGAGCGAGATCACCGGCGCCGTCGAACGAGACGACGACGAACAGCGGTGGCTTGCCACTCGGCAACCGACCCGGGAACGCACGGGTCACCGGAGCCGCGGAGAGAAGCTTCGCCGTGGGAGTGGGAATTGGTATTGGAGTTGGACTCGGGGTGGGGCGGTGTGACGCGGATTTGGTCGGCTTGGTGCTCGGGCTGGAAGCTGCTTCGAGGGGTACGTCGGCGCACCCGGCGAGCAGCGCCGCCACCACGAGCGCGACGCCCACGAGGTTCACCCCAGGCCTCACCACGTCCCTACTGACGCATGAGGGCTCTCTCAGGGCGGTTCGGGACACGCAGCCGGGCGGAAACCCGGGGGTGGATCGTTACGCGGCTGTGATCTTGGCAGCCCGGCGCTTCACGGCGATCCGGCGGGACGTCTCGACCACCAGGCCGATCACCGCCGCCAGGCTCAGGCTGAACGCGAGCGCCTTCAGCGAGTCGTGCGCGAACGCATCACCGCCGACGTAACCGAGCAGCGCGACGTACGTGTAGGCGACGGTCACGCCCGCGAAGGTGAAGACGATGAACTTCTTGAACGAGTACCGGGTCGCGCCCGCGGTCAGCGTCGCGACCATCCGGGCACCGGGAATGTAGCGGACCGTCATCAGAATCAGCCCGCCGCGGGAGTGCAAGGCGGCGGACACCTTGTCGTACATCGCTTGCCGGCGCTCCTGCCGCTTCATCCAGCGGTGCAGTGCCGGGCCGGAACCGCGGCCCATGAAGTAGCACACGGACTCGCCGATGACGGAGCCGAGCATCGCGACCACGATCACCAGCAGCAGGTTCTGGTGTCCGGCGGCAGCGGCCATCCCCGCGGTCACGACCATGCCCTCGCTCGGGATCACCGGGAAAACGGCGTCGACAGCGGCGGCCGCGAACAGGATGAGCAGCAGCCAGTGCGAGGCCATAGCTATGCCCAGCAGGTGTCGCGAGACCTCCATCAACTCCGTCACCTGAAGAAGGATGCCATCTCTTGCCAAAACCGCCGCAATCCCACCGTTGTGATTCAGCCGTGGTTCATCGGATGTTCAGGGTGGACAGCAGGGTGTGGTCAGAGCAGTACGGGCAGTTCGCGGATGGCGTTCATCAGTAGACCCGGCGTCCGATCCGGGTCCCGGTCCGGCTCGGCCAGCCGGAGGCCGGGGAAGCGCTCGAACAGCATGCCGAGCGCGATCCGGCCTTCGAGCCGGGCCAGCGGAGCTCCGAGGCAGTGGTGGATCCCGTGCCCGAAGGCGAGGTGCGCGTTCTCCGTCCGGGTGATGTCCAACTCGTTCGGCCGATCGGTCCGGCGCGGGTCCCGGTTGGCCGGCAGCAGCGCGAACACGATCACCTCGCCGGCCCCGATCCGTTCGCCGGCGATCTCGATCGGCGCCTGGGCGATGTAGGGGATCGCAGCTTGGAGCGGGCCGTCGTACCGCAGCAACTCCTCGACGGCGGCCGGGAGCCGACTCGGCTCGGCCTGCAGCAGCGCGAGCTGGTCGGGGTGCCGCAACAGCGCGTGTACGCCGTTGGCGATCAGGCTGACCGTGGTCTCGTGACCGGCGGCCAGCAGCAGGAAGATCATCGAGGTGAGCTCGTCCTCGCTGAGACGGTCGCCGCCGTCACGCGCCGCGATCAGGCCGGACAGTAGGTCGTCGGCCGGCGCGGTGCGCTTCTCCTCGATCAGGTCGTGAACGAAGCCGAGCATCAGCGTGGTCGCCTCGACGTACTCCTCGGCGGTGTGCATGGTTGCGTTCACGAACACCGATGACCACCGGCGGAAGTCCTCGCGGCGGACCGGCGGGATCCCGATCAGCTCACAGATCACAGTGATCGGAAGCGGGTAGGCGTAGGCGTCCACCAGGTCGGCATGATCTCCCCCGGCGGCCATCTCGTCCAGCAGGCCGGCGGCGATCTCGCGGATCCGCGGCTCCAGCGCCTCGATCCGGCGGCGGGTGAAGGCTGCCGTGACCAGCTTGCGCAGGCGGGTGTGGTCGGGCGGGTTGGCGCCGAGCATGTGCCGCTCGGTGCGGTTGATCAGCTGGTCCTCGACCGTGTCGCGATGCGGCCCGTCCATCGGCGACCGGACCACATCCGGGTGGGCGAGCAGCTCGCGGGTCTCGGCGTACCCGGTGACGAGCCAGACCGGGACGCCGGTGAACAGTGTCAGGTACTGCACCGGCCCGTTGGCCGCGAGGTCCTCGAAGCCCCAATGCCGGGCAATCCCGCTGGTTTCGGTGAACGGCTGCCTCATGTTCGCCAGCCTAGGTGCGCGGCCAGTTCAGACCGCGAGTGGATGCCGAGCTTGGCGTAGACCTTGCGGAGGTGGTACTCGACGGTCTTCGGGCTGAGGAAGAGCCTGGCCGCAGCCTCCCGGATGCTCTGCCCGTCGGCGAGTAGGACCGCGATCTGCCGCTCCTGCGGGGTCAGCTCGTCCACAGTGCTCGGCACTCTGCGCCGTGCGGTCTCCCCGGTCGCCTTCAGCTCCGCTGCGGCCTGATCCGCCCACCCGGCCGCGCCCAACGCGTCAAAGGCCTCGACCGCCTGCCGAAGCTGCGTACGCGCGTCCACACGCCGCCGCACGCGGCGCAGCCAGGCTCCGTACGCCAATCGCGTCCGGGCCAGCTCGAACACATCGAGAGTCTCCGCGTGCCAACCCAGTGCGCTCTCGAAGTCCGCCTCACTCTCCTCGACCAAGCCACGGGCTCTCGCAGCCCGCGCGAGTGACCATGGTTGCCCCTTCGCCTCCGCGAGTACGGCGTGCTCCCGGGCCACTTGTTCCGCCTCGTCAGACCGGCCGAGCCGCAGGTATACCTCGACCAGCTCCGGTGCGGGCGACAGGTCCGCGTCCTTGAGCCCGTTGGTGGCCAGTACGTCGGCCAGCCGCTCATAGTGCGGTAGCGCTAGCGCTGGATCGCCACGACCCAACTCAAGGTCTCCCAGCGCGAACAGCGACCAGACTGTCCCCAGGTGAATCTGTCGCTCGGTGCAGATCCGCAGCGCCTCGGTGGCGAGGGTCTGACACTCCGCACGCCCCTGGTGTGCGGACAGCCACGCCTGTCCGGCCAGATTCATCACCAGTTCGGTCGTCTGACCGGTCTCCCGGGACAGCCGGATCCCTTCGTCGTACGACGTCGCCGCGTCGGCCCAGCGGTCGGTCGTGGCATCGTCGCGGGCCAGCAGGAACAGCAGCCCAGGCAGAGTGCCGAGCGCGACCTCCTCCCGTCGCTCCAGCATGGCATGCTGCAACAGCGCCCGACCGGCGCCGTTCTCCCGCAGGAACAAGGCGGCGATCACCATCCACACCTGTCGGCGGCGGTTCCGGTCCAGCTCGTCCGATGGCGCCAGTGCGACCGCCGTACGGATCTGGTCCGTACCGCGTTGTCCGCCCAGGACCTTGGCGACGCCGCTGGCCAGCATGCCGATGATGCGCGGACCTTGCCGTTCGACAGCGGGCTGCAGTCGATCGATGGTGTGGGCCACCTCTAGAGCCGCAGCGGTGTCGCATAGGCGGAAACAGGCCCCGACCGCGTCGGCGAGCAGCACGGTGGCCACGTCCGGGTCCGCACACTCCGCGGCGGCCGCCAGCAGGATGTCGCGGGCCCGGGCCGGTGATCCGCACTTGACCTCGATGTCAGCGCGGAGTTCTTCCGCACCGATCCGGATCGAGAGCGGCGGGTCCAGGGACAACGCGTCGTCGAGCAGAGCGTCGGCCCGGTCCGCGAGTCCGGCAGACCAGGCCGCCTCGCCGGCCGCGACCAGTCTCAGCGCGCGGTCCAGCAGTCCTTCGCTGAGGCGAGCGGCGCGCTCGTACGCAGTCGCTGCGATGGCGTGCGCGCCACGATCGGCCGCACGCTCCGCCGCGACAACCAGTCCGGCGGCAACGTCGTCGTCCGGGCCCAGCACCGCCTCGGACAGGTGCCAGGCGCGTCTGTCCTCGTCCGGCGTGATCTGAGCCACCGCCCGGTGCACAGTACGACGTTCAGCCGGCCCGGCACTCGCATAGATCGCCGAACGGACCAGTGGATGCCGGAACTGCACCTCACCCTCACGGATGGCCACCAGTCCGGCCGCCTCGGCTTCCTCGAGCGCTGCGACCTGTACGCCGAGCACCTCGCACGCCCTGGACACCGCCCCGAGCCCGCAGTCGTCGATCGCGGCCACGAGCAGCGCGGTCCGCGCATCCGGGCCCAGCCGGTTTGCCCTTGCGGTAAAGGCTTCCGCGAGCAGTGCGGGGACCGGGAGCGGAACGTCGGGTGGCATGCGGTGGAGCTCGTCCGGATCGTCGGCGAGCTCCAGCAAGGCCAGCGGATTGCCCGCGAACGTCTGGTGCAGTCGTTCGACCAGCTCACCCGGGAGGTGCCGAACGATCTGGCGCGCGGCGTCCAGCGGCAGTCCGGAGAGCTGGAGCGTCGGAAGATCCGCATCGGCCAACGGATGCGGCTCGTTAGCCCGTGCGGCGATGAGCAACACGATCGGATCCGCTACTAGGCGCCGAGCCGCGAACAACAGGGCTTCTGCGGACGGACGATCGAGCAGATGCGCGTCGTCGACGACGATTGCGAGGGGCGCCTCTTCGGCGTAGCGGCAGATCAGGCTGAGTGTGGCCGCACCGACGGCGAAGCGATCTGACGGGGTGGCCGGTCCGAGTGCGAGCGCGGAGGCTAGTGCTGCCTGTTGCGGTCCAGGGATGCGGTCGAGGCTGTCGAGTGCGGGGCGCAGCAGTTGGAGCAGGGCGCCGAAGGGGAGCTCTTGCTCGGCTTCGGTACCACGCGCTCGCAGGACCCGGAGTCCGCCGGCCAGAGCAGCGGCCTGGTCGAGGAGTGCGGTCTTACCGATGCCGGCTTCGCCGGTGACGAGCAGTACTCCGGCGGCACCGACCCGCGCCCCCGCGACCAACTGCTCGATCACCCGGCACTCGGCCTCCCGCCCGATGAGCATGTCTCGCAGTGTGCACCAGGTGCCCCACCTGATGCGACGGACGAGCAGCCGTACCTAGGTTCGGCGTACAACCTAAGGGGGAGCAAGCAAATGACTGTTGCAATCGACAGCGACAAGTTGATGGGCCTGGTCTACAAGGCCGTGGACGAGGTGGGGGCGACTCTGAACGCCGCCCTGGTCGTGATGGGCGACCGACTCGGCTACTACCAGGCTCTCGCCGACCTCGGCCCGCTCACACCGGGTGAACTGGCCGAAACGACCAGCACCAGCGAGCACTACACCCGGGAGTGGCTCAATGCCCAAGCTGCGGGCGGCTTCGTCGAGTACGACCCGGACTCCGGCCGCTTTACGCTGCCACCCGAGCAGACCGTGGCGCTGACCGACCCGAGCAGTCCGGCGTACCTGCCGGGCTTCTTCCAGATCGCCCTGGGCACGGTGCAGCACACCACGAAGACGATCGACGCGGCCCGCAGCGGCGCCGGGATCGGATGGCACGAACACACCTCCGACGTCCACGTCGGCTGCGAGCGGTTCTTCCGGCCGTCGTACAACGCGAACCTGCTGACCAGTTGGCTGCCCGCGCTCGACGGCGTGGTGGCGAAACTGGAGCGCGGCGCCACGGTGGCCGACATCGGCTGTGGGCACGGCGCGTCCACGATCCTGATGGCCGAGGCGTTCCCGCGGTCGACGTTCATCGGCTCCGACTACCACCGGGAGTCCATCGAGATCGCCCGGCTGCGGGCGGCGGAGGTGGGCCTCGGCGAGCGGGTCAGCTTCGAGGTCGCACCGTCCACGGGCTTCAGTGGCTCCGGCTACGACCTGGTGACGACGTTCGACGCGCTGCACGACATGGGTGACCCGGTCGGCGCGGCCCGGCACGTACGGGAGTCGCTGGGGCCGGACGGCACCTGGATGCTGGTCGAGCCGATGGCCGGCGATCGTGTCGAGGACAACCTCAATCCGGTCGGCCGCGCGTACTACGGCTTCTCCACGCTGCTCTGTACGCCGGCCTCGCTCTCGCAACCCGTCGGCCTGGCACTGGGCACCCAAGCCGGCCCGGCCCGGATCCAGGACGTGACCACGGCGGCGGGCTTCACCCGCTTCCGCACGGTCGCCCAGACACCGTTCAACCTGGTGTTCGAAGTCCGGCCTTGACAAGAGACTTAACCAGTTGGTGAAGTATTGCGTGTGCTGACGACGACCTTCGGGGCGCTCGCGGACCCGACTCGGCTGGCCATCGTGAGCCGGCTGAGCCGGGGCGACGCGACCATGGGCGAGCTCGCCGAGCCGCACCGGATCACACTGCCGGCGATGACCAAGCACGTCGGCGTGCTGGTGGACGCCGGGCTGGTGATGCGGCGGAAGGTCGGCCGGACCGTGGTGTGCACGATCCGGCCGGAGGCGTTCTCCGAGGTCGAGCAGTGGCTCGGCGACCTCACGTCGTACTGGAACAGCACCGTGGACCGGTTGGAAGAACTCTTGCGAGGGGACGGGCATGGACACTGAGGTACGCATCGAACGGGTGCTGGCGGCAGCCATCGGACAGGTGTACGACGCCTGGACCCGGGCCGAGCTGCTCACCCGGTGGTACTGCCCGAACCCGGCCTGGGAGCTGAAGGTCAGCGCCGACGTCCGGGTCGGCGGTGACTACGTCGTCGAGATGGGACCGCATGTGGTTCGGGGGACCTATCTCGAGGTCGAGCCGCCGCGCCGGCTGGCGTTCAGCTGGAAGTGGGACGGCACCGACGACGAGCCGACCCGGGTCGAGGTCGAGCTGTCCGAGGTCGCGGACGGCACCCGCATGCTCCTCACCCACACCGGCTTCGCGACCGCCGAGGACGCCGCCAACCACGGTCTCGGCTGGGAGCCGGAGCTGGGCCGGCTGGCCAACCTGCTCACCGCCCTGTCAGCCGACCGGGGCTGAGCGCCTCCCCCGGCGTACAAAGGTCGAGCCCCGGGCGGTGACCCGAGGCTCAGGCGGATGGATGGACAGTGGTGGCTGACTTCAGCTGCCGGACTTGCGCCGGAACTGGCGCTTCTGCTTGTCGTTGTGCGCCTCGCCGACACCCTCCCGGCGCGTCCCGGACCCCGGGTGCGCGCTGTGATGGGCGTTCTTCTTCTCGAGCGCTTCACGGAACTTCTTCTGCAGATCGTCCGCCGGCTCGCTGGACTTGTCGCTCATACCGTCTCCTTCACAAACCGTCAGGCGTACGGACCCCACGCTAACCGAGGGTCCGGACAGACCGCGACCGGAATACCGTCACCTCACCCTGCAACGTATCTCACCCTGGGGATAACTCCGGCGGCCCAGGTCTGACGCCTGTAGGTTCTTGGGCGAGGAAAGGGGACCACGAATGCTGGTCAGTGGTGAGGCGATGCTCGGGATCGCGCTGGTCGAGCTGGGTCTGGTGATCGTGCCGGGGCCGAACATGATCTACCTGGTGTCGCGATCCATCGCGCAGGGTCGCCGGGCCGGGCTGATCTCGCTGGCAGGCGTGGGGATCGGCTTCCTCGTTTACCTGCTCGCGGCAAGCGTCGGCCTGGCGACGCTGTTCGCGCTGGTTCCGGAGATCTACCTGACGCTGAAGCTCGCCGGTGCCGCCTACCTGCTCTGGCTCGCCTGGAACGCGCTGCGCCCCGGCGGGAGCTCGGTCTTCGCAACACAGGAGCTCGAGCCCGACGGCCCGCGGAAGCTGTTCGGCATGGGCCTGCTCACCTGCTTGCTGAACCCGAAGATCGCGATCCTCTACATCTCGCTGCTCCCGCAGTTCCTCGATCCGGGCCGCGGTCACGTCGGCACGCAGAGCCTGATCCTCGGCCTGATCCAGCTCGCGGTCGGCGTCGCGATGAACGCGGTCTTCGTCATCACCGCCGGGTCGATCGCCGTCTTCCTCGGCAGCCGCCCGACCTGGATGCGCATCCACCGCTACCTCACCGGCACCGCCCTGGCCGTCTTCGCCATCCGCCTCGCCACCGACCGAGCCCGCCCCTTGGCCACCCACTGAGCCTTGCAGTGCCGGGCTAAATCGTGTGCGGCCGGCTGGGGCGCGCCTGGATACTGCTGGGCGTGGCGATGCATGCTGGACAGCTGGATGTGACGACCGACCTAGTGGAAGGGCTGCTTCGGCAGCAGTTCCCGGAGTGGAATTCGTCGGCGATCCGCGCGGTGCCGTCCCACGGGACGGTCAATGCGCTGTTCCGGATCGGCGATGACCTGGTCGGGCGGTTCCCGATCCTGCCCGCCGACCCGGTCGTCATCCGCAAGGAGCTCGAGGACGAGGCTGACGCCGCGCGCCGGCTGCGCGCGATCTCGCCGTACCCGACGCCGGAACCGATCGCGATCGGCGAACCCGGCGAGAGTTACCCGCTGCCCTGGGCCGTCTACAGCTGGCTCGACGGCAGGATCGCGTACGACGCGGATGTCGCCGGATCGACCGAATTCGCCGAGGACCTGGCGCGTTTCGTACTCGCGTTGCGGGCGGCGCCGACCGAGGGCCGGGTATTCACCGGCACCTGGCGGGGCGGCGTACTGACATCTCAGGACGAGTACGTCGCCGATGGGCTGGAGCGCAGTCGCGGCATGATCGACGTGGACGCGCTCGCCCGGCTCTGGGCCGACCTGCGCACCACCCCACGCACCGAGCCGGACGTCTGGACACATCGCGACCTGATGCCGGGCAACCTGCTCGTCGCCGACGGTCGCCTGGCCGGGGTCATCGATGTGGGCACCTTCACCGTCTCCGACCCCGCGATGGATCTCCAGCCGGCCTGGAACCTCCTGGACGCGCGCGCCCGCTCGGCGTTCCGCGCCGCGCTCGGCAGCGACGACGACGAGTGGCGCCGCGGCATGGGCTGGTCGTTCGCCCAGGCCATCGGCTGCCTCTGGTACTACGTCGAGACCAACCCGGTCATGTCCCGCACCGCCCACCACACGCTGACGGCGCTGCTCACTGCCGCGTAGCCACGAACACGAACTCCTTCCCCGGCCGATCCGGTGCGTCCCGCACCTCATCGACCACGAACCCGACCAGCGACTGCTCCACCTCATCCCGTTCCCGGAAGCGCAGCGTCGAGTCGGAGGTGAGTACGGCGCCATCGGACGCGAAGACGTAGGTGCCGCGGAAGGACACGAACGGCAACTCCACACTGGTCACCTCGCCCCAGTTCTCCACCGTGTCGCCGCCCTCGAGCGGCATCACCTGATGCGTGTTTTCGCGAGTCCACTCCTCCCACTCCTCCCACGCCCGCTGCGCCGGATCCCGCGTCTCGAACACGAACCGCCCACCGGGCTTCAGAGCCTTGTGAACGCCGGCCACCGTCGCCGACCACTCCTCATCGGTCAGGAACACCTGCGCCACGTTCCCTGTCATCACCGCGAGATCGACCTGCAGCGGCGGCAAGGCCGTCGCGTCACCGTGGATCCACCGCACCCGGTCCGCGAATTCCTTGCCTCGAGCAACCTCCAGCGACGCCTCCGCGGGATCGACTCCGACGACCTCGACGTCCTGCCGCGCCAGGAGGCAGGCAAGCTGACCAGTCCCGCAGCCCACATCCAAGACCTGCCGCGCACCGAACTCCGCCACCATCGCGGCGTAATGCTCCAGATCCCCCCGCCCCTCCTCCAGAGCGTCATAAACCGCAGCCAACCGAGGCACCCCGAACGAAGCGTCAACCATCCAGCGACGCTAACCCGATCACCCCCTCCCCGGCGACCGCATTCCGGCGCAGGCTGTGCAGCTCGACAGGACGTATCCGTCTAAGCACACGCCCCCGCCCGCCTGGCGTGCGGCGTGGGGACGGCTGCGGGCCACACACCTCCTGTCGAGCTGCACAGCCCTACGACGTGGCGCCGGTGTAGCGGCGTAGGCCGGCTCGCCAGGCCAGTGTTGCCAGTGCCGCGGCACCTGCGGCCGCTGCTACCCCGGCGGCCAGCACACCAACCTGCGGGCCGCGCAGGAGGGCGACCGTCGGGACCGACGCGATCAGCGCCATCGGGAACACGTACGTCAGCAGCACCTGGATCGGCCGGGCGAACACGTCCGTCGGATACCGCCCGAGCTGCCAAGCCGAGTGATAGAACACATCGAGCTGCAACTTCGGTGCCCAGAACGCCAGGCAGGCCAGCAACACGCTCAGCGCCCATGTCACCACCAACGCAGCCACGACCAGCACCGCCCAACTCACCACCCCACCCAGACTGGGCAACGCATCGACCGCCCCGATCCCCCACCCGAGCACCCCGAGTCCCAGCGCGCACTCGATCAGCGCCAGCGGTGACGACAGCGACAGACTCGCCAGGAACAAACTCGATGCCGGCTGCAACAAATACCCGTCGAGCTTGCCGTTGCGGATCCCGTTCTCCGGGAACCACGAGAGATTCGGATCGATGAAGGTCCCGCGCATCCCGGTGATCAGCTGATACGTACCGATCAGCACCAGGAACTCGCCTTTCGACCACCCCGCCAACGTGTCGGCCCGGGTGAACACGATCAGTACGGCGGCCACCGCCGTACCGAGGCCGGTGAACGCCAGCAACACATCGAAGACCAGATTGATCCGGAAGGCGACACTCCGCCGCAGTGACATCGAGAAGCCCGCACCCAGCAGGCGAAGCAGCTTCACGATCCCACCGCCGTATAGCGCCGTACGCCGGCTCGCCAGACAGCACCGACGATGACCACGAACATCACCACCCAGACGAGCTGATATCCGAGTGCCGAGGCCAGCGATCCGGCGTACGGCGTACTGGACGCGATCTCGGCCGGCAGTCCGTTCATGCCGTAGAACGGCGACAGTTCCGCGATCCGGCGCCAGAGGTCCGGCAGCACGTTGATCGGCGCCGCCGTACCACCGAACAGGAAGATCAACTGACTGCCGAAGCCCACGACCGCATGCACGCGATCGGTCCAGAACGCGGCCATGGACAAGAGGAATGTCCACAAGAAGACGAGCACCGCGGCGAGGGCGACGCATGGGAGGCTGAGCACCACCGATCGCCAGTCGAAGCCGACTCGCAGCGAGATCCCGGTCAACAGCACGATGGGTGCGCCGAGGAGGGTCAGCCAGCCGCGGACGGCGAGATTCTCACCGAGTACGCCGATCACCACCGGCTGCGGTCGCAGGAGTTCGTGGCTGAGCGTGCCGTCGTAGATCTTTCCGGAGAACGTGTGCTGCTCGAACGACTCGGTCATCAACGTCACGAGCATGACGGCCACGTAGTAGCGAGCGATCGCGGGATCGTCCGGGTACACCGCCGACCAGATGAACAACCCGATCAGCGGCGCGACGACCGCCTGGACGACGAGCGTCAGCAGGAACCACCAGGCGCCCGACCACTCCAGCACCTGTTGACGGATGCGAAACCCGAGCAACTGTGCGGTCCTCATCGCAGGCCCTCCCGGTACGCCCGGTCGATGACCTTCTCCAGCGGCGGCTCCTCCACCGACAGATCGACGACCTCGAGTGCCTGCAGCAGTCGCCCGGTCGTCTGCGCGACCTCGTCCCGCCGGACCCGGAGCACCCACTGTCCCTCGGCCGACTCGACCACCTCGCCGTACTCCTCGAGGGAGCCGCTGTCACCACGCGCCGCGATCCGGATCAGCTTGTACGGCGACAATCGTGCGGACAGTTCCGCGAGCGGTCCGTCGTACTCGACGCAGCCTTTGTCGATCAGGATCAGCCGCGGGCACAATGACGCGACGTCGGCCATGTAGTGGCTCGTCAGCAACACCGTGGCGCCGGTCTGCCGCACGTAGTCGGCGACGAACTCACGGATCTGACTGCCCGCGGTGACATCGAGCCCGATGGTCGGTTCGTCCAGGAACAGCACCTCCGGGCGATAGATCAGCGCCATCGCCAACCCGATGCGCATCCGCTCGCCGAGGCTCAGCGCCCGCAGTTGCCGCTCGAGCAGCGGACCCAACTTCAGGAGGGCTTCCAGTTCGGCGAGCGTACGGCGGAAGTCCGGGTGCGGTACGTCGTACAACAAGCGCTGGTACTCCAGTGAGTCCATCACGGTCAGTTCCTGGGAACCGCCGACCGGCTGACTGCCGCGGACGAACGCGATCCGTTTGAGGAAGCCGGCCCGACGCTGCCACGGGACGGACTCCAGGACGCGAACCCGGCCGCCGGTCGGGTGCAGGATCCCGGACAGGATCTTCATCGTGGTCGTCTTGCCGGCACCGTTCGGGCCGATGAAGCCGACGACCTCACCGGGCTCGATCGCGAACGTCACCTGATCGAGTGCCTGCACCTCTCGGTACTCACGCCGGACGAGGGAACCGAGCGCCGCCCGCAGACCGCCTTTGCGGACCGGGGCGCGATAGGACATGGTCAATTCGTCGACCTCGACAACAGTCATGCGCCGACCGTAGGAAGAAAAGACGCCAGCTGGTGGCTTGTTTTCCTGCCATAGTCGAACCATGCGCGCCGAACGGCTCCTCCGACTGCTGCTGCACCTGCAGACCCGCGGTCAGTCGACGGTCGACCAGCTCGCGCACTCCCTGGAGGTTTCGCCGCGAACCGTCCAGCGCGACCTCGACGCACTCAGCCTGGCCGGCGTCCCGGTCTACTCGATCCGCGGGCGCGGCGGCGGCTGGGCTCTCCTCCCCGATTACCGCAGCCGCCTCACCGGGCTGACGCCGTCCGAGGTGATGTCGGTCTTCGTCGGAGCGACCGCTCACGTGCTGGCCGATCTAGGGCTCGATGCGTCGAGCGATCAGGCCGTGGCGAAGCTGATCGCCTCGCTTCCCGAGGGCACCCGACGAGAGGCCGAGTACGCACGCCAACGACTCTTGATCGACCACGCCGGCTGGGACGACCGCCGCGAGGCACCCCGCTGGCTCGACCTGTGCCGGCAAGCAGTCTGGGAGGAACGCCGAATCTCCATCACCTACGCCGACCGGACCGACGCCTTCACGGTCGCGCCCCTCGGCCTGGTAGCCAAAGCCCGCACCTGGTACCTGGTCGCCGCCCGCCCCGACAACCAGCTCCGCACCTACCGCCTGGGCCGCCTGACCTCAGCAACTCTCACCAACGAGCCCTTCACCAGACCGCCCGCCTTCGACCTCGCCACCTACTGGGCCGCCTCCCAACGCGAGTTCCGCGCGAGCCGCCCGTCGTACCCCATCGTCCTCCGCGTCCGCGACCACGCCATCCGCCGCTTCCGCCCCACCATCCCCATGCACCCGGAATCCGACGGCTGGTGGATCATCCACACCGACCTCGAAAACCCCCACGAAGCCTGCGCCGCCGTACTCGCCCAGGCAGGCAACGCAGAAGTCATCGCCCCACCCGAACTAACAGACCTGGTCCGAGACGCCGCCTGGACCATCTTCGAAGCAACTACACGCTGAACCGGAACTCCACTACGTCGCAGTCCCCTGCAGGGCTTCTAGACGTTGAAGCGGAATTCGACCACGTCGCCGTCCTGCATCACGTAGTCCTTGCCTTCCATGCGGACTTTGCCGGCGGAGCGGGCGGCGGTCATGGTGCCGGCTTCCATCAGGTCGGTGTAGGAGACGATTTCGGCCTTGATGAAGCCGCGCTGGAAGTCGGTGTGGATGACGCCGGCGGCCTCGGGGGCGGTGGCGCCGCGCTTGATGGTCCAGGCGCGGGATTCCTTCGGGCCGGCGGTGAGGTACGTCTGCAGGCCGAGGGTGTCGAAGCCGACCCGGGCCAGTACGTCCAGGCCGGGCTCGTCGATACCCATCTCGGTGAGCATCTCGCGCGCCTCGTCCTCGTCGCCGAGCTCGACCAGCTCGGCCTCGAACTTCGCGTCCAGGAAGATCGCCTCGGCCGGCGCGACCAGGTCACGCATCTGCTGCTTCAGCGGCTCGTCGGACAGTTCGTCGGCGTCGCAGTTGAAGACGAACAGGTACGGCTTGGCCGTCATCAGCATGAGCTCGCGGATCGCGTCCCGGTCCACGTCGGTCGCGATGATCGGCGTACCCGCCTCGAGGTGCTTCTGCGCGGCCCGGACCGCCTCGAGCACCACCGCGCTCTCCTTCTTCAGCCGCGCTTCCTTCTCCAGCCGCGGGATCGCCTTCTCGACGGTCTGCAGGTCGGCCAGGATCAGCTCGGTCTGGATGGTGGAGATGTCGTCGGCCGGCGAGACCTTGCCGTCGACGTGGGTGACGTCGTCGTCGCGGAACACCCGGGTGACCTGGCAGATCGCGTCCGACTCGCGGATGTGGCTGAGGAACTTGTTGCCGAGCCCCTCACCCTCCGAGGCGCCGCGGACGATGCCGGCGATGTCGACGAACTGCACGGTGGCCGGGATCACCTTCGCGGAGTCGTACAGCGCGGCCAGCTTGCCCAGCCGCGCGTCCGGTACGCCGACCACCCCGACGTTCGGCTCGATGGTCGCGAACGGGTAGTTCGCGGCGAGCACGTCGTTCTTGGTGAGTGCGTTGAACAGGGTGGACTTGCCCGCGTTGGGGAGCCCGACGATTCCGATGGTGAGTGCCACGGGCGTCAAGAGTACGCGGGGAACCCCGTCGCACCCCAATTCAGATAAGGAAGCCCTCCAGTTCGGCGCCGTACCAGCGACTCACGCGGCCGATGGACCGCATGCCCAGGCGGTGGCAGACCGCGAGTGATGCGGCGTTGCCGGGACGGACCACGGCGTAGATCGCGCTCAGCCCGGCCTTGAACCCGTGCCCGATCGCACCCCGCGCCGCCTCGGTCGCCAGCCCGCGACCCCACGCGTCCGGATGGAGGTGCCACCCGACCTCGATCTCGCCCTTGCTCGCGGTCCCATCGGACGGCTCGGGCAGCGGGACGAGCAACACCGTCCCCGCCACGATCCCCGTCGTCCGCTCCGCCACGGCCCAGACGCCGTACGTCGGGTCCTGGTTGCGCTCGTTCCAGCGTTCGATCAGCTTGGCGGCCGCGCCGCGATCCGTCATCACCCGCGGCTCGGCCCCGAGCCAGCGCGACACCTCCCAGCGCCGGTAGATGTCGAACACCCGGTCCTCGTCCGTGTCCACCCAGTCACGCACGACGAGCCGGTTCGTCTCGTAGACCACCTTCGGATCCATCGGCACCTCCCCATCGCTTGCCGATCCATCTATCCGTCCCAACCAGCTCGGGGCAAGCAACGTCTCCAGTCTGTGACCACTTGGACGCTGCGCACCAGATCCGCCTCACGCTTCGTGTTCAGTTGCCTGCAATTCCTGCGGTTCGGATGGCTCGAGGTGGTCTCGTGCCTCTTCCCGGCCTTCCTGTTCGCAGGCCTGGCGATCTCGAAGTACGTCGACCTCCCGATCGCCCGGTACGACGCTCTGCTCGTCTACTGCCTCGGCCTGACGCTGCTGTTCTGGGTGGTCCGGCTCGAGACGTGGCGCGAGGTCGCGGTGATCTTCGGGTTCCACCTGATCGGGCTCGGGCTGGAGCTGTTCAAGGTGCAGATCGGGTCCTGGCAGTACCCGGGCGACGCGGTCACCAAGATTGCCGGGGTGCCGCTGTTCGCGGGGTTCATGTACGCCGCGGTCGGCAGCTACCTCTGTCAGGCATGGCGGCGGTTCGACCTGCGGGTGAGCGGCTACCGGCCGATCCAGACCACGATCCTCGCGGCGCTGATCTACGCGAACTTCTTCACCCACCATTGGATTCCCGACCTGCGCATCCCGATCGCCCTCGGACTGCTCGTCGTGCTCCGCCGTACCTGGGTCTTCTACACCGTCGGAGTACGGCGCTATCGGATGCCGCTCGCGGTGTCGTTCGCGCTGATCGGTTTCTTCCTGTGGATCGCGGAGAACTTCGGCACGTTCCTGGACGCGTGGAACTACCCCGACCAGGTCGACGTGTGGCATCTGGTCCACCCGCAGAAGTTCGGCGCATGGTCGTTGCTCGTCAGCATGAGCTTCGTCCTCGTCGCCAGCGTCAAGTCGCTGGAGGGCCGGCTGTACCACCGTGGCGCGCCCGCGACAGTCGAGATCTCACCGCAACACGGGGACGCCAACCAGAGCAGAAGGTAGGGCGTCTTTCTCCATGTGAGGCTCCTGAGCGGGAGCGACTGGGGAACATCCGCCTGATCTGCAAGGAGCGTCATGTCCCGAAAGTTCGCAGCTTTCGTCGCGACCGGGGTGGCTTTGGCCGTCGTCGTCGGATCGTTGCTGGTCCTGGCGCTCGGACATTCGCGGCCACCGAAACCGGCCGCCGCGACCACACAGACCTCGTCGACCACCCCGCCCACAACGCCGTCACCGACACAGACGCCCATCGTCAACGCCCCGCCGTCGACGCCGCACCGCCCGGCGCCGAACCCGACCGCAGCACTTGCTGCAGGCAACAAAAAGGTGCTGTTCCTGAGCTTCGACGACGGCCCGGACCCGTACTGGACGCCGAAGGTCCTGCAGGTACTGGCGAAGCATGGCGCGCACGCGACGTTCTTCGAGCTCGGCTCCATGCAGGTGGCCCACCCGGGTCTGCGCGAGCAGGTACTTGCCGCCGGCAACACCATCGGCAGCCACTCGATCACGCACCCTCAACTGACCGCGATCTCGCCCGCCAGGCGGCACCACGAGATCTTCGACGGTCCGAGGTCGACCTGCTTCCGGCCGCCGTACGGCGCCTCGAACCCGAAGGTCCGCGCCGAGATCAGGGCCGCCGGCATGGTCCAGGTCCTGTGGGACGTCGACCCACGCGACTGGGCCCGCCCCGGCACCCCGGCGATCGTGCACAACATCCTCACCCACGCGCACAACCACAACATCATCCTGATGCACGACGGCGGCGGGAACCGCGCCCAGACGGTCGCGGCCCTCGACCAGGTCCTGCCGATCCTCAAGACCCAGGGCTACTCCTTCCCCGCCATGGACTGCTAGCCGGTCTGGGACGGCGGCCATCGTCTGGTGTCCTGAGTGTCCTCGACGGCCAGGAACTCCGGAGCGGTCAGTGGGCGGACCGAGGCTTCGATCGACTCCATCGCGGTGAGCTCGGCCTCGGTGACGTGAAGGTCGCGGAGCTTGCGAGCGGTGATGAAGACCCGGCGCTCGAAGGAGCCGACGGTGCCGTTGTAGGCCTCGACCGCGGTGGTCAGCGAGCGACCGACCCGCCCGAGGTGCTCGCCCATGACGCTCAGGCGGTCGTACAGCTCGCGGCCGAGCTCGAAGACCTGTTGCGCGGACTCGGTCAGCGCCGACTGGTTCCACGCGTACGCCGCCGCCCGCAGTGTCGCGATCAGGGTCGTCGGCGTCGCCAGGATGACCCGGCGCTCGGCGGCGTACTCGAGCAGGGACGGCTCGACGTCGAGCGCCGCGGACAGGAACGACTCACCCGGCACGAACAGGATGACGAACTCCGGTGACGGTGACAGCCGGGTCCAGTACGCCTTCGCCGCCAGCTGATCGACGTGCGTGCGCAGATGTCTCGCGTGGGCGAGCAACCGCTCCTCGCGGAACCCGGCGTCGTCCGACTCGGCCGCCTCCAGGAATGCCGCGAGCGGCACCTTCGAGTCGACGACGAGATTCTTGCCCTCGGCAAGCCTCACGACCAGGTCCGGCCGCAGCACGCCGTCCTCGCCGAACGTCGTCGCCTGCTCGGTGAAGTCGCAATGGGCGACCATCCCGGCGAGCTCGACGGTACGGCGCAGGTGCAGCTCACCCCACCGGCCACGAACCTGCGGTTTTCGCAGCGCGGTCGACAACGACGCCGTCTCGCGCCGCAGCGCCTCGCCGCTCATCCGCACCTCGTTGACCTGTTGATGAAGCTGGCTCTGCCACGCCGCACGCCCCTGCTCGAGCTGATTCAGCTGTGCGTGCAGGCGATCCAGCGCCTCCTTCACGACAGCCTGACCGCCCATCTGCTGCCCGACCGCCGTCCGCTCCTGCGTGAGCTCGACGACGCGATCCTCCGCCGCGTCCCGTTCGGCGGTCACTCGCGCGAGCTGAGCGCCGTCGCGCCCGCGCACCCAGAGCACGCCGAACACGGCCCCGAGCAGCAACCCCACCGCGAGGAACAGCAGGACCAGCAACACCGTCGTACCCGTCATGTCACAGATAGTGCCGAACCCCACCGACAGTTTCCGGAGGACCCGCTGTCGGAAACCCGACAGGGGTGGGGTGTTGACAGTGGGGGGCGGGGTTGGGGAACGATGAGAGCGCTCTCTCGGTCGTTCGGCGGTTCACCGTCCCTCGTCGTTCCGACCTGAGCGCCGGTTCGGGTGCCGCTGCTGCCCAGTGGTGCTGTGGGTGGGGCCGGCCGGCGCATCGCCTTCTCGTAGGGACTGACCAGAGGAGGAACTGTGCGCATCAGAAGTCGAGTGCTGGCACTCGTCGCGGCCGCGGCGAGCGTGGCCGGCGTGCTGACCGCAACCGTCGGAGGGCCGGCCCAAGCGGTCCCGGCCACCATTCCATTGCAGATCACCAACAACTCCGGCCGCGGCGACGCGGTCTACATCTACAACCTGGGTACGAACCTGGCCACCGGCCAGCAGGGCTGGGCAGATGCCGCCGGCAACTTCCACGCCTGGCCGGCCGGCGGCAACCCGCCCACCCCGGCACCGGACGCCTCGATCGCCGGCCCGGCCAACGGCCAGTCGATCACCATCCAGATGCCGAAGTTCTCCGGCCGGGTGTACTTCTCGTACGGGCAGAAGCTGGTCTTCAAGCTGACCACGGGCGGCCTGGTGCAGCCCGCCGTACAGAATCCGAGCGATCCGAACCGGAACATCCTGTTCCACTGGTCGGAGTACACGCTGAACGACTCCGGGATCTGGATCAACAGCACCCAGGTCGACATGGTCTCCGCGCCGTACGCCGTTGCCGTGAAGGCGGCCGACGGCAGCACCAAGACCACGGGCCACCTGAAGGCCGGCGGCTACAACGCCCTGTACGACGCTATCCGCGGCCAGTCCGGCGGGTGGTCGAACCTGATCCAGACAGCACCCGACGGTTCGGTGCTGCGGGCACTCTCCCCGCTGTACGGCGTCGAGACCGGCGCGCTCCCGTCGAACGTGCTGGACGACTACGTGAACCGGGTCTGGGCGAAGTACAGCTCCGAGACGCTCACTGTCACGCCGTTCGGTGACCAGCCGGACATCAAGTACTTCGGTCGCGTCTCCGGCAACGTCATGAACGTCACCAACACCTCGGGTGCCACCATCACGTCGTTCCAGAAGCCGAACTCGGCCAGCATCTTCGGCTGCGCCGGCCTGCTGGACGCGCCGAACGACCAGGTCCGCGGCCCCATCTCCCGCACGCTGTGCGCGGGCTTCAACCGCTCGACGCTGCTGACCAACACCAACCAGCCCGACCCCGACGACGGCGGCTTCTACCAGGACGCGGTCACCAACCACTACTCCCGCGCGATCCACGCGCAGATGGCGGACGGGAAGGCGTACGGCTTCGCGTTCGACGACGTCGGCAACCACGAGGCCCTGATCCACGACGGCAACCCCCAGCAGGCCGGCCTCATCCTCGATCCGTTCAACTGAGGCTTGACTCCAGCCTTGGTTAGTGGCAACTTACCGTTCGTGGGGACTAACGAATCACTGGAGACCGCGGGCCCGGTGCTGGATGCGCTGGGCGATCCGACGCGGCGGGTGATTCTGGAGACTTTGCGGCGGGGCGGGCCCTGCTCGGTCACTGTGCTGGCCGAGCAGGTGCCCGTCAGCCGGCCGGCGATCTCGCAGCACCTGAAAGTGCTGGGGGCGGTCGGACTGGTGCGCCACGAATCACGTGGGACGCGGAACATCTACCGGATTCATCGCGCCGGGCTCGACGAACTGCGGGACTGGCTGGACCAGTTCTGGGGTGACGCACTGCAGGCGTACGCCGACCACATCGAACGGACCGAGGAGGAGCGGGGATGACTGTGGAGCAAGGGATTGCGCCGCTGGTGAAGAAGATTGTCGTGCCGGTGGCTGTGGATCGGGCGTTCGAGGTGTTCACCGCCGAGATGTCAGCCTGGTGGCCGCTGCCTTCACACTCGGTGGGCGAGGTCCAAGCCCGCGCGGTGCGGCTCGAGGGTGCCGTGGGCGGGCGGATCGTCGAGTACGGCGATGACGGCGAAATCGCCACGTGGGGCACGGTGTCGGACTGGGATCCGCCGAAGACGGTGAGCTTCACCTGGCACCCGGGCAGTGATCCACAGCAGGCGGGACAGGTGACCGTCTCCTTCACCCCGACGGACGCCGGAACCGAGGTCGAACTGGTGCACTCCGGGTGGGAGCGCCGACCGGACGCGGCCCGCGCGCGGGCCGGCTACGACACCGGCTGGGACTACGTCCTGGGCCAGTACGTCTCCTCGTTGCAGTAGCGGGGCACGCCGTACACAGCCGATAGTGGGCAGATGGCGAACGCTCCCGTTGATGCTCGTGCACTTGAGGCCTCGCTGCGGCCGCATGGTGAGTCGGTCATGCTGCCGCGTGAGGCGTACACCGATCCCGCCGTATTCGCGTGGGAGCGACGGCAGTTCTTCGCCGGAACCTGGACCTGCCTCGGCCGGGCCGACGAGTTGGCCGCCGGGACGACGCATCGCGCGACGACCATCGGCGACATCGCGGTGGTACTGACGTTCGGCGATCGACCACGCGCATTCGCCAACACCTGCCGGCATCGCGGACACGAGCTGCTCCAACGGGACGAGACCAGCGATCGGCGGGCCGTGGTCTGCCCGTATCACGGGTGGTCCTACGAACTCGACGGCGCGGTGAAGGCGGCACCCCGGATGGGCGACAGCTTCGACCCCACGCCGTACAACCTGGTCGAGTTGCCCTCGGAGGTGTGGCACGGCTGGCTGTTCGTGAACGCGACCGGTACGGCGTCGTCGTTCGAGGAGCACGTGGGTGGGCTCACCGACCTGGTCGCGCCGTACGCGCCGGAAACCCTGGTCCTGAAGGCGCGGCACGCGTACGACGTGGCGTCGAACTGGAAGACGATCGTCGAGAACTACCAAGAGTGCTACCACTGCCCGTCGATCCACCCCGAGCTGTGCAAGGTGTCACCGCCGAACTCGGGCGACAACTGGAACCTCCCCGGCGCGTGGGTCGGCGGACTGATGGACCTGCGCCCGGAGGCCGAGACGATGTCGCTCGACGGGCGGTCGGGCGGGATCCCGTTGCCAGGCGTCGATCCACGCCGGGTGAACTACCTCGGACTCTTCCCCAACCTGCTGCTCTCGCTGCACCCGGACTACGTGATGACGCATCGCCTCGAGCCACGCGCGCCGGGACTGACCGCGATCGAGTGCTCGTGGTACTTCCCCGCCGATGTGACGGATCCGTCGTACGCCGTCGACTTCTGGGACGTGACGAACTGGGAGGACTGGGCCGCGTGCGAGTCCGTCCAGCGTGGCGCGGAGTCACCGCACTTCCGCCCCGGCCCGCTCGCACCCGCGGAGGACGCCGTCTACCAATGGGTGACGATGATCGCCCGCGGGTATCTCGGCAAGCCGCTCGTGTCCGGTGAGTGATGTAGCTCACTCACCGGACACTTAGTAGCCGAGGGTGAAGCGGCGGCGCTGGTGTGCCGGCTGCTCGATCTCGTCGACCAGGGCGACGGCGAAGTCCTCGGCGGAGATGTGGTCGCCGACGGGCTCGTCGAGGCCGAGGCGGAAGGTGCCGGTGCGCTCGCCCGGCGCGATGACGAACGCCGGGGACAGCATGCTCCAATCGGCGTCGGCGGCCCGGAGGTTCTCCAATGCCTGCGAGACGGTCAGCGACTCCGCCTTGTACTCGGTCGGGAACTCCGGTCCGTCGACGACTCGGTTGCCGTTGACAACCAAGCTGCCGGCGCCGCCGACCACGAGCACCCGGGTCGCCGTACCGCGCACCGCCGCGACCAGGTTGTCGATCGCGTCGAGGTAGTCCTGGTGGTCACCGCCGGTCCGGCTCGGGCCGATCGCGGCGACCAGTACATCCGCGTCCGCCGCGGCCTCCTTCACCGACGCGACGTCGTTGGCACTCCCCCGCGCTGCCCGGACGCCGGCCGGCAATTCACCGCCGGAACGGGTGATACCGGCGACCTCGTGGCCGCGACTGACCGCCTCAGCGGCGATCCGGCTGCCGACCATGCCACTCGCTCCGTAGACCGCGATCCTCATGACCATTCCTCTCGATTGGCTGACATCGCGGCCAACGGTATCCATTGGTAACTGGCTACTTCAACGTGCTATAAGTACCTTGTGGTAACCAATGAGCGAGGCAACGTCTTCGACCCGAACTGCCCGACCCGCGTCATCCTCGACCGGATCGGCGACAAGTGGACCGTCCTCGCCGTCCTGCTGCTGCGGAACGGCCCGTTGCGGTTCACCGAGCTCCGCGACGGGATCGGCCGGGTAGCGCCCAAGGTGCTGACCCAGACGCTCCGCCGGCTGGAGCGCGACGGCCTGGTCACCCGGGAGGTCTTCGCCGAGGTGCCGCCGCGCGTCGTCTACGCCCTGACCCCAGTGGGCGAGTCCCTGATCAAGCCGATCACGGCCGTCAGCGACTGGGCCGAGGAGCACCTGCCCGCCATCACCGAGGCCCAGGTGCAGTACGACGCCTCCACCACAAACACATCCGCGGTGACGGTCAAATAGTCCAGGCGTGATCTGAGGTGCCGGTGGTGGGGAGGCCGGCGGCCTTGAGGTCGCTGCGGAGCTCCCGAGGCAGGGCGAACGTCAGGCTCTCCTCGGCCGTGGTGACCTCCTGGACGTCGGCGTACCCGCGCTCGGCCAGCCAGTCGAGCACGTCGCGGACCAGGATCTCCGGCACGCTCGCACCGCTGGTGACGCCGACGGAGTCGACGCCGCTCAGCCAGGACTCGTCGATCTCGGCCGCGTAGTCGACCAGGTAGCCGGCCTTCGCGCCGTGCTCGACGGCGACCTCGACCAGGCGCACCGAGTTCGAGGAGTTGCGGGAGCCGACCACGATCATCAGGTCCGCCTCGGGGGCCAGCTTCTTGACCGCGGCCTGGCGGTTCTGGGTCGCGTAGCAGATGTCGTCACTCGGCGGGTCCTGCAACTTCGGGAACCGCTCGCGCAACCGCCGTACCGTCTCCATCGTCTCGTCGACCGACAGCGTGGTCTGCGACAGCCAGACGACCTTCTCCGGGTCGCGAACCACCACGTTCGGTACGTCGCGCGGTCCGTCCACGAGGTGGATGTGCTCCGGCGCCTCGCCGCTGGTCCCGATGACCTCCTCGTGGCCCTCGTGACCGATCAGCAGGATGTCGTAGTCGGTGGCGGCGAACCGCTTCGCCTCGTGGTGCACCTTGGTGACCAGCGGGCAGGTCGCGTCGATCGTCTTCAGCTGCCGCGCGGCGGCCTCCTGGTGGACCACCGGGGCGACGCCGTGCGCGGAGAAGATCACCGTCTGCCCCTCGGGCACCTCGTCGGTCTCGTCGACGAAGATCGCGCCGCGCGACTGCAGGGTCTGCACGACGTGCTTGTTGTGCACGATCTCCTTGCGCACGTAGACCGGCGGCCCGTAGAGGTCGAGCGCCTTCTCGACCGCCACGACCGCCCGGTCCACGCCGGCGCAGTATCCCCGTGGCGCGGCGAGCAGCACCCGCTTGGTCTTCACGGCGGTCGTCGTACCGGTGTCTTCGGGCTGGGCAGTCACGATCCCCATGGTACGGGCCGTGGCTGAGGACGCCCGCGTCGACCGGATCTGTGAGCAGCATCACGGGAAGGCGTCGAGGAGCCGTCCGCCCTGTCCGGACGGCTCCCCCGTGGGAGGTGTTACCAGTACGTCAATTCTGCGGCCGGAAAGCCTTACCGGCAAAGGGTTTTCCGTCCGCCCAGGCCCGGATCAGCCCGAAGTCGGTTGCCGTGAGCCCGGTTTGCGCGTCGACCTGATGCACCAACTGATGCTCGCCGGCGAAGAAGACCCGCTCAGGCTCACCCACTTCGTCGTCGACCCAGACGAACGGACGGTCCCTCACCCAGCTCGCGACGTACGGCGTCTTCCACGAGCCACGTCGTACTGGCTCCCTTGACGGCCAGACGATCACCGGGAGGTCGCTCGGCAGCCCCAGGAGCGGTGAGAGGAGGCGGTTGGCACCGTGCTCCCAGCTGGTGGCCCACACCAGGTCGAAGGTCGCGGCGAGCGCGGTCAGCTCGACGCCGTGCTGCTGGTTGAGGAGGACGTGCCACGTCTTGTCGCGCTCGGTGATGCGGTGCGGCTCGTATCCAGGCGGGATCTCCGTGGCGCGGTGCGGGTTCAGCGGGCCGTCGAAGTCGAGGAGGAGGAGCGGTCGCATCACTCAACGTTATGGGTTTGTCGGTGGCGGGTCGTAGGGTCTGGGGGTGGCTTTGGAGACCTCACCGGATGCGCCTGCGGCCGTTCGCACGATTGCGAACGGGATCGCCAGCTGGATCAACCAGCTCGGCGCCGTGTGGGTCGAGGGCCAGCTGACGGACGTCTCGATCGGGCGCGGTACGACGACGGTGTTCGGGACGCTGCGGGACACGGACGCGGACATCTCGTTGCGGTTCACCTGCAACCGGCGCGTGTTCGAGGCGGTGGATCCGCCGGTGACCGACGGATCCCGGGTCGTCGTGAACGCGAAACCGAACTTCTTCGCCCGGCGCGGCACGCTCGCCCTCGCGGTGAGCGAGATCCGGCATGTCGGCATCGGTGAGCTGCTGGCCCGGATCGAGCGGCTGAAGCAACTACTCGCGGCCGAGGGACTGTTCGCGTCGTACCGCAAGCAGAAGCTGCCGTTCCTGCCGCACACGATCGGGCTGATCTGCGGACGCGATTCCGCGGCCGAACGCGACGTACTGGAGAACGCGAAGCGGCGGTGGCCGGCGGTCGCGTTCCGGGTCGAGTATGCGTCGGTGCAGGGGCCTTCGGCGGCCGGTGAGGTGATGACGGCGCTGCGGAAGCTCGACGGGGACGACACGGTCGAGGTGATCGTGATCGCGCGCGGCGGCGGCTCACTCGAGGATCTGCTGCCGTTCTCCGACGAAGGGCTGATCCGGGCGGTCTCGCAGGCGAAGACGCCGATCGTGAGCGCGATCGGGCACGAGCCGGATTCGCCCCTGCTCGACCTGGTCGCGGACCTGCGCGCGTCGACGCCGACGGATGCGGCGAAGCGGATCGTGCCGGATGTGCGCGAGGAGCTCGACGGGGTCCGTCTGCTGCGGGAGCGCGGGCAGCGGGCGATCACCTCGTGGCTGGATCGGGAGATGCACGCGCTGGCCGCGATCCGGAGCCGGCCCGCACTCGCCGCTCCGGTGACCGGTCTGCAGCGGCGGTCCGAGGAGGTCGCGGCCCTGATCGAGCGGAGTCGGCGGACGCTGACGCATCGCCTGGACCGCGCGAGTGACGACATCACGCACCGGTTGGCGAGCGTACGGGCGCTGTCCCCGAAGGCGACGCTGGAGCGGGGGTACTCCGTGCTCCAGCTGGCCGACGGGACCGCCGTACGGGAAGTGGCGCAGGTGGCGCCCGGCGACCTGCTGCAGGCGCGGGTCAGTGACGGCCGTTTCGCGGTCGAAGTCAAGTCCGAGGAGAACACGTGAGCGGCGACCGACCGGAGATTTCCTACGAGCAGGCCCGCGAGGAGCTCGTCGAGGTGGTCCGCAAACTCGAGGCCGGCGGCACCAGCCTCGAGGAGTCCCTCGCGCTGTGGGAGCGCGGCGAGGAACTGGCCGCCACCTGCCAGCGCTGGCTGGATGGCGCCCGCGAACGCCTCGCCAAGGCCCAGGCCGCCCACGAGGAGAAGCCGAACTAGCGTCCCAGCAGGTTGGTGACGACTGCCTGCAGGCCGGACTTCATCCGGGCGAGGTCGAAGCCTTGGGTGCGGAGCGCGTGGTGCAGGTCGGCGGCCAGGGGTGCCAGCAGGATGTGGGCGGTGTAGTCGGCATCGAGATCCGAGTTGGCGCTCTCGATCAGCATCGCTAAGTGCCGGTGCCAGAGGTGGTACGACCCGATGCGGTAGCGGGCGCCGTCGGAGGCGTTCTCACTGTCCATGAACAGCTCGACATGCCGATCGAGTAGGTCCAAGTAGGCATCCAGAAAAGCCATCACCCGGATGACCGGCGGGGCGCCCGGGCCGAGCGGCGGAGGGCCGCTCAGGATCTTCGCCTGCAATTCCTGTTCGCGCTCGTCGAGCAGGGCGACCGCGAGGCCGGCCCGGTCGCCGAAGCGGCGGAACACCGTGCCTTTGCCCACGCCCGCCGCCGCGGCGATCGAGTCCAGCGACACGTTCTTCACACCGTGCTCGGTGAACAGCCGGTCAGCCGCCTCCAGCACCCGCAGCCGGTTACGCCGGGCGTCGGCGCGTTCCGGGCGTGGTTCGCCGACGACCGGCAGACCCCGTTGTGAAGCGGACTGCGGTCCGGTACTGTCGTTCATAAGACGGACTGTAGTCCGCTAACGACTTTGGAGGAAGCACATGAGCACTACCCCCGCCCGGATCGCGGTCGCGTTCCACTCCGGGTACGGCCACACCGCCAAGCAGGCCGAGGCGGTCGCCGCCGGTGCCGAGTCCGTGCCGGGCACCATGGTCGAGCTTGTCCCGCTCGACGAGCTGACCGAGGACGTCTGGGACCGGCTCACCGCCGCGGACGCGATCGTTTTCGGCGCACCGACGTACATGGGCAGTCCGAGCGCGGTGTTCAAGAAGTTCGCGGAGGAGAGCGTGCGGGTGTGGGCCGCCGACCTCGCCTGGCGGGACAAGATCGCGGCTGGGTTCACCAACTCCAAGGCGATGTCCGGGGACAAGCTGAACAGCCTGGTCGATCTCGCCGTGTTCGCCGCGCAGCACGGGATGATCTGGGTCGGGCTGGACCTCTACCCCGGCTGGGCGGAGAGCACCGCAAGCATCGAGGATCTCAACCGGCTCGGCAGTTGGCTCGGCGCGATGGCGCAGTCCGACGCCGATCTGTCCGCTGAGAAGGCGCCGCCGGAGACGGACCTGCGGACCGCGGCCGCCCTCGGCGCCCGGGTTGCGACCGTGACCCAGCGACATCTGCGCGGAGCCATGGCGGCCTGATGACGTGGCTGGTGCTGCTCGCGGCCGCGGCGTTCGAGATCGCGTTCGCTCTCAGCCTGAAACCGAGTGAGGGTTTCAGTCGGCTGTGGCCGACCGTCGGCGTGCTCGTGTTCGGGGTCATCTCGGTCGTTCTGCTGGCCAAGACGCTGGACCGGCTCCCGGTCGGGACGGCGTACGCGATCTGGACCGGCCTCGGCTCGGTCGGGGTGGTGACACTCGGCATCGTCCTGTTCGGCGAGCCCATCACCCCGGCCCGCCTGGCCTGCATAGCCCTGATCGTCACCGGCGTCGTAGGCCTCCGCCTGGCCGGCGCCGACTGACCCGGACCTCCACCACTCACCAACCCCACCCACACCCCACCCCGCAGGCGTGCCCACGCCTGAACCTCAGCCGAGCAGCCGGGTTGGTGAGTGGCCGGCGTGCGGTCCGCCCCGAGACTGCGAACCTCCAGGCCACCGTCCGCCCCGGCCCGAGGCTGCGAACCTCCAGGCCACCGTCCGCCCCGGCCCGAGGTTGCGAACCTCCAGGCCACCGTCCGCCCCGGCCCGAGGTTGCGAACCTCCAGGCAACCGTCCGCCCCGGCCCGAGGTTGCGAACCTCCAGGCCACCGTCCGCCCCGGCCCGAGGTTGCGAACCTCCAGGCCACCGTCCGGCCCGGGCCGTGGTTGCGGACCTCCAGGCCATCGCAATCGGCCGTCTGGAGCCGTGCGCCGCCCGCGCGGGGCTTGGAGCGCGTGATTGTGATGGCCTGGCGGTCCGCGGGGTTTGGGTTAGTGGGCGGTTCGGCGGCGGGGGCGGGAGCGGGTGGGGAGGGGGACGGGGTGGGTGTCGACGGGTGGGCCTTCGAAGGCGCCGGGGGCGAAGGCGCCGGAGGCGGGGGTGTAGCCGGAGACCAGGCGGCGGTAGTCGTCCCAGGTGCCGGCCCGGGGCGGAACGTTGCCGATGGCATCGACCTGGGTGAGCGGGTAGCGGCCGCCCTCGATCAGCTCCCAGAGGTCGGCGTCGTTGCGCAACTGCCGCAGTTCGCCGAACAACTCCTTGCCGAACCAGCACGGATGCCCGTGGCCGTCGTCGTACCGGCTGACTCCGATCGGGGTGGCCGGTCCGGCGACCTCGGCCACCAGGGACCAGACGGTGGCCGACGTGACGCCGGGCTGGTCGCCGAGCAGTACGACGATGCCGTCGGTGCGGCGATCGACCGCGTCCAGCGCCGGCACGATCGACGAACTGCCGGTATCCGCGTGCGGTGACTCGACCACCCGGGCACCGTCGAAGTCGACGCGATCATGGATCTGCTCCGACGCGCTGCCCAGGGTGACGATCAGCTGGTCGAAGGAGCATTCGCGAGCGACGTCCAGAGTCGCGCCGAGCAGAGTTTCGCCGTGGTAAGCCAGCAACTGCCAGGGCACACCGAGGTGTGGTGAACTGTCGGCGCCCAGCAGAAGCCCGGTGACGAACATGGCAGATCAGCTCCCGCCCGGAGATGGCGAAACCACGTGAGGGCTCCTTCGCGCTTTTCCCCGAGCGTGTACAAGCCGAAGAATCGATGGAACCTCGCACCGAACACATGTGTCAACGACCGTCCGGAACGTGGTCAGTAACGCCCGGAATTCTGGGCAGTACGACGGGTGACAGTCCGCAACGACCGTTTAACGCAATGTCGAAGCAAACGCTTCGAGCGCGGGATATCCGGCATTTCCGGTGACGATCGTGGTGACTCCGGAACCGACCAGCACCAAGGCGTTCTCCTCTTTGCGGTCGAGCAGAACCTTGCGCTGCCAGGTCACTCCGCTGACCGTGCTGGTCCCGTCGTCGCTGGTCCGGCCCATCTTGTCGGACTGGAATTGTCCGCCGGTGACATTGGACTGTTCGAGACCGACGTATTTCTTCTCGGTCGTCACGATGCCGAGGTGCCAGGTCATCGGCCGCTGCTCCGGGGCGCGGAATTCCACGCTGGTCGCGGTCCAACCGGTCGGCATCGGCTCTGGCCCGCGGACCCATGGGGCGACCTTGCGGGCGTCCTCCAGTTGAGCGGAGTACTCGACCGCGTTGACCTTTTCTTCCTTCGGCCGCCACGTGACGATCGTCAGGAACGCGACCACGATGAAACAGGCCACCAGCGCCCAGGCCATATTCGGCAGCGTGCGCGCCTTCGCCCGATCCTTCCGGTTCTGCTCCCGGTAAGCGATCGCCTCGGCCCGCGCCCGCGCCTTCTCCCGGGCAGCCGCAACCGCCCGCGGATCTTCCGTCGCCGCGGGAGCGCCGTCGTTGGAGGGGCCCTGACCTGTCGAACTCATGCCACCAGTGTCTCGCGACCCCCAATGCGCCCGAACAGCGCCCACACCAGTTGGCTACGATCCGGTGGCATGAGCGACCCGACCACGCCACCTGCCCATCTGGAGGTCGAGGCGCACGCGCCTGACCGCAACCTCGCCCTCGAACTGGTGCGGGTCACCGAGGCCGCGGCGATGGCGGCGGGCCGCTGGGTCGGTCGCGGCGACAAGAACGGCGCCGACGGCGCGGCGGTGAACGCGATGCGGACGCTGATCGGCACGGTCGGGATGAACGGCGTGGTGGTGATTGGCGAAGGCGAGAAGGACAACGCCCCGATGCTCTACAACGGCGAGCAGGTCGGCTCCGGCGACGGACCGGAGTGCGACGTCGCGGTCGACCCGGTCGACGGTACGACGCTCGTCGCCAAGGGCATGAACAACGGCATCGCGGTGATGGCGGTCTCCGCGCGGAACTCGATGTACGACCCGTCCGCGGTGTTCTACATGGAGAAGCTCGTGGTCGGTCCGGAGGCGGCCGACGTGGTCGACATCCGGCTCCCGGTCGCCGAGAACATCCGCCGGGTCGCGAAGGCGAAGGGATCGACGGTCGATGACGTGACGGTCGTCGTACTCGACCGGCCGCGGCACGAGGACCTCGCCCAGCAGGTCCGGGCCACCGGCGCGCGGATCAAGTTCATCAGCGACGGGGATGTGGCCGGTGCGGTCGAGGCGGCTCGGCCGGACACCGGTCTGGACATGTTGCTCGGCATCGGCGGTACGCCGGAGGGAATCATCGCCGCCTGCGCGATGAAGTGCCTGGGCGGTCTGATCCAGGGCCGGCTCTGGCCGCGTGACGACGAGGAGCGGCAGAAGGCGATCGACGCCGGCCATGACCTCGACCGCGTGCTCAGCACCGACGACCTGGTCAGCGGTGACGACTGCTTCTTCGTCGCAACCGGAATCACCGACGGAGAACTGCTCCGCGGCGTGCGGTACGGCCGATCCACCGCTCGGACCCACTCACTGGTGATGCGATCCCGCAGCGGCACAATCCGCAGCATCGAGAGCGTCCACCAACTGGAGAAGCTCCGCGCGTACTCTGCCATCGACTTCGAGCACGCCCGATGAGTGCACCTGTCCTCGTCATTGGCGAGGCTCTAGTGGACATCGTCGGTCCGGCGCCGCGGACCCCGCGGAACGGCAACGGGAGTGGGAAGCCCAGTGCGGTGCCCGGCGGGTTTGCTGCCAATGTCGCCGTGGGGCTCGCGCGGCTCGGCGTACCGACCGAGTTGGTGGCGCGGTTCGGGACCGATGCGTACGGCGACATGCTCGGGGCGCACCTGTTCGGGAACGGGGTGCAGCTCGCGCCCGGTGCCGTCGACCCGGGTTTCCGGACCAGCACCGCGACGGCGACACTCGATGCGGCCGGAGTCGCGTCGTACCAGTTCGACATGACCTGGGACCCGCCGGCGCTCTCACTGACGCGCGGGTGCCCGGCGATCCACACCGGCTCGATCGCGACCATGCTCGAGCCCGGGGCGACGGCGATCCGCGAGTTCCTGAAGGCAGTCGCCGGGCAGCCGGTCACCGTGACCTTCGACCCCAACGCCCGGCCGGCGATCACTCCGGATCCGGTGTCGACGTGGGCCGCTGTCCGGGAGCTGGCCGGATGGTCCGACCTGGTGAAGCTGAGCGACGAGGACTGCGCGTTCCTGCAGCCCGGGCGTCCGCCGGACGACATAGCGGCCGAATTGCTGACCGCCGAGCGGACCAAGTGCGTGGTGATCACCCTCGGCGGCGACGGCGCGCTCGGGGTCACCCGGGACCACCGCGTCGAGGTACCGGCTCCGGCGATCGAGGTGGTCGACACGGTCGGCGCGGGCGATTCGCTGATGGCCGCATTGATCGCCGGACTGCAGGCTCGCGGTCTGCTCGGCGCGACTCGGTTGGCCGGGCTGACCCCCGAGGACCTGCGAGCGGTCGTGGACTACGCGGTGAAGGCTGCCGCCATCACCTGCACGCGACACGGCGCCGACCCGCCCACCGCCGCCGAGTACGCGGCAAAGTGGGGTTCATGACGGTGTCTGCCGAGGCTTGGACTTCCGAGCTGGAGTCCAAAGGCAGTGTGGTGTTCCTGCCGCGCCGGGGACGGCTCGTGCTTCGGCTGGCCGGGTTCGGTCTGCTGATGGTGCTGTCGGCGTGGACGAATGTCGACCATTTCCGGGCGGACGATGTGTCGGGCGCGCTCGGCGTACTGCGGCTGACGGCGCTGGCCGCGTTCGTCTACGGCACCGGGCTGACGCTCTGGCAGCTGGTCGCCCAGCGCCCGGTCGTCAGGATCGATGCCGACGGCATCACTCGCGGCCGGAGCCTGAGGTGGTCCGGGATCACCAGCATCGACGACCCAGCCGGGCTACCGGGGATCCGGGCTGTCCAGGTCCGGCCGACAGATCGGCGTACCCGCCCGATCACCATTTCCCAGGACAACGTCGAGGATCTGGCCGCCCTGACTCCCTGGCTGCGCGCCCTGCTCGACCAGCACAGGTCCTAGGACACGCTGCTCCGGACCGCGCTGAGGTGTTCGCGTGAGCGAGCCGCGGCCAACTCGGGGTCGCGGGCACGGATCGCGTCGGCGATCGCCTCGTGGGCGGCCTGATCGTGGCGGTGCCGATGCTGGTCGTCGAGCTTCAGCATGTCGATCATCGCCCGCCGGATCCGCGGTACGAACGTGTCGAACAGCTCGGCCAGTACGGCGTTGTGCGCGGCCATCACCACGGCCCGGTGAAAGGCCAGGTCCGCCTCGACGTACCAGTCGTCCGGTGACTTCTCGGACGCCTTCTTCCGGTCGGCCAACGTGTAGCGGAAGGTCTTCAGGTCAGCCGGCGTACGGCGCTCGGCGGCGAGCCGGGCCGCCTCGGTCTCGATCGCGAGCCGGCCTTCCAGAACATCGGTGATGTCGGCCTTCCGCAGTACCTTGTCCCAGTCCTCGGCGGCCTGCTGCGCGATCACGAACACCCCGGCGCCCTGCCGGCTTTCGAGCACCCGGCGACCGGCCAGCTCACGGACCGCCTCGCGGATGGTCGACCGGCCGACGCCCAGTTGCGCGGCCAGGGTCGTCTCGCCGGGGAGCTTCTGGCCGAGCGCCCACTCGCCGCCGCCGATCCGGCGGAGCAACTCCTCGGCGGCCTGCTCCGCGAGCGGGTGACGGCGAATCATGCGGGTCAGTCTAGTGGCTGAAAGTTCTCAGCTTGTCTGAGGAGTTGGTTTCGGGTTAGCATGGCTGCCATGTCCTCGAACCTCCTGCTTGCGGGCCTCCTCCTTCTTGGCCGCCACGGCGGGAGCTGACTCGATCGGCGCTCCCTCCGTGGAGTGCCGTCGTCCGCCGGTCCCCTGGCAGCAACCGAAGGACACCTCATGGACTGGAACCGCCAGCAGCACTCCCCCATGCCCAGCCACCGCTACCACGACATCTTCGCCAAGGTCCCGGTGAAGCCGATCGACCGCGAGTGGCCGGACCGCCGGATCAGCACCGCTCCGCTGTGGGTGCCGGTCGACCTCCGCGACGGCAACCAGGCATTGGCCGACCCGATGGATCCCGAGCGCAAGCGCACGTTCTTCGAACTGATGGTTGCCATCGGCTACAAAGAGATCGAGGTCGGGTACCCGTCCGCCTCGCAGACCGACTTCGACTTCGTCCGGATGCTCGCCACCTCGGACCTCGTGCCTTCCGACGTCACCATCGTGGTGTTCACGCCGGCCCGGTCCGACCTGATCGCGCGGACCGTGGAATCCGTTGCCGGGATGCGCGGCGATGTGGTGATCCACATGTACGCCGCGACCGCTCCGGTGTGGCGGGACGTCGTACTGCGTCGTACCCAGGACGAACTCGCCTCGATGATCTACGCCGGGTCCGAGGAGATCCTCCGGCTGGCCGGCGACTCGGTCCGGTTCCAGTTCTCGCCGGAGGTGTTCAACCTGACCGAGCCGGACTACGTGCTCGAGTTGAGCGACCACCTGACCAAGCAGTGGGACGCGACGCCGGAGCGGCCGGTGATCCTCAACCTGCCGGCCACGATCGAGGCGGCGACACCGAACGTGTACGCCGACCAGATCGAGTACATGCACAAGAACCTGCCGCGGCGCGACGGCGTGATCCTGTCGGTGCACCCGCACAACGACCGCGGCACGGGCATCGCCTGCGCGGAGCTCGCCGTACTCGCCGGTGCGCAGCGGGTCGAGGGCTGCATCTTCGGCAACGGCGAACGGACCGGGAACGTCGACATCGCCACGCTCGCGCTGAACCTGCACGCGCAAGGGGTCGACCCGATGATCGACTTCTCCGAGATCGACCGGATCCGGGACGTGGTCGAGTACTGCACACGGATGCCGATCCATCCACGGCACCCGTACGTCGGGGAGCTCGTGTATACGGCGTTCTCGGGGACCCATCAGGACGCGATCCGAAAGGGGTTCGCCGTACAGGGTCCTGGTGTTTGGGAGGTGCCGTATCTGCCGATCGATCCGATGGACGTGGGTCGGGGGTACGAGGCCGTCGTCCGGGTGAACAGCCAGTCGGGGAAGGGCGGGATCGCGCATGTCCTCGAGTCGGCGTACGGGGTTCGACTGTCGTCCGAGCAGGAACGAGAGTTCGCGCAGCACGTGCAGCGGCACACCGACGGGACCGGGCGGGAAGCGAGTGCGGAGGAGTTGAAGGCGTTGTACGAGGAGGTTTTCGGGTGCTCGAACTGAAGGATGTCGACTTCGTCCGGGACGGCAAACTGCTGCTCGGCGGGGTGTCGCTGACGGTCGGCGAGGGTGAGCGGTGGGCGCGCTGCTCGGGCCGAACGGCGCGGGAAAGAGCACCCTGCTGGGGTTGTGTGGCGCGATCACGCACCCGACCCGCGGGACCGTCGAGATCCTCGGCCGCCGGCTCGGCACCGTGGACATCCGCACGTTGCGCGAATCGATCGGCCACGTCAATCCGCGGCACCCACTGCGGTCGCCGCTGAGCATCGTGGACATCGTCCTCACCGGGCTGACCGGAACCATCGAGCTGATGCCACGCTGGCAGGCGACTCCGGCTCAGCGGGCCCGCGCGCTCGAGCTGATCGACCTGCTCGGCATCAGCGCGCTGGCCTCGTCTTCATGGACGACCCTGTCCCAGGGCGAACGCGGGCGGGCGCTGATTGCCCGCGCGCTGATCTCCGACCCGAGTCTCCTGCTGCTCGACGAGCCGTCGACCGGCCTCGACGTGGCGGCCCGTGAGCAACTCCTCGAAACCCTCGACCAGATCAACGCCTCACATCCCCACCTGGCCTGGGTCCTCGTCACGCACCACCTCGAGGAACTCCCCACCTGCACCACCCACGCCGCCCTCCTCCACGAAGGCCGAGTCCTGGCAGCCGGTCCGGCGTACGACGTCCTCACCACCGACCTGGTCTCCAAGGCCTTCAACCACCCCATCCACATCACCCACCAATCCGGCCGCTGGACCGCCACCGCCCGACCCCACTGAGCACACCCTGCGCGGCACACCAACCAATCCACACCCCGTCGGTTTGGGGCCGCGCACGAACACCCACCTGAGCACCGCGCGGACCCGCCCTTATCCCCCAACTCTCGCCGTACGCACGGGGCTTTCGTGCACTACAGTGAGCTTGCTCCGGGGGCGGGGTCGTGCGGGCTGGGGGACACATGACGGTGATGGGGGAAGCGCCGCCTGAGGTGTGGGCGGACGAGTTCCGGCGTACGGGCCGGGTGGTGCTTCCGGTACGGCGGAAGCGGCTGGTGATCCAGCGAGCGTGCTTCGCCGCGCTGTTCGCCGTCAACCCAGCCCTGTCGTTCACCGAGTGGATCCACGCCGGCGGCCAACGCCTCGCCCTCGGTCTGCTCTCCGTCGCACTCGTCCTGGTGGTCATCGGCCTCAGCACCTGGCAGTTCATCACCCAACGCCCCACCGTGGTGGTCGACCGCGAGGGCATCCATACGGGCAGCCGGTCCCTCGCCTGGCCCGACGTCGGCACCATAGGCATCCCCCACGGCCCGAAGTTCTTGATGATTCTGCCAATCATCCCGACCAACGTCTGGGCCAAACACCACGCCGTACCCCAGGACAACGTCCGAGACATCCCAGCCTTCGCGCGGTGGTTGGAGGAGGTGCTGGCGGAGCGGCGGGTTAGGTGAGGCGGAGGCGTTTGGAGAGGCGGGGGCCTCGTTTGATTTTGATTTCGCCGAGGATGGCGGTGCCTCGGATGTGGAAGGTGGTGGGGCGGGCGGCAGGGGTGCTGGGGTCGGGGACGGCGCCCAGGCCGGCTTCCTGTTCGGAGACGGAGCCGAGGATGGGGTTGCTGTCGAGCAGGACGATCGCGTTCTGGGGGACGCGGATCTTCACGTCTGCGAGGATCGACTTCACCTCGACGTGGACCTCGTCGAACGGGATCTGGGCCTCGGTGTAGTCCAGCGTGACGTCGCCGAGGACCGCGTTGACCTCCTGGCGCTGCGGGACCAGCCAGCCACCCTGGCGCTTGGTCTCCGACATGAACGCGTTGATCACCGGGCCGTTCTCGACCATCGCGCCGCCGTACTGCGGTCCGACGACCGGCACACCGGGCGCGCTCGGGCCGTTCGGCAGGTCGGCGGTGAGCTCGACGAGTTCGCCGTACGTCTTGGCGGCGTACAACGTCTCCAGGCGTTCCTCGAGTTCGGCGTACGACAGGCGCCCCTCGGCCGCGGATTCGCGCAGCACGTCGGCGACCTCCTCGCGCTCCAGGTCGGACACCCGCCGCCGCAACGCCAGCTCGTCACCCGTCGGCGCCTGCGCAGGTACGGCGTCCTGCGGTCGATTCTCCTGAGGAACCTCATCCTGAGCCACGCCCAAAACGATACGCGCGCCCCAGCCCACCCGCCGCCCGTTTCTTCCCCGATTCACCCCTGAACACACCCCTGATCCAGGGTCCATACCGTCGACCATGAACTGGGGTGAGCGCGCGGTCGCCGGCGGGCCGAACTAGGCTTGGGGGGCTTAGACCACCTGCCTTGGAGGTATGACGGTGTCCGCCGACTTCAACTACTCCGATCTGTTGCCGTTGGGTGCTGACGAGACGGAGTACCGGCTGCTGACGACCGAGGGTGTCAGCACCTTCACGGCGGGCGATCGGACGTTCCTGCAGGTGGAGCCCGAGGTGCTGCAGGCGCTGACGGCCGAGGCGATGCACGACATCTCGCACTACCTGCGGACCGCGCACCTCACGCAGTTGCGGCGGATCATCGACGACCCGGAGGCGTCCGGCAACGACCGGTTCGTCGCGCTCGACCTGCTGAAGAACGCGAACATCTCAGCCGGCGGCGTCCTCCCGATGTGCCAGGACACCGGCACCGCGATCGTGATGGGCAAGAAGTCCGAGGGCGTACTCACGGGCGCCGTCGACGAGGAGTGGATCAGCCGCGGCGTGTACGACGCCTACACCAAGCTGAACCTGCGCTACTCGCAGATGGCTCCGCTGAACATGTGGGACGAGAAGAACACCGGCTCCAACCTGCCGGCCCAGATCGAGCTGTACTCGACCCCGGTGCACGGCGACCCGGCGTACAAGTTCCTGTTCATGGCCAAGGGTGGCGGCTCGGCGAACAAGTCGTTCCTGTTCCAGGAGACCAAGGCGGTGCTCAACCCGGCCGGGATGATGAAGTTCCTGGACGAGAAGATCCGCTCACTCGGGACCGCGGCCTGCCCGCCGTACCACCTCGCGGTCGTGGTCGGCGGCACGTCTGCCGAGTACGCGCTGAAGACCGCGAAGTACGCGTCCGCGCACTACCTCGACTCGCTGCCGACGGCGGGATCGCCGGTGGGGCACGGGTTCCGGGACCTGGAGCTGGAGGAGGAAGTCTTCAAGCTCACGCAGCAGTTCGGGATCGGTGCGCAGTTCGGCGGGAAGTACTTCTGCCATGACGTCCGCGTGATCCGGCTGCCGCGGCACGGCGCGTCCTGCCCGGTCGCGATCGCGGTGTCCTGCTCGGCGGATCGGCAGGCGCTGGCCAAGATCACGCCCGAGGGGGTGTTCCTGGAGCAGCTCGAACGTGATCCGGCCCGGTTCCTGCCGGACACCACGGACGAGCATCTCGACGACGACACGAACGTCGTACGCATCGATCTGAACCGGCCGATGAGCGAGATCCGCGCCGAGCTGTCCAAGCTGCCGGTGAAGACGCGGCTGTCGCTGAGCGGGCCGCTGGTGGTGGCGCGCGACATCGCGCACGCGAAGATCAAGGAGCGGCTGGACGCGGGCGAGCCGATGCCGCAGTACCTGCGCGATCACGCCGTGTACTACGCCGGACCCGCGAAGACGCCCGAGGGGTACGCGTCGGGGTCGTTCGGGCCGACCACGGCGGGGCGGATGGACGCGTACGTCGACCAGTTCCAGGCGGCCGGTGGATCGTTCGTGATGCTTGCCAAGGGCAACCGGTCGGCGAAGGTGACGGCGGCGTGCAAGGAGCACGGCGGGTTCTACCTGGGCTCGATCGGCGGACCGGCGGCGCGGCTGGCGCAGGACTGCATCAAGTCGGTCGACGTGATCGAGTACGCCGAGCTCGGGATGGAAGCGGTCTGGAAGATCGAGGTCGAGGACTTCCCGGCGTTCATCGTGGTGGATGACAAGGGCAACGACTTCTTCACGGATACTGCCAAGCCGGTCCCCCTGACGGTTCGTCCGCGGAGCTGAAGAGCAGTTGGTGGTGAGCGCGACACCGCCAAGCCGGTGCCGCTGACTGTCCGTCCCCGAAGCTGACCGGAGTGCTTGACCGCGGCTGGGTGATCGCAGCACTCTCGGAACTGGGGGTGGTGCGGCATGAGCCGGCGGATGATGCGGATCGGGAACCGGATCGGGGTGTGGATGTATCGCACGCTCGACGGGCGCCTGGCCAGCGGAAGCAAGGACGTCCACGTGCTGATGCTGACCACCCCCGGCCGCCGGACCGGCGTACCGCGTTCGACCTGCGTGCGCTACCTGGAGACCGCGGACGGGCTGCTGGTCTGGGGTACCGGATCGGGGTCGCCCCAGGATCCGGACTGGTTCCGCAACCTGCGCGCGGTGCACATCACCGACGTACAGATCGGCGCGGCGCACGTTCAGATGCGCGCACGCGAGCTGACCGGCGCGGAGCGGTCACGCGTGTGGACGGACGTCATCCTCCGGGCGGATCCACGCATCGGACGATACGCGGTGAAGGCGCACCGCACGATCCCCGTGGCACTGCTTGAAACAGCCGAGTGAATCTCAACTCGCCTGGCTGTCGACCTGCTCCGGAAGTTTGACGAGGAGCGCTCTGCTCGCTTGGACGAGGTCGGCTTCGTTGTGACCGAAGGCCTGCAGGTAGCAGTTCAGGGCGGAGCGCAGCAGTTGGAGCTCATCGGCTTCCAGCTCAATCGTGTACATATTTCCAAGGTAAGTCCGAACCTGGAGTTGGCAACCGCTCGTGACCTACCCGTTGTGGGCGGCCTCAGAGGCCCTGGCAGCGCATGAGGGGTCAACTGTGGAGCTCCTCGGCGATGAGGGTCGGCTGGTGGGTGGTCGGGGCTACCGGGAGGTGCCAGTGGGACGGTGGCACCCAGGTCTGCCAGCCGTCGGAGAACGGTGCGGTCCAGGCCCCGATCTCGCGGACGGCCGCATGGGCGTCGGCGACGATCGCCGCGGCCTCGGCGGCCGTGAAGCGCCCGGCGGTCACGGCACCTTCCAACTCGTCCTCGTCCTTCCACTCGATCGTCCGGTCCGGAGTGATCCACAGATCGAGGACGTGATCGACGGTGCGGGTCCGGCGCGCGTCGCCCTCCCGGACGTGCGGTGCCTCGAGGTTCACGTACCAGCCGCGGAACGTGCCGTCGTCACCCCAGAAGTGCCACACCGACCATGGCTTCCCCGGCGGCAGCACCTTGAGGATCCCGGTGCCGCGCCAGATGTCCAGCTTCAGCACCCGCTCCTCGGTGAACATCCCGATCGGACCGGCGTACCGGGTCTCGCGTCCGTCCACCAGCACCGGCTTGATCAGCGGCGTACCCGGCGCGAGCCAGGCGACGAGTCCGTCCGCGTCGTCACGGACCACCGTCATCGGCCGGACGTTGGGCATGTCCGCGTGCCGCCCGGTCCCCTCGTACACCCATTCGATCGTCGTCCCCGGCTCCCAGAAACCCGACTCCCGGAACCCCGACTGCGGAGCCGACGTCACGACTGGTCCGGACGGGTCATGGACAGTACGTCGAGAGCCGCGTCCAGCTGCTCCTCGGTCAGGTCGCCCTTCTCGACATGCCCGTTCTCGATCACGACCTCGCGGATCGTTTTCCCTTGTTTCAAAGCACTCTTGGCCACGGCGGCAGCGTTCTCGTACCCGATGTAGCGGTTCAGCGACGTCACGATCGACGGTGACGACTCCGCCAGCGCGCGGGCATGCTCGACGTTCGCGGTGATGCCGTCGACGCAGCGATCGGCCAGCAGGCGGGACGTGTTGGCGAGCAGCGTGATCGACTCGAGCAGGTTGCGCGCGATCACCGGCAGCATCACGTTCAGCTCGAAGTTGCCCCCGGCACCGGCCACGGTGATCGCGGTGTCGTTGCCGATCACCTGGGCGGCGACCATCAGCGTCGCCTCGCAGATCACCGGGTTCACCTTGCCGGGCATGATGCTCGAGCCCGGCTGCAGGTCCGGCAGCGCGATCTCGCCCAGCCCGGCCCGCGGCCCGGATCCCATCCAGCGCAGGTCGTTGCAGATCTTCGTCAGGCTGACCGCGACCGTCTTCAGCTGCCCGGACAGCTCGACCAGCCCGTCCTGCGCACCCTGCGCCTCGAAGTGGTCCTCGGCCTCGCTGAACTGGAGTCCGGTCCGCCGGTTCAGCTCGGCGATCACGGCCGCCGCGAACCCGGGCGGCGTGTTGATGCCCGTCCCGACCGCCGTCCCACCCAGCGGGAGCTCAGCCACCCGGGACAACGTCCCCCGGACCCGATCCGCCCCGCGACCCACCTGCTGCGCATACCCGTTGAACTCCTGCCCGAGCGTCACCGGCGTCGCGTCCATCAGGTGCGTCCGCCCGGACTTCACCACCTCGGCGAACTCGGATCCCTTACGGGACAGGGAATCCGCCAGGTGTTCGAGCGCCGGCAACAGCTCGTGGACGACGCCCGCCGTGGCCGCGACGTGGATCGCCGACGGGAAGGTGTCGTTGCTCGACTGGGACGCGTTCACGTGGTCGTTCGGATGCACGTCGACGCCGTGCGAACGGGTGGCCAGCGTGGCGAGCACCTCGTTGGCGTTCATGTTCGTCGACGTCCCCGAGCCGGTCTGGAACACGTCGATCGGGAACTCCGCGTCGTGCTCCCCCGCCGTCACCTGGTCCGCGGCCGCCACGATCGCGGCGGACCGCTCCGCGTCCAGCACCCCGAGCTCGGCGTTCACGACCGCGGCCGAGGCCTTGATCTGCGCGAGCGCGTGCACGAGCGCCGGCGCCAGCGGCCGCCCGGAGATCGGGAAGTTCTCCACCGCGCGCTGGGTCTGCGCCCGCCACAACGCGTCCCGAGGCACCTTGACCTCGCCCATCGTGTCGTGCTCGATCCTGAATTCCACGTCATCACCCATACCTGCAGAGTACGTCGCTCCGCGTCGTCGCCGGCGGCCAATCGTCAGACTGTGGAAAACGAACCCTGGTACACGTAGTAGGTCTCCTCGCGTCCCTGCAACGTCACCGGAACCGGCGTCACCTCACAAGCGCCGAAGACCGCCGAAACGGCTGCCTCCAGAGCGGACGACGCCGACGATGACCACACCGTCAGTACGCCGCCGTCGCGCAGTTTGGACCGGCACACGGTCAGGAACGACGACGAGTAGATCGCCGAATTCTCGTTGTACACCAGGAAGTCCGGCCCGTTGTCGACGTCCAGCAGGATGGCGTCCAGTGACGCATCCGGTGACGCGGCAACCACCGCGCGGACGTCGCCGACCTCGACCGACACCCGCGGGTCGTCGAGCACCGACGGCACCAGCCCGGACCGCATCCACTCCACCAGATCAGGCTCGATCTCGGCCACGATCACCGACCCCAAGCGGTCGTCAGCCAGCAGCGCGCGGACCGTGTAGCCGAGCCCCAGCCCACCCACGAGCACCCGGTCAGGACGTCGTACCGAGGTCAGCGCGGCCGACGCCAGCAGCTCCTCACTGGAAGTCTCCCGGTCGTCCATCACGAACACACCGTTCACCCGCAGCTCGAGCGCCCCGTCGTCGTCACGACGCCGAAGGACCAGCTCACCCCGCTCACTGGTCCCCCGCGCGATCTCCGGCACCCGCACATCCTCTCAGGCCTCAGTAGTGCACCTTGTACCGGAGATGGGTGGCGTTGGCTGTCGGTACGACGTCCGTCCGCTCCAACTGGAACTGCCGGCCGATGTTGTCGAACAACCGCGTCCCCGACTCCAGCAGAACCGGGGCCAGGTGCAACTGGATCTCGTCCAGCAACCCCGCTGCCAGACACTGCTGGGCAGCGCTCGCACCGTGTACGCCGACGACCCGGTCGTCGCCCGCCGCCGCCTTCGCCTGCTCGACCGCCGACCCGATGCCGTCGGTGACGAAGGTGAACACGTCCGGCGCGTGCCGCGGCGGGTTGTGCGTGAGGACGAAGCACGGTGTTTTGCCGGCCGGGCCGCCGTCGCCCCAGCCGCCCTCACCCCCGGCCAGGTCGTACGAGCGCCGCCCCATCAGGATCGAGCCGACCGACGCGGCCATGCCGTCGAGGAGCGCCGCGTCCTCCGCGGTCGGCTCCCACAGCCAGCGGTGCAGTACGTCGCCGCCGGCTCCGAGCTGTTGTTCCCGGGTGACGTCCGGTCCGGTCACGTAACCGTCCAGCGACATCGAGATCCCGGCGATGACGAGTGCCATGATGCGCTCCTTCGAAGAGGTTGTCCTTACCCTTCGAAGCCTGCCGCAGCAGCAATCACGGTCACATCCGTGCCGACCACGGAAGCACTACGGAAAGACTCAGTACCAGCCCTTGGCCTGGGAGTGGGCCCACGCGGAGCAGGGCGAGCCGTAGGCGTCCTCGATGTAGTCGAGGCCCCACTTGATCTGGGTGACCGGGTTGGTGCGCCAGTCGGAGCCGTAGGCCGCCATCCGGTTGCCCGGGAGGGCCTGCGGGATGCCGTATGCCGACGAGGTCGGGTTGTCGGCGCTGACCTTCCAGCGGGACTCCTTGTTCCACAGCTTCTCGAGGCAGGTGAACTGACCCGGGCCCCAGCCGTGGTCGGGCAGGAGGTTCATCGCGACCTCCTTGGGCGTGCCCTCGATCTTCTTCCGCTCGGCGTCGCGGCTGGCCCGCTCCTCGCGCGACTTGTCGTCGGTCTTCTGCAGCGCCTTGTACCGCGCCAGTGCCGCGTTCTTGGCGGCCCGCTTGATCGCGGCCTGGTCCTGCATCGCCTTCCGGGCCGCCTCGACGGCCTCGATCTGGTTCCGCAGCCGGATGACTTCCTGGGCCTGCTCAGCGTCGGTCTTCGGCGTGGCCGACGGGGTGCTGGCGATGTGGGCCTTCTCGCTGTTCAGCACTGCCATCTCGGCGCGTCCGGACACCTGCTCCGACGCACTGCTGCTCCCGGGGGAGCTGAAGAGGTCGATACCGGCGACAACGGAGACGACGACGATCCCAGTCACTGAGAGAGCCGCGACGGAGCGCTTCGCTTTCATCTGTCCTTCCGAGAAAACCCGACCCCCGTCGGCTGGCAACGAGAACATACTCTGGCCTAAACGGACCGTGATCACAAGCAGGTCACGAACGAACGGTGCGGCCGCCTGCGTGGCGACCGCACCGTCGTACCGAAGTCTTACGAGTGCTTTACAGAAAGTTACTACCCAACAGTAAAGACACTCCTTACCAATACCTTCCCCGCCCCACCGCCCCGGTCACAACTGCAGATCGTCGAGCATCTCGGTGACCAAAGCCGCGATCGGCGAGCGCTCCGACCGGGTCAGTGTCACGTGGGCGAACAGCGGGTGTCCCTTCAACTGCTCGACCACCGCGACCACGCCGTCATGCCGCCCGACCCGCAGGTTGTCCCGCTGGGCCACGTCATGGGTGAGCACGACCCGCGAGTTCGCGCCGACGCGGGACAGCACCGTCAGGAGCACATTGCGCTCGAGCGACTGGGCCTCGTCGACGATCACGAACGCATCGTGGAGCGACCGGCCGCGGATGTGGGTCAGCGGCAGCACCTCGAGCATGCCGCGGTCCATCACCTCGTCGATCACGTCACCGCTGGTCAGCGCGCCGAGCGTGTCGTAGACGGCCTGCGCCCACGGCTGCATCTTCTCGGACTCGCTGCCCGGCAGGTACCCGAGCTCCTGGCCGCCGACCGCGAACAGCGGCCGGAACACGACGACCTTCTTGTGCTGCCGCCGTTCCATCACCGACTCCAGGCCGGCGCAGAGCGCGAGCGCGGACTTACCGGTACCGGCCCGGCCGCCGAGCGAGATGATCCCGACGTCGGGGTCCAGCAGCAGGTCGAGCGCGACCCGCTGCTCCGCGGAGCGGCCGCGGATCCCGAACGCCTCGCGGTCGCCCCGGACCAGCCGGATCCGCTTGTCCGGCATCACCCGGCCGAGCGCACTGCCCCGATCGGACAGCAGCACCAGCCCGGTGTGGGTCGGGAACTCACCGGCCTGCGGCAGCTCCAGTACGCCGTTCTCGTACAGGTCGTCGATCGCCTGGGTCTCGACCTCGAGCTCGGCCATCCCGGTCCAGCCGGACTCCAGGGTCAGCTCGGCCCGGTACTCCTCGGCCTGCAGGCCGCACGCCGAGGCTTTGACCCGCATCGGCAGGTCCTTCGAGACCAGCGTGACGTCCTTGCCCTCGGCCTTGAAGTTGCAGGCCACGGCCAGGATGCGGCTGTCGTTGTCGCCGAGCCGGAAACCGGCCGGCAGGGACTCCGGGTCCGTATGGTTCAGTTCGACCCGGAGGGTTCCACCCTTCTCCCCCACTGGCAGGGGCGCGTCCAGACGTCCGTGCAGGATCCGAAGCTCGTCGAGCAGCCGCAAGGCGGTGCGAGCGAAGTAGCCGAGTTCCGGGTGATGCCGTTTGCCCTCCAATTCGGTGACGACGACCACCGGGACGACCACCTCGTGCTCGTCGAACCGCAGCATCGCGTGCGGGTCGGAGAGAAGCACCGAGGTGTCCAGCACGAAAGTGCGCTGGGCCGGTGTGGATGAGGTACTTGACGCCTTGGCGTGGGTGGCAGCCATGTCGCACGTCCTCTCGGGCCGCGACGTGCACCACGCCCGGCCCACCAGTGGTTAGGTGTTGGACCGGGAGTCGGGCCGGAAATCTGGTGCAGATCCCCTCCGCCGTTCCGCGAAGGCAACGACGGGAATCAGTGAGACCGAGGGTCTCGGGCACTCCGTTCTGCCCCTCATGGGGCAACCGGCTGGCGAACGATTCTCAAACTGATCGGGCCTCCCGTGACAGCCGGCTTCCCCTCCGACCGTCATAGTCAGGGTAGGAGGGTCCCGCAAACGGCGCAGCCCGACACGCCCGGCCACGGGGTTAACGGCGTGTTACACCTTCCCCCCACGCGAGGGAGGCCGTTCCCCCCGGCGGGTGATCCGGTACGACGCCCGCCGCGAAACCCTCGGGTCATGCGGAAGAACTGGCCGGTGTGGACCGGATACGCAACGTCATTGTGGTCCCTGGCCTACGGCGCCCTGGGACTGTACTGGGCCTTCGGCGGAGCGGCCTACCCCTTCGCGAAGGTGGCCGATGATCGTGCGACCGGCTCGATCCTGGAAGGGTCGCCGGTGCACGTGGTCGCGCCGATCATGGCCGCGCTCGGCCTGGGTGGCGCCGTCCTCGCGATCGTGATGACACGCCGTCGAGCCCGCGGTTGGGTGCTGCAGACGATCGCCGCCGTACTCGCGGTCGGCCTGGCGCTCGTGATCCCTGACTACACACTGATCGCGGTCGTCGCGCTCTCCCCGGCGATCGTCGTCTTCGCGTTCACCGGCATACCGGGCGAGCAAGGCGGCGTCGGCGACATCCTGTACTGGCACCGGGTGAACCTGATCATCCTGTTCATCGGCGGCCTGCTCTGGGCCGCGACCGCGATCGCGTACCACCGGCGGAGCCGCGACACCTGCGTCTCCTGTGGTCGTGGAGAAGGCGCGGAGAAGGTCTGGACGACACCGGCCGCCGCCTTGCGCTGGGGACGCGTGGCGGTCGTCGTGGCTGTCGTGGCGAACCTTCCGTACGAGTTCAGCCGAGTCGCCTGGTACTTCGGCTGGCCGGTCGGGATCAGCGACGACTTCCACCGGATGATGGCGGACACACCGGGGATGCTCGAGATGGGACTCGGCCTGGCCGTGATGGGTATCGGCGGCGGCATCCTCACCCACGGCCTGGTGCATCGTTGGGGCGAGGTCTACCCGCGCTGGATCTGGTTCAAGGCGGGCCAACGAGTTCCACCGCTGCTCGCCATCATCCCGGCGTCACTGGTCGCCGTCGTCCTGATCCCGGCCGGGCTGATGAACAGTCAGCTCCCGCTCACGGGCGACAACTGGGCCATCAACGCGCCCGGCATGCTCTGGGTCGTCTGGGGCATCGCTCTCGGTGCCGCGACGTACGCCTACTACCTGCGCCGCCGTACGGCGTGCGCCCGGTGTGGACGCGGGGTCACGTCCCGAAGCGGCGCTCTCGTTGGGCATAGCTCCGGACGGCGCGGAGGAAGTCGACGTGGCGGAAGTCCGGCCAGAGGGCTTCGCAGAAGTAGAACTCGCTCAGCGCGCTCTGCCACAGCAGGAAGCCGCCCATGCGCTGCTCACCCGACGTCCGGATGACCAGGTCCGGATCGGGCTGCCCCTTCGTGTAGAGGTGCTGGGCGATGTGCTCGACGTCGACGTGCTCGGCCACCTCTTCGATCGAGCTGCCCTTCGCGGCTTCCTCGAGCAGCAGCGAGCGGACCGCGTCGGCCAGCTCGCGGCGGCCGCCGTACCCGACAGCGACGTTGACGAGCATCCCCTCGACGCCCTGGGTGGTCGCCTCGGCGCCCTTCAGCACCTCGGCGGTGGCGCCGGGCAACAGGTCGAGCGCGCCGACCGGGTGGATCCGCCAGCGGCCGATCGAGGTCAGTTCCTCGACCGTCTGCTCGATGATCCGCAGCAGCGGCTCCAGCTCGTCGGCCGGCCGGGTCAGGTTGTCGGTGGACAGCATCCAGACCGTGACGACCTTGACGCCGACGTCGTCGCACCAGTCGAGGAACTCGACGATCTTGTTCGCCCCGGCCTCGTGACCGCGCGACACCGGGTCGCCGACCGCCCGGGCCCAGCGCCGGTTGCCGTCGATGATGACGCCGATGTGCCGCGGGATCCGGTCGGGTGCCAGGGATCGCCGCAGCCGGCGCTCGTACAGGCCGTACACCGCGTCGCGCAGCTTCTGCTTGCCAGGTGTCCGCATGGGCAGGTGGTCTCCTCGAATGCTCTCGGTCACGAGGCTAGCCCAGATTCAACCCGGAATGAGAGGGCACAGAACAGGTCGGAGGAACCTGTCAGGAAGTTCGAACTTTCGCCGGAGTTCGTGCGTCGGACACGCGGGCGGCGGTGTGCCGATCGGTGATCTCGCCTACATTTCCTTCTTATGGACCATTGAACCTACGCTTGCGTAGGTTACGGTTGCGTAGGTACTGAACCGCCCGGCACTCCTCGAAAGGACGGCGATGACCGCTACCAGCGCCCAGCCCCAGGAACTCGGTCACCGGCTGTCCGGCCGGCTCGGGCCGCTCAAGCCGAAGCTCCGCGGCTGGCTGCACGCCGGCACTTTCCCGTTCGCCACCGCCGCCGGCATCGTGCTGATCTGCCTGGCGCCGCACGCGAACGCCCGCTGGGCGGCAGCGGTCTACACCGCCGGTTCGATGCTGCTGTTCGGCATCTCCGCGCTGTACCACCGGTTCTACTGGGGCCCGACCGGCGAGGCGATCCTGCGCCGGCTCGACCACAGCAACATCTTCCTGCTGATCGCGGGCACCTACACCCCGCTCGGGATGGTGCTGCTGCACGGCCAGGACCGGGTGCTGATGCTCAGCCTGGTCTGGGGCGGGGCGCTGGCCGGCATCCTGTTCCGGATCTTCTGGGTGCACGCGCCGCGCTGGCTCTACACCCCGATCTACCTGGCGCTCGGCTGGGTGGCGATCTTCTGGATGGGCGACATCTACCACCAGGGCGGCGTCGCGGTGGTCACGCTGATCGCGATCGGCGGCGGGCTGTATTCGATCGGCGCGGTCGTCTACGGCACCAAGCGGCCGAACCCGTCACCCCGCTGGTTCGGCTTCCACGAGATCTTCCACGCGTTCACGGTGGCCGCGTTCATCTGCCACTACATCGCCGTCAGCATCGCGACGTACCGGGCCGGCTAACCGCCGATCACCCGCAGGATCTCTCTGAGTGCTTCGAAGCGCTCTGGGCCCAGTTGTTCGGCCCAGAGCGCTTCGACGCGTTCGATCGCGGCCCGGCTGTACGCGACCGCGTCCTCCCCACGCTCGGTACGCCGTACCAGCCGGACCCGGCGGTCGCCGCGCAGCCGGTCGGACTCGGTGTACCCGAGCTTCTGCAGGTAGTCCACGTGCTGGCCGAGGCTCTGTTTCGTCATCGTCGCAACCTCGGCCAGATCGGTGATCCGTGCCCCTTCGGGCGGAATCAGCTCGAGCAACCGGTAGTGCGAGACCCGCAGGCCCGGGAAGTCCTCGTCCGACCCGTCCAGGATCTCCTCCCGGAGCCGCCGCAGCGCCTGCCCGAGCAACCCGGCGATGTGCTCGGGCCACGGGCCGGCCAGTGTGCCCGAAAGGTCGTTGACGGAAGTCATAAGGCAACTTTACTATCCAGATAGTAAGGCTGCTTTACTTCTTTCCGTGCCAGCTCTGAAGACTGGCAGAAGATCCGGGCGCACGATGGGCAGCCAGACGCATTTTGGGGGGAACGCATGATCACCGCACTCGAACCGCTGGGCCGAGATGCCCTGACCCACGACGATTTCACCGAACTGGTCCGGACCATCACCGGCGACCCGGCCGCCACCCCTGGCGACGTACGGGTCGAGCCGGTCGACTACCCGATCGGTACGCCGAGCACCGAGGCACTGCTCCGGCTCTTCGGTACGGTGACCACCGCGACCGGCGACACGGTCGACTGGTCGTGTTTCGTGAAGAAGCTGCAGTCGGTGCGGCACTGGCCGTTCCTCGACATGGTGCCCGAGCAGTTCCGGGCCGCATTCATCCAGAACCTGCCGTGGCAGCTCGAGATCGCGGTCCACCGCAGTGGGATCGCCGAGCTGCTCCCCGACGGCATGCGACTGGCCAAGGCGTACCGGATCGACGTGTACGAGGACGATCGAGGCACCCTGTGGATGGAGAACGTCGTCCAGGAGCCCGGTCCGTGGCCGATGGAGCGGTTCGAACGGGCGGCGTACCTGCTCGGCCGGCTCTCCGCCCGGCGTCAGCCCCATCTGGTCGAGCCCTTGCTCCCCCGCGGCGACATCACCACCCCAGGCATCGGCCTGCGGTACTACACCGGCGGCCGCGTGCAGCAGGGCGCTATCCCAGCCATAGCCGACCCGGAGACCTGGCGGCATCCGCTGCTCGCGGCGGCGGTCTGCAATGTCGGAGACCACCGGCTGCGGGACGATCTGCTCGACCTGGCCGAGCGGTTGCCCGCCGTACTGGACGCGCTGGACACGCTGCCGCAGTGCTACCAGCACGGGGATGCGAGTCCGCAGAATCTCCTGGTCCCGCGGGACAAGCCTGACGAGTTCGTGGTGATCGACTGGGGGTTCGACTGCCCGCAGGCGGTCGGGTTCGACCTGGGGCAGTTGCTTGTCGGGCTCGCGCACGCCGGTGAGCTGGCGCCCGAGGCGCTGCGGAGCGTGCACCACGTGATCGTGAAGGCGTTCGTGAAGGGTCTCGCCGAGGAGGGGATGGAGGTGACCGAGGAGCAGGTGCTCTACGGCTACCTCGGCTCACTGTGTGCCCGTGCGACCTTCACCGCGCTGCCGCTCGAGCAGATCACCAAGATGACGGATGGCGCCACGCTGGCGCTGTTCGAGGATCGCGTCCTGCTCACGCGTGCTCTGATCGATCTGGTGTCGCCGGTGGTCTGACGATCACATCTCAGTACTGTCACAACTGCAACGAATGGGGTGCTTACGGGTATCCATGATGCGTGAGGAACCTGAGCAGATACGCAGTGGTCGCAGCGGTCGCCGGACTCGTGCTGAGCGGGTGCGGTAACGAGTCCGGCGGTGGGACCGGCAACCCCCCGCCGTCCTCACCCCCGAGCACTGTGCCGACGGTGACCCAGTCGACTCCGGTCGGCGCCGGGTTGCCCCTGACGGTCAGCCGGACCGGCGGGTTCGCCGGCTTCGACGACCAGGTGCTGATCACTCCCGACGGCGTCGCCACGGTGAGCTCGCGCGGCAAGGAGACGATCCGCTGCAAGCTCGACCCGAGCCTGCTGGCGACCATTACCACGGCCGCTCAGCAGGTCGACTGGGCGAGCCTGGTCGCCACCAAGGCGACCGTCAAACACCCCGACGACATGATCCTCGCGGTCTCGGCGAACGGGAAGACGGCCCGGCTGGAGGATCCCAAGGTCAAGGTACTGGCGGCCCCGGTGAGCAAGCTGCTCACCGAAGCCGCCATCCCACCAGGCAAGCTCTGCAAGCAGATCTAGCTCGTGGTCACCGCGACATCGTCGATGACGAAGCTGGTCTGCAGGGACGAGTCCTCCTGGCCGAGGAACCGCACGGTGACGGTTTTCCCCTTGTAGGCCAGGACGTTCAGCGTCTTCTGCACGTACGACGTGGTCTTGTTCAGGTTCGAGTACGTCGCCAGCGTCGTGGTGGTCGAGCCGTCGACGACTTGCACCTTCACCGTGTCGTACACCGTCGACGAGGTGGTCTCGGCAGTGTCGATCCGGATCCACAGCGACAGCGAAGCCGCCGTTGCCGTGGCCGGGATCGCCACCGACTGCCCGAGGCTCTCGGTGCTGCTCCGGCCGTTGCCCTGCAACCACGCCTTGTACGAACCACCGTGGGCCGGCCGGGACGTGCTGTTCGTGATCACGCCGGTGGTTCCGGTCCAGTTCACCGTACCGGATTCGAAGCCCGGGTTCTGCAGGAGGTTGTCACCGGATGGCGGGGGGCCGCCGGTGTAGTCCTTCTGGGCGTAGTTCCACATCATGTGGCCGATGGCATCGATCTGGCGGTCCAGCGAGGTCAGGTCCAGGTTGCTGATGGTGTCGCAGGACCGGTGGTAACAAGGGTCGAACGCCTGACCCGCCGTACCTCCCCACTTCGTTGCCTGGGCGGAGGATTTCGTCTCCTCCGCACCGGAGAACGTCCCGGCGGTCGGGATGCCGAGCGACCGGAACGCCGCGTGGTCGGAGCGGCCCTGGACGTCGATGAACTCGGTCTGGACGCTCTTGCTCGTGAAGTAGGAGGCCAGATCGTCGCGCGCACCGTCGCCGGCCGGGTTGTCGTCGTACACGAAGTAGCCGGGGTTCGGTGACGCGATCATGTCGAAGTTCAGGTACAGCTCGATCTTGTCCCGCTCGGCCGCGGGCAGGTTGTTGACGTAGTACTTCGAGCCGAGCAGACCGAGCTCCTCGGCACCCCAGAACCCGAACCTCAATCGGTTCCTGGGGGTCTGGCCGCCGGCAGCGTAAGCGAGGGCGGTTTCTAGTACGCCGGCGCTGCCTGAGCCGTTGTCGTTGATCCCCGGACCGGCGCTGACGCTGTCCAGGTGTGAGCCGGTCATCACCACGTGGTTCGCGTCGCCGTGCGGCCACTCCGCGATCACGTTGTACGACGTACCCGCCGAGGTGCTGAACGACTGCAAGGTGGTGGTGTACCCCGCTGCGTCGAGCTTGGCCTTCACGTAGTCGGCCGACGCCTTGTAGCCGGTCCGGCCGGTGTAGCGGTTGCCACCATTGGCCGTCGCGATGGACTGCAACTGGTCGAGGTGGGCCTTGGTGTTGGTGACGGAGATGTCCGGGGACTCGACCGGGGCGGCGGTAGCACTGTTGCTGGGGGCAAGCAACACGCCGGCGACCAGAACGGCGCCGAGTCCGGAGACGAGGGAGTTGTGCATGGGCGGATCTCCTTTGGCCTCAAGCAAAGAAGAGAATCCGGGGCGTGCGGGCCTGATGGGCGGAGTGCCCCGCACGCCCCGGACGAGTTACCGCATCAGCTCGCGGTGAGCGACGTGTCGTCGATGACGAAGCTGGTCTGCAGGGAGGAGTCCTCCTGGCCGACGAACTTCACCGTGACGGTCTTGCCCTTGTACGCCGTGACGTTCAGGGTCTTCTGGACGTACGACGTGCTCTTGTTCAGGTTGGAGTACGTCGCGAGCGTGGTCGTCGTCGACCCGTCGACGATCTGGACCTTCGCCGTGTCGTAGACCGTGGAAGTCGTGGTCTCGGCAGTGTCGATCCGGATCCAGAACGAGAGCGAGGCCGAGGTCGCCGAGGCCGGGATCGCGACCGACTGGCCGACGTTCTCGGTGGTGGCGCGACCGTTGCCCTGCAGCCACAGCTTCCAGCTACCGGTCCGCGCCGGGCGGCCGGTGTTGTTGGTGATCGGGCCCGAGGTGCCGGTCCAGTTCACCGCGCCGGACTCGAAGCCCGGGTTCAGCAGCAGGTTGTCGCCGGTCGGCGGCTCCGGGTCGCCACCGCCACTGCAGGCGGCCGCACCGGCCGGGACCGAGATGCCGCTGAACGCCGCCTCGATGCCCTTGCACTGCGTGGAGTCGGCGCCGTACAGCTCCTTCGCGGAGTTGATCGCACCCTCACGGGCGTCCTTGTAGGTGCTGCCCGAGCCCAGCTTGGTGCTCAGCGTGCGGTACCAGACCTTGGCGGCCACGTCGCGGCCGACACCGGTGATGGTGGCGCCGTTGCAGGCTGTGCTGCTGTGCGTCACGCCGCCGATGACCTTGCTGCCGGTGCCCTCGGAGGCCAGGTAGAACCAGTGGTTCAGCGGGCCGGAGGAGTAGTGCGGGTCGAGCCCACCGGTGCTGGTCGACCAGCAGTCCACGCTGGCCCCGTCCTTCGACGGCTTGTCCATGTAGCGCAGCGGGGTGCCGTTGCCGTTGATGTTGATCTTCTCGCCGATCAGGTAGTCACCCGGGTCGGACGAGTTGTTGGCGGAGAACTCCACCGCGGTACCGAAGATGTCGGAGGTGGCCTCGTTCAGGCCGCCCGCGTCACCGGAGTAGTTCAGGTTGGCGGTCGCCTCGGTGACACCGTGGCTCATCTCGTGGCCGGCGACATCGATCGCGGTCAGCGGACGGGCGTTGCCCGAGCCGTCGCCGTACGTCATCTGGGTACCGTCCCAGAACGCGTTCACGTACGCGTTGCCGTAGTGCACCCGCGACCGCGCGCCCTGGCCGTTGTTGAAGATGCCGTTCCGGCCGTGGACGTTCTTGTAGTAGTCCCAGGTCAGCTGGGCGCCGTAGTGCGCGTCCACACCGGCGGTCTGGCGGTTCGACGTGGCGCCGTTGCCCCAGGTGTCGTCGGGGTCGGTGAACGTGGTGCCGTTGCCGGAGGTCGCACCGTTGAGGTCGGTGGTGAAGTTCCCACCGCGGCTCGGGTCGGTCAGGCTGTAGCTGCCCGATGTACCGATGCTGACGGTGCCGGAGTACATCGAGTTGCCGGTACCGGTCTTGACCTCGTCGTCCTGGTCCAGCAGGGCGCCGGTCTTGGCGTCGATGAACGAGTGCAGCACGGACGGGGTCTGGTCCGCCTTCACACCGGTTGTGACGACCTCGTAGGCCAGCACGGGCTTGCTCGGCGTCACGAAGACGACCAGCGTGCCCTTGTTGCCGGTGGCCTTGAACTTGGCCGACTTCGCGGCCTTGGTGAGCGCGGCCGACTGGGACAGAGTCGGCTTGGTCGCGACCCCCACGGACTTGGCGCCGCGGTTGTAGGTGACCTGCCCGACCGCCTGGCCGGTGCGCTTGACGATCAGGTCGCCACCCACGACCTTCAGGCCGTTGTAGGTGCGGTCGTAGCGGACGTACTCGGTGCCGTCCGCATCCTTGACCACGTCGCGGACCTTGAGTTCTTCACCACCGGACAATCCGAGCGCGGCGGCCGTCTGCGCGGTCAGCGCCTGTTCGGCCTGGACGGCGGCCGGCTGGTTGAAGCCGGATGCCGGAAGCGGAGCCGCTCGGTTCGCGGCACCCGCGGGTGAGCCGGTGAACGCCCCGGCAAGACCCGCTGCCGCGACGATGGCCACCGCCCCTGCTGATGTCAGTCGTTTCAAGACAACATCTCCTCACGGTGTGGTCGCTGTTTGGGCGCAGCGACCGAATTCAGTTGGGGACGCCGGATGCACTGACGCAGCAGTGCCACTGCCTCATTTGTGACACTACGTATCAGGACGTGCGAGTTCTGTTACATCCGACTGAGGGAGGACTCTGGTCGCGAACGCGGCCGGAGTCAAGGGATTTGGCCGAAACGACAGGGAAAACCCGCACCGCCGACGATGTCAGCCGGCCGGATTCAGTTCCCGTCGAAGGTCTTCCGGCAACACGATCGGCAGCCGGCAGGTGAACTTCTGACATACGTACGCCGCCGGCTGCTGCCGGACGAGGTCGCGGCCCTCCATCAGCGGTACGGCGAGACCGGGGGCTCCGGCAACGATCGCCGTACCCCAGGGTGCGGCGGTCAGCGCGGTCCTTCGCAACTGCGGGGATTCGCCGACGATGGCGATCTCGAGCGGGCCGGCGGCGATCGTCTCGGCGACGGCCAGAGCGCGGCCGGCGAACCTCGGCGCGCGGGCGGCGATGGTGGCCGAGGCCTGCAGCGCCTGCTCGGCGGCGGTCTCGTAGCGGACCGATCCGGTCAGGCTCGCCAGCGTCGTGAACGCCTCGGCGGCCAGGCTCACACCGGCCGGGCTGGCGTTGTCGGTCGGGTCCTGCGGGCGCCAGACCAGTTCCTCCGCGTCGGCGGCCGTGTCGAAGTAGGAGCCATCAGCAACAAACTGCTCCAGTGTCCGGTTGAGCAGCGCCTCAGCCGTCTCGAACCACTCGATGTTGCCGGTGGCACCCAAAAGCGTCAGACAGCCCTGGGCGTACGCCGTGTAGTCCTCGAGGACACCGTGAGCCGTGCCACGGACGCCATCGCGGGACGTGCGGTGGAGGCGACCGGTCTCGTGGTCGAGATGTACGTCCCGGACCAATCCGGCCGCGTTCGCGGCGGCTTCGACGTACTCGGGCTTGGCGAAGACGATGCCGGCCCGGGTCAGGGCGGTGATGGCGAGACCGTTCCAGGCGGCAACCACTTTGTCGTCGCGACCGGGGTAGGTGCGGTCGCTGCGGGCATCCGCGAGGATTGCCCGGATGCGCTGCCAGCGGTCGGCGTCGTCGGGATCCTTGCGGAGCTGGAGGACCGAGGATCCTTGTTCGAAGGTGCCGGTGACGTCACAGAGGTCGATGACCCAGGTCGCGTCCTCGGTGTCGAGGACTTCGTGGAGTTGCTGCGGCGTCCAGACGTAGTACTTGCCCTCCTCCCCCTCGGTGTCGGCGTCGAGGGCGGAGGCGAAACCGCCTTCCTTCGTTCGCAGTTCCGTCAGGAGGAACTCGGCGGTCTCCTGGGCGATGCGCTGGGCGAGCGGGTCGGCGCTGACCGTCCACCACTGCGTGTAGACGTCGAGCAGGAGGGCGTTGTCGTAGAGCATCTTCTCGAAGTGCGGCACGACCCATCGGTCGTCGACCGAGTACCGCGCGAAACCGCCGGCGAGCTGGTCGTACATGCCACCGCGGGCCATTCGCTCGCAGGTCTTCGCGACCATCGCGAGCGCATCGTCGGACCCGGTCCGCCGGTGGTGGCGGAGCAGGAAGTCGAGCACCATCGACGGCGGGAACTTCGGCGCCTGCCCGAAGCCGGCGTCCACCGGATCGAAGTCGGCCTTGAGGAGTTGAGCCGCTTTCGCGGTGTCGATCTCGACCTGGGCCGATGCCTGCCGGGCACCCAGCTGCTCGACCACCCGGCGCCCGATCGCGTCGATCTGGTCGCGCTTGGTCTGCCACGCGTCGACGAGTGACTCGAGCACCTGCCGGAACGATGCCATCCCGCCACGCGGGTCCTTCGGGAAGTACGTCCCGCAGAAGAACGGCTCCGCGTCCGGCGTCAGGAACACCGACATCGGCCAGCCGCCCTGCCCGACCATCGCCACCGTCGCGGACATGTAGATCGCGTCGACGTCCGGCCGCTCCTCCCGATCCACCTTGATACTCACGAAGTGCTCGTTCAGATAAGCGGCGGTCTCCGCGTCTTCGAATGACTCATGTGCCATCACGTGACACCAGTGACAGGCCGAGTACCCGACCGACAGGAACACCGGCACGTCGCGCTCGCGTGCCTCCGCGAAGGCCCGTTCGGACCACTCCCGCCAGGCCACCGGGTTCTCCGCGTGCTGCCGCAGGTACGGGCTGGTGCTTCGGCCGAGCTCGTTGACGGACGCCATTCCCCCACCGTATGCGGTCCGCCGGGAAGGAATGGACCTGGCCGGACGACGCTTGAACCAGGCATGCCCGTACATCCGCTACTCGCCACCCGCTTCAGCCCGCTGCGCTTCGATCCCCAGCGGACGCTCACGGACGACGACGTGGATCTCCTGCTGGAGGCCGCGCGCTGGGCGCCGTCGGCCGGCAACTCCCAGCCCTGGGCGTACTTCACCGCGCGCCGCGACGAGCCGGACCACAAGCGGCTCGTCCAGCACCTGGCAGCCAGCTCCGGCCGGTGGGCACCCAGCGCCGCACTCCTCGTCGTGACGATGGCGCATCGCTACATCGAGGACACCGACTGGGCCTACTCGGACTTCGCCGACTACGACCTGGGCCAGTCGGTCGCCCACCTGACCCTGCAGGCACACGCGATGGGCTTAGCCTGCCGCCAGTTCCGAGCCTTCGACCTCGACGCCCTCACCACCGACCTGGCCCCCGGCCCCGGCTGGCACATCATCTCCATGATCGCCGTGGGCCAAGCCGCCGAAGAACGCCCCGCCGACCGAGAGCGCCGTACGACGACCGACCTCCGAACGGCGCCGTGGTCAGGCGGTCTGTGACAGGGCTACCGAGAGGCCTAGGGCCAGGGCCATGATGAAGAGTTCGGTGCCGACTATCTGCCAGAAGGGGCGGCCGCCGTCGAGGAGGTCGCCGATGGCTCGGCGGCGGTGGAGCCAGGCGAGTATGAGGAGGACGAAGAAGACGGCGACCTTGGCGATCAGGAGAGCGCCGTAGGAGTCCGAAGTGAGGACGTCCGGGATCGTGCCCCAGCCGCCGCCGGCCGCGGCCAGTCGGCCGGCCGCGCTGAGCAGGCCGCTCAGGAGGACGGCGATCGACGAGATCAGCGCGACCTGGTGGTAGCGCTCGAGCACGATCGGCAACCCGGTACGACTGGCCCGGCCGTAGCGGACCAGGCCCGCGAGGCCGCCGATCCAGGTGGTCGCGGCGATGACGTGCACCACCAGGGCCGCGCCGGCGATGACGACGTACGACTCGTTGCGTGGGTACGCCGTGACCGCGGTCGGGACGAGTGCCGCGATGGCGACCAGGACGCCGAGACCGGCGGCGGACGAGGTCTGCACCCGGCGGATCCCGACGGCGAGCGCGAGTACCAGGATGCCGGTGATCAGCAAGGACTTCACCTCGGGGACGCCGAGGGCGTCGTCGAGGCGGAAGCGGAGCAACTCCACCGGGGTGTCGAGCAGGATCGCCGCGGTCACGATCGCACCGGCGAAGGCGCAGACCGCCCAGATGACGGCCGAGTTACTGGCATCCCGGACGGCCCGGCGGCCTTGGACGCCGAGCGGACCGCCTTCGATCCGGAGCAGCACGACCGCGGCGAGCAGGGCGCCCGCGCAGCCGACCGTCGCAAGTGTGGCGATCAGCCGGAAGAACGGCAGTAGCCATGAGACGAACAGGCTCGGGCCGCCGATCCCCCCGATGTCGCGCGGCTCGCTGTCGGCCGCGAACAGGGCAAAGACCAGCGCAATCGTGGCGATGAGGATCGCACCCATACCACCCGCGACCAGGCGTCCGGGCATGCGATGCCGGGCGGAGCGGGTTGCGGTCACAGAGCGGACCCGCTCTCGGCACCATTCAGCACCCGGCTCACTATAGGGTCAGCCGGAGGTGGGCAGCCCAGCCCGACACCATCTCGTGATCAGCGTGTCGCCAAGCTGCCAGGAATCAGGCCTGCATTACTGCTGAGAGTGTTCCTTGGAATCACTCTGCGTCGGCGTCGGGGTCGCCTTCGTATCCGTCGGCCCGGCATCGCCAGCCGGGGCCGCTGAGCTGTCCGTGCTCGCTGGGCCGCCGGACGGTGCTGGGCCGTCCGCACTGTCGTTCTCGCCGTCGAAGTCGATCTTCTTCAACTGCTTGCCCATGTTGCGCCACAGCAGCACCGTGGCGGCACCGAGAGCGAGCACGATCAGCAGCGCGACCCAGCCGGGGCGCACCGAGTTCGGGTCGATCTCGGCCGTCAGAAGGGAGGTCGTCGCTGTCACGCCACCAGTCTCTCACTGTCTTCGCCCGCCGTCAGCGGAGCCCCGCGAACAGATCATTCTCAGGCAGCTCCGACTCGATCAGACTCCGAGCGAGCTCGTAGTCCTCGGTCGGCCAGGCCGCCTGGTGCACTTCCAGCGGTACGGCGAACCACGCGCCGTCGGGGTCGATCTGGGTCGCGTGGGCGAGCAGCGCCTTGTCCCGGACCGCGAAGTACTCGGCGCACTCGACCCGGGTGGTGATCCGGCGCTCGTTCTCCGGGTCCGGCTTCCAGTCCTGCAGGCGTTCGGCGTACGGCGACTCCAGGCCGCGGGCGATCATCCCGTCGTGCAGCGCCTTCATCCGCTCGTAGTGGAAGGTGTGGTGGTAGTAGAGCTTGAGCGGCTGCCACGGCTCGCCGAGCTCGGGGTAGGCGTCCTTGTCGCCGGCCGCCTCGAACGCGGCCACGGTGATCGTGTGGCACATGACGTGGTCCGGGTGCGGGTAGCCGCCGTTCTCGTCGTACGTCGTGACGACCTGCGGACGGAACTCGCGGATGAGCTTCACCAGCGGGGCGGCGGCGTCCTCGGCCTTGAGCGCACCGAAGCAGCCCTCCGGCAGCGGTGGCAGCGGGTCACCCTCGGGGAACCCCGAGTCGACCCAGCCGAGCCACTCCTGCCGGATCCCGAGGATCTCCCGGGCCGAGTCCATCTCCCGCCGGCGGATCTCGGTGATGTTCGCCAGCACTTCCGGGCGATCCATCTTCGGATTCAGGATCGACCCGCGCTCCCCACCGGTACACGTGGCGACCATGACCTCGACACCTTCGGCCACGTACCGAGCCGTCGAAGCGGCTCCCTTACTCGACTCGTCATCCGGATGGGCGTGCACATGCAACAACCGAAGATCTCCGCTCACAAGACACAATGGTCCTCCAACCCCACCCCAATCCCACACCGACCCCCTGGACCCACCTTGACCGAGCCATCTCCCACCACCCCGACGACAGACCTCGACGCCCGGTACGGGCGGGACAGGAGGTCTCGGCGGCCGTTGATCATCGGCGTCGTGGGTGTGGTGGCGCTGGCCGGGCTGGCGTGGCTGGCCTGGGCGGCGATCATCGGGTCGAATCCGCAGGTGACGTCGCGCCTGCTGGGGTTCGAGGTGACGTCGGCGACGAGCGCGAAGGCGACCATCCAGGTCGATCGCACCAAGTCCGTCGAGGCGAGCTGCCGCCTGCAGGCCAAGGCCGCCGACTTCTCCATCGTCGGCGAGCTCACCCTCACCGTCCCGGCCGACTCCCCCCGCCACCAGACCCTCCCCACCACTCTCACAACGCAACGCTCCGCGACGTCCGTCGTGCTCATCGGCTGCACCACCGCCGACTCGCATCACCCGCACTGAATTACTGCCCCGATCGGTACGAAAATCCGGCTGACAACGGAATCCCGGGGTCGCTCGCGGGCAAGTACCGTACCCGGAAACCTGCTGGTCGGAGGCATATTGGACGGTGCGATGGCAACTGATTGCCGATGAAGGGTGCGAGATGTGGGAAAAAGCACCGGATAAGCGGTATCCCAGCGTTTGAGCGTTCAAAGAACTGTGGGGTTCTCCGCCGTAACTTGCTACGCTCAGTGGATTGGTCGCCGTCGACGACGGCGGCCAAGAGCTTTTCTGCCCCATCCCACCGACACAAGGAGCAGCCCGTGACGCAGCGGATCGAAGAGGACAGCGTTGTCTGGCTGACGCAGGACGGTTACGACCAGCTGAAGTCCGAGCTCGAGCACCTCAAGGGCCCCGCCCGTGCCGAGATCACCCAGCGGATCAGCGAGGCCAGGGACGAGGGCGACCTCAAGGAGAACGGTGGCTACCACGCCGCCAAGGACGAGCAGGGCAAGATCGAGGCGCGGATCCGGCAGCTGGAGGACATGCTGCGGCGCGCGCGGGTCGGCGAGACCCCGAAGAAGGGCGGCAAGGTCGAGCCCGGGATGAAGGTGTCGATCAAGTTCGCCGGTGACGACGACGTCGAGACGTTCCTGCTCGGCTCCCGCGAACTGCTCGCCCTCGACGCGTCGGTCGACATCGACGTGTACTCGCCGCAGTCCCCGCTCGGCTCGGCGATCCTCGGCAAGAAGAAGGGCGACAAGGCCACCTACGAGGCCCCCAACGGCAAGGACGTGACCGTCGAGATCGTCGGCGCGGAACCCTTCACCGGCTGACCCACCACCCAGCTTCGGCGCCCCGGTGGACAACCACCGGGGCGCTTGCTTTTCGCCTACTGCGTAACCGGCGCGAAGAGCTCCAGCTGGATGTTGTCCTGGTCGCGGAAGACGAGGACCGAGGCATAGGGCTCGTCGGCGATCGGGGACTGCGTGAGCGGCTTGTCGGCGGTGTCGGCACGAACAACGCCGTGCGCCTCCAGGTGGTCCTGCCACTGCTCGAGATCGGCGCGGCTGCCGACCGTGAAGCCGGCGTGGTCGAGGCCGGTGGTGGTCTCCTTGCAGAGGCCGCCGTCGTTGGCGTCGTGGCGGTGCAGGGCGATCATCAGCTGATGGTCGGCGTCGGCGAGGATACGGCCGACACCACCTTGATGCGGCACGTCCATGACGGGGTGGAGGCCGAACACTTCGCCGTACCACTGGACGCTCGACTCGAGGTCGGTCACGGTCAGGGCCAGGTGATGGAGTTGTGGCTGAGCGACAGTGGTCATGAGTGGTTCCCCCTTGGTTACGTGGCTCCCCCGCTACCGAACTGAGCGAGGAACATCCGGGTGACGTCCTCGACGAGCCCGCTCCACCGGTCGCCGCCCGGGTCGTTGGAGATCTGCTGGCCGACCAGGCCGACGGTGATGGCGGTCCAGATGTCGAGGTGCCGCGGATCGTGCACGCCGTTGCGTGCGAGGAGCTCGCGGGTGACCTCCAGGGCACCGATCGCGAGCTCATAGGACTCGGCCGACGGCGTGAAGCCGGGCACCGAGTGCTGGAAGAGCAGCTGATACCGGGGTACGTCGGACACGCAGAACGCGACGAACGCCTGCGCCTCGGTCAGCAGATCCTCTTGTGGGTCGTCGGTCGCCGGCAGCGAGGCCTTCAGGTCGACGAATGCCTGAGACGCCTGGGCGAACATCGCGTCCAGGATCGCGTTCTTGGACTCGAAGTACGCGTACAGGGTCGGCGTCGTGATGCCCGCCCGGCGCGCGAGCTCGCGCAAGGACAGGGCCCCCAGCCCGTCCTCGCCCACCAGCTCCCACGCGGCCGCCAGCACGTTGGCCCGGGCGCTCTCCCGCCGCGCCTCACGCCAGTTCGCCGCCGGTTTCTTTAACACAGTTCGGATTATTTGCACGCCGTATAAGTATTGTCAATGCCCAGTGGCGCTCCGGTACTTGCGGACGGCCAGCGGCGCGAAGACGGCGATGATCACGGAGCACCAGATCAGGGAGAGCCAGACCGGGTGCCGGGCGGGGAAGCTGTCGGGGTTGGGGAAGGGGGACGGGTTGCCGAAGAGGTGACGGCAAGCGGCGACGATGGAGGAGATCGGGTTCCACACGGCGATCGGTTGCAAACCGCTGGGCAACTGCGGCACCGGAACGAAGGCGTTCGAGAGGAAGGTCAGCGGGAACAGCCAGATGAGACCGGCCGACGCCGCCACCTCGGGACCTCCGACGGAGAGGCCGATCAGTGCGCCGACCCACAGCATCGCGAACGCGAACAACAGCAGGATCCCGAACGCCGCCAGCGCCTGGCCGAAGCCGTGGTGCCAGCGCCACCCGACGATCAACCCGCAGATCACCATGACCACCATCACGAAAGCGTTGAACACCAGGTCACCGACGACCCGGCCGGCGATCACCCCGGACCTTGCCATCGGCAACGACCGGAACCGGTCGATGAGTCCCTTCGACATGTCGTCGGCCAGCCCGACGCTCGACGACGCGACCGCGAACGCCATCGTCTGGGCGAAGATCCCGGCCATCAGGAACTCCCGGTACGCCCGCGGCCCCGGAAAGCCCGGGATCGGGATCGCGTTGCCGAAGACGTAGGCGAACAGCAGCACGAACATGATCGGCTGGATGGTCGCGTAGATCACCATGTCCGGCGTCCGCGGGATCCGCTTCAGACTCCGCCAAGCCAGCACTCCCGCATCGGTCAGTGCCCGGCCCAACGGGTTCACCCGAGCCGGCAGCTCGATACTCACAACGACTCCTTCTGCTCGGCCTCATGCCCGGTCAGGGTGAGGAACACGTCATCCAGCGTCGGTCGCCGCAGTCCGACATCGGCGATCTTGATCCCGGCGGTGTCCAAGGTCCGGATCACGTCGACCAGCGCACCCGAGCCGCCCGGCGCCGGCACGGTGATCCGGCGACTGTGCTCCTCGAGGGTGGTGGTGTCCGGGTCGGCGATGCCGAGCGCGTCCGTGAGCAGCTCCAGCGCCCGGTGCGTCTCGTCCGAGTCGTGGACGATGACCTCGATCCGCTCGCCACCGACCTTCGCCTTGAGCTCGTCCGCCGTACCGCGGGCGATCACCGTGCCGTGGTCGACCACGACGATGCTGTCGGCGAGCTCGTCGGCCTCCTCCAGGTACTGCGTCGTCAGCAGGATGGTCACGCCTTCACTGACCCGGTCGCGGATGATCTTCCACAGGTCGAGGCGCGAGCGCGGATCGAGACCCGTCGTCGGCTCGTCGAGGAACAGCACCCGCGGGTGGGCGATCAGCGAACCGGCCAGGTCGAGACGCCGGCGCATGCCGCCCGAGTAGGTCTTCAGGATCCGGTCGGCGGCGTCGGTCAGATCGAACGTCGCCAGCAGCTCTTCGGCCCGTTGTTTCGCCTGCTGACTGCTCAGCCGGTACAGCCGGCCGAACATCCACAGGTTCTCCCGGCCGGTGAGCAGCTCGTCGACCGCGGCGTACTGACCGGACAGGCCGACCAGCGAGCGGACCGCGTCGGCATCCTTCACCACGTCGTGGCCGAGCACCCGGGCCGAGCCCGCGTCCGGTTTCATCAGAGTGGTCAGCACCCGGACTGCCGTGGTCTTCCCGGCGCCGTTCGGCCCGAGCAGGCCGAGCACACTCCCCTCCGGGATCTCCAGATCGATCCCATCGAGTGCTTTGACCGTGTTCTTCCTGGTCTTGAACGTCTTCACGAGGCCGGTCGCCTCGACAGCAGCCATTCCGCACGTCCCCTTCTGGTTGTGACGCAGGCCACTATCCTGCCCGAGGGGTCCGACAATTTCATCCGGGAATTAAATTGAGTCGAGTCGACTCAACTTTGTTGACAGTTGAGTCGACATGACTCAATCCAGCGCCTACGGTCCCGGCATGAGCATCCTCCGCCACCCGGATTTCCGCCGTCTGTGGATCGCAGACCTGCTCAGCCAGCTCGGCTCGCGCTTGAGCATGATCGCGATCCCCCTGCTCGCCGTACTCACGCTGGACGCGTCGACCCTGCAGGTGTCGCTACTCCGGACATGCGAGACGGCGGCCTGGCTGCTGCTCGGTCTGTTCGCCGGCGCGTGGGTCGACCGGGTCCGATGTCTCCCAGTGCTCGTGTACGCCGACGTGGGCCGGGCAGTCCTCTTCGCATCCATCCCAGTGGCCGCGTGGTTCGGCGTACTGAGTCTCACGCAGCTGTACGTCGTACTGGCGCTGACCGGGATCGTCACCGTGCTGTTCGACGTGGCGCACAGCTCGTATCCGCCCCGGCTGCTCGAGCCGGACCAGCTGTTGCCTGGTAACGCGAAGCTGGCCGCCAACCACTCCATCGGCGCGGTGATCGGCGCCGGTGCGGGCGGCGTACTCGTCCAGTTCCTGGGTGCGGCTGTGACCATCGGACTGGACGCTCTGAGCTTCCTATGGTCCGCAGTGTGGCTTCGCTCGATCCGTACGCCGGAAGCCCAGCCAGTGAAGCCAGAGCGGCCAAACCTGCGCCGGGAGATCGCGGACGGCATGCGCTACGTGTTCATGCATCCGCTGCTGCGGCCGATCGCACTGAACACTGCGACGACCATGCTGTTCCAGGCGGCCGCCGGCGCGATCATGATCGTCTACCTGGTCCGCGAGGTGCACCTGCAGCCGGGCACCATCGGCGTACTGAGCATGATCGGTCTTGGCGGAGCCATAGTCGCGTCAGTGGTCACAGAGAAGATCAGCAACAGGTACGGCGACGCCCGCACGCTACTGCTGTCAGCTACGGGTATCGGCGTCGCCTTCACCCTGCAGGCGCTGACCGCACCGGGCTGGCTGGTGAGCTGGTACGTCGTCTCGATGTTGCTCGCCGGATTCTGCATCATCGTCAGCTACATCGTGCAGGTGAGCCTGAGGCAGTGTGTCTGCCCACCGGAGCTGCAGGGACGCGTCAGCGCCACCATGAGCTTCGTGAGCTGGGGAGCCGCTCCCCTCGGCAGCCTGCTCGGCGGTGCGCTCGGTACGGCGTTCGGACTGCACGCGACCTTGTGGGTCGCCGGTCTGGCGACCCTCGCAGGCACAGCCTTCCTCTATTTCTCACCGTTCCGCACCCTGCGCAGCGTCCAGGCCCTACGTCAGTCGGAGGCGATCTGAGCCGTGCCGACCAGGACCTCGACGTCGAGGGCGGCGCGACCGCGGCCGATCTCCACGTCCTTGGACTGGCCGGAAACCGCGCCGGTCCAGGTGACCCGGCCGAGCTGGGCCTCGGTGTGCACGCGAACGTCGGAGCCGCGGCGCAGAGTCACGTTGGCCGTGCCGGACTCGACCCGCACGCGGGAGCGACCCTTGGTGATCTGGGCGTCCAGGTTGGCCGACCCCGCCTGGACGAGCAGGTCGATCGGACCGTCCACGTCCGTGACCTTCGCCGTACCGGCGGTGACGCGGACCCGGCTCAGCCCGGGCAGCCGCTCGGCCAAGACACTGCCGCCGGTCACCTCGACCTCGACCTGGAGGCTCGGGTTGACCCGGATGGACAGCTCCTTGGCGAGGCCGTTCACGTGCGACTTCAGGTTGGTCGGGTTGCGCAGCATGCTGAACCCGTCGATCGAGACACCCATATCGCCTTCACTGCTGATCGCGAGGGTGTCGCCGTCGCGCTTGATCACATGCGGACCGTCCACGGCGACCCCGTTGACCGCCGGCTCGCCGATCAGGCGCACCCGCCGTCCGATCGCCCGCACCGTCACCCGCTGCACTCCCGCCGGCATCGGCACGTTGCTGTGCTCCTCCTCGACCTCTTCGACTTCCTCCGGGGCCTCCTCCAAGGTCTGCTCCGAGGTCTGCTCGGCCTCAGCGGGCGCCTCGTCGACCACACTGTCCTGAACGCCGTTCGCGGCGGGTTCGGCAGCGTGCCGGGCCTCGGGCTGATCAGTTGCGTCCGGGGAGTCGACCGCGTCGGCCCACACGGAGGTGGACGGGACTTCGTCGCCCGTCGGCCACGGCCACGGCGGCTTGCCCTCGGACGGCTTGCCGTCGGCAACAGGCTCTTGAGCGACCGGTCCGTCGGCGGCATCCGTCGTACCGGGGGTCGTCTCCTGCGCCGTGCCGGAGGCGGCCGGCCGGATGGCTGCGATCAGGGTCGTGGCTTCTTCCGGGGAAAGGTGGCCCTTGGCGACCCGGTCGAGGATGTCTTTGACCCGCTGGTCGTAGCTCTGGTTGCTCATGCCCCCAGTCCAGCACCCGGCCGGGTCGAAACCAATCCGGGATCGCCCCGAAACCTCACCGAACGCAGCAGCGCGGGCCCCGGGGAGTAGCCCGGGACCCGCAACTGCGTCTCTATCAACCGCACAGCTCCGGGAAGAGCTGGTTGTTGTTGTCAGGCGGCCGGGGTCATCTCCTCCTCGGCCAGTTCGTTCTGTACGGCGGCCAGCTCAGCGGTCTCCGCGTCCTCGGCGGCCCGGCGAGCCTTCAGACCACGCAGACCGGTGAGTGCGATCACCAGGCCGAGCGCCGCGATCCCGGTCACCACACCCAGCCCCGGCTTGTACGCCGACAGCATCCCGGCCGGCGTGGTCACACCAGCCGACTGGCTGCTGATCACCGCGGTCACGATCGCGAGGACCACCGCGCCACCGACCTGGTTGGAGGTGTTGAACAGTCCGGACGCGAGCCCCTGCTCGTGGTCCGGGACCCCCGACACCGCCTGGATGTTCAGCGCCGGGAACCCGATCGCGAAGCCGAGCCCGAGCAGCATGATCGTCGGGAAGACGGTCGAGAAGTACGCCGCCTCCGGGCCGATCCGCAGCGACAGGGCGTATCCGGCGACGAACAGCGCCATCGAGGTGATGATCATCGTCTCGGTCCCGAACCGGTCGGCCAGCTTGCCCGCGTTCGGCGACAGGGTGGCGACCAGCAGGCCGGCCGGCAGGAACGCCAGCGCGGTCTCGAACGACGACCAGCCGAGCAGGTTCTGCATGTACAGGGTGCCGATCAGCTGGAAGGCGACGTACGCACCGAACACGGTCAGGATGGCCAGGTTCGCCCGCCGCAGCGAGGCGTTGCGCAGGATGCCGAGCCGGACCAGCGGGTGCTTGGACCGCAACTCGATCGCGACGAAGGCGCCCAGCAGGACGATCGCGAGGGCGAACATCCCGAAGGTCTGCACCGACACCCAGCCGGCGTGCTCGGCGCCGACGACGGCGTAGACCAGGGACAGCATGCCGCCGGTGACGGTGATCGCACCGGGTACGTCGTACCCGCCGGCGACCTCGTCCCGCGGGCTGTTCGGGATCAGCTTGATCGCGAACAGGAGCACGATCAGAGCGACCGGGCCGGGCATTAGGAAGGTCCAGCGCCAGCCGACCTCGGTCAGCGCGCCGCCCAGGATCAGGCCCATCGAGAAGCCGCTGGCGGCGCAGGTGGTGAAGATGCTGAGGGCGCGGTTGCGATCCGGGCCCTCGTGGAAGGTCGTGGTGATGATGGAGAGCGCGGCGGGCGCGGTGAACGCGGCGGCGACGCCCTTGACGAACCGCGCGGCGATGAGCAGTTCGGGATTGGTGGCCAGCGAGCTCAGCATCGAGACCGCGGCGAACACGGCCAGCGCGATCAGGAAGACGCGGCGGCGGCCGAGCAGGTCGGCGGTCCGGCCGCCGAGCAGCAGCAGGCCGCCGTACCCGAGCACGTAGCCGGTCACGACCCACTGGAGGGACGAGAGCGAGACGTTCAGGTCGGAGCCGATGGACGGCAGGGACATGCCGACCATGGAGACGTCCAGGCCGTCGAGGAAGATCACGCCGCAGACCACCAGGAGAGCGCCCCAGAGGCGCGCGTCCCAGGTCATGCGAGCCGGTGATGTGGTTTGCGTTGTCTGTGTCACAAGGGGAGACTATTCCATGCACATGCATCTAATGTCTAGGCATTAAATGTGCTTGCATTGATTGCGCATGCATGATAACGTCGCACCCATGGCCGCTACGAAGGTCAGCGTTGGGACTGGTGAGACCAGCGCCGATGTCAGTGCTGATGTCAGGGAATGGCGCGAGCTACTCGCCCGCCATGCCGACCTGACCTGCGCCCTCGACCGGGCCCTGCAGACCGGTCACTCGCTCGGCATGAGTGAGTACGAAGTGCTCGAGCGTCTCGCCGAGCTCCCCGAGCAGTCCGCGAAGGTCGCGACGATCGCCAAGTCCGTGCACCTGAGCCAGAGCGCCCTGTCCCGCGTGATCGGCCGCCTCGAGGTGGCCGGCCTGGTCGAGCGCCACATGTGCCCGGAAGACCGTCGCGCTGTCAACGTCCGGCTGACCGAGGACGGCCTGCAGCGCCAGACCGAGGCCAAGCCCACCCAGCGCCAGGTCCTTGCCGAGCGGCTGCACGCCCCGCTGGTGAAGAGCTGCGCACCGCTCGACTGATCAGTTGAGCGTGTAGGTGTAGTCGTTGCTCGTCAGCGTGCTCAGCACCCGCCCACGGTGATCCTCGCCGCGCAGTTCGAGCTGCAAGGCGACCTCGACCTCGTCCAGGTGCAGCGTCTCCGAGATGCGTTCGTGCAGCACCTCGATGATGTTGACGTCCAGGTCCGCGAGCTGGGTGAGCAGCCTGGCCAACCCGCCCGGCGTGTCCGGGATCCGCACCCGCAAGGACAGGTAGCGGCCGGCTGCCGCCATGCCGTGCCGGATGACCCGCATCAGTAGCAGCGGGTCGATGTTGCCACCGGACAGCACCGCCACGACCGGCGGCTTGAACCGCGTCGGCTCGTCGAGTACGGCGGCCACCGCAGCCGCACCGGCTGGCTCGACCACGAGCTTCGCGCGCTCGAGTACCAGCAAGAGGGCCTTGGACAACGAATCCTCGCCGACCGTGCGCATCTCCCCGACGTACCGCTGGACCGTCTCGAACGGCACCTTGCCCGGCAGCCCGACCGCGATCCCGTCCGCCATCGTCGCCATGTGGTCGAGCTGCACCGGCTCGCCGGCTTCCAGCGAGGCCGGGTACGCCGCCGCACCCGCGGCCTGTACGCCGATAACCTCGATCGGCACCCCGTCACGCTGCATCGCGGACGCGATCCCCGCGACGAGTCCACCTCCACCGGTCGGTACGACGACCGTCCGCACCTGCGGGCACTGCTCGACGATCTCGAGCCCGGTGGTCGCCTGACCGGCCACGATGTCGGGATGGTCGAACGGGTGGATCAGCACCGCACCGGTCTCGGCCTCGAACTCCCGGGCCGCCCGTAGACACTCGTCGATCGAGGTTCCGACGAAACGGATCTCGGCGCCGTACGCGCGGGTCGCCTTCTCCTTCGGGATCGGGGCGCCGTGCGGCATGAACACGGTCGACTTGATCCCGAGCAGCTGCGCCGCCAGCGCGACGCCTTGGGCGTGGTTGCCGGCACTGGCCGCGACCACGCCGCGCCTGCGTTCGGCCTTGGTCAGCCGGGCCATCCGCACGTACGCACCACGCAGCTTGAACGACCCGGTCCGCTGCAGGTTCTCGCATTTCAGGAACACGTCTCCGCCGACGAGTTCACTCAGCCACCGCGAGTACTCCAGCGGCGTCGGCGCGACCACGTCATGCAACAGGTCCGCCGCCCGCGCGATGTCCTTGGCATCGATCACGCTCATCACCCTACGCAGGAAAAGCCGTTGCACCGGCCACATACGCTGCAGCTCATGGAGATCACAGCCGTCGTGGTGCGGGCCTCCGACCAGGCTGTCCTGATGCTGCCGTCGGGTCTGCCGCAGGTGGAGTTCACCGAGAAGGTCTGGTTCCCGGACGTCGAGCCGGTGCTGAACGCCCTGGCCGGTATCGAGGCCGCTGTGCTGACCTGCCTCAGCGAAGAGCCGATGATCTACCTGATGGTCTCGACCGGCGCAGTACCGGAAGACGCTCGCTGGGTGCACGACGTCGACGACCCGGCGGTCGTCGCCGCACGGCAACACCTCGCCCTGCCGGCGGACTCCCCCGTCACCCCGGCGTGGACGATGCCGGACTGGTACGACGAAGCCCTGCCTTGGATCGCCGAGCACGTTGCGGGCTCGTGGACACAGGTGCGCTCGTGGGGGTTGTCGAACGTACTGCGCATCAACGGGGACGTCTACTTCAAGGCGCTTGCACACTCCAGCACGATCCGGCCGGCTGGACCGGACGCACTGCCACTGTTGTTCGCCCATGAGCCTTTGCTGCTGCAGAAGCTGTCGGAGGATCGACCCGGGTCGGTGCCGGGGCCCCTGGCGATCGACGAGAAGCGGGCCTGGATGCTTCTCCCCGACCTGGGACCGCCGTTGGCCGGCGAGGCCGACATCGCGGTGTGGATCGACGCACTGCGGGGGCACGCCAGATTGCAGCGCAGCTATGTGTATCAGTCGGATCGACTGTTCGAGTTCAGCTGTGTCGACCGTCGGCTCGCGGTTCTGGAGGCCGAGCTCGACCGCCTCCTCGGGCCGAACCCGGCGACCGACCGGCTCGAACCCGCCGAGCGGGCGCTGCTGCCGCGCCGGGCCGAACAGTTGCGCGAGGCAATCACCGAGCTGGCGGCGATCGGCGTACCGGAGACGCTGCTGCACGGTGACCTGCACCCGCGGAACGTCGCGGTCCGGGACGGCCGGGCGCTGTCGTTCGACTGGACCGACGGGTCGGTGTCCCACCCGTTCCTGGATCTGGTGACCTTCACCGAGGAGCGCTCACCGATCTCGCAGGACAAGCGGTTGACCGACGCCTACCTGGCCGAGTGGGAGGAGTACGCGTCGCCGGCCGACCTGCGCCGGGCTCTCGAGTTGGCCAACGAACTAGGTGCACTCCATCAGACGATGACCTCGCTGCACCTGCCGGACCACCTGTCCGGGCCGAGCCGCGAGTCCATGTTCCGCGGCGCCGTGTGGTGGCTGCGGCAGCTGCTGAAGCAGTAGTTCACCGGTGCAGGATGGCCGACTGGTTCCGCATCCCGCGGCGGACCGGCGGGTCGAGAAAGCGATCCCAGTCCGGGCGGCGTTCGCCACGCAGGAGGGCGTAGTGGGCGAGCGCATCGGCCAGGGCCGCCTCGCGCAGGTACCCGCGCGCCAGCGGCTGCTTGCCACGGCCGTTCGGTCGAGGGCGACGCTCGTACGCCGCGTTGGCGGTGAAGATCCCGAGTCCGTAGAAGACGGTCAGCAGGTCGGTCAACGGCTCGTGGTCGGGGCGGCGCGCCAACGAGATGCGGCCGCTGCCGAGCAGCAGTTCGTGCCCGACCTCGTGGGCGTAGATCGCGATCAAGGCCACCGGGTCGGCGGCGAGCGTGGGCGCGAGGTGGATCTGGTTGCCGTCAGCACCACGGATCCACCGGCCCGATGGCTCCTTCACGACCGACGCCGTCAGGGCCGACTTGCGATACGCCGGCCTGCGGATACCTTCGCCCGCCAACTCGAAGCTGAGTCCGCACTGCCCCGGCTCGAGACCCATCCGCTCGGCGACGCGCTCGCACAACTGCTCCGCCGCCGCGATGCTGCCGTCGTACCCGGCCGGGATCAGGTCGGCCGGCAGCACGATCGGCCGGAGCAGGACGTCCCGCCCGAACTCGGCGATCAGCCAGTCCATCGACGACCGGATCCAGCGCCGCCGCCCACCTGGCAGCCGCTCCCGGGGTGCTTTCAACTCGGCCCGCACCTGCTGACTGCGCCGCAACGCCCCGATCGGATTCCTCACCCGCCGGATCATGCCTTTCCGACGCCCCCGTAAACCCTCCGGTTCCACCAGATCGCACTCAGTGACTACTTCAACAGCAACTTGCCGAGGCGGCGGGAGGCGACGTACATGCCGATGGTGCCCATGGCGGCGAGGTAGATGGCGTTGATCAGGAGTGACCAGCTGACGGTGCCGGTGGTGAAGGCACGCTCGAGGACGACGCCTTGGTAGAGCGGGGTGATCTCCACCAGCCAGCGGATCGCGGCCGGGTAGGTCTCGACCGGGTAGAAGGTGGCCGAGAACAGGAACATCGGGATGATCGCCAGCTGCACGAACTCGAAGTCCTGCCAGCTGCGCATGAACGTGGTCAGCGCCATCCCCGCACCCGCGAACGCGAACCCGATCAGCACCGCGGCCGGCAGCGCGAGCAGAGCCCACCAGGACGACACCAGACCCATGATCAGCATCACCACGACGAACATCGCCGCGTAGCAGGCACCTCGCAGCAGCGCCCAGGTCACCTCGCCGGTGGCGATGTCCCACGGTCGCAGTGGCGTGGCCAGCATCGAGTCGTAGAGCTTGGCGTACTTCATCCGGAAGAAGATGTTGTACGTCGAGTCGAAGATCGCACCGTTCATCGCCGAACTCGCCAGCATCGCCGGCGCGACGAACGCGGCGTACGCGATCGTGGTGCCGTCGGACAGCGTGAAGTCGCCGACCAGATGTGCGACCCCGATGCCGATCGAGAGCAGGTAGAAGACCGGCTCCACAAAGCCGGACAGGAACACGACCCACGACCGCCGGTACAGCAGGAAGTTCCGCTCGACGATATGCCGCCCGCCGCCAAGACGAACCGGAACCGGAACAACCCGGGCTGCGATCGTGGTCATGGGGCCTCCCGGCCTGGACTGAGGAGCGGAGGGAGCGGAGCGACTGGAGCGACGAGGGAAGGCCGGGAGTCAAAGCCCCAGGACCCTGCCGGCGCCGAAGGCCCGGCCAAAAGCACGGTCATGGGGCCTCCCGGCCTGGACTGAGGAGCGGAGGGAGCGAAGCGACTGGAGCGACGAGGGAAGGCCGGGAGTAAAAGCCCCATGACCCCGCCGGCGCCGAAGGCCCGGCCATCAATACAGCCATTAGCGGATCAACCTCTTAGAGAAGCCGCGGACGGCTAGCCAGGTGCCGCCCACGAACCAGGCCAGCAGGTAGACGATGTTGACGAGAGCCAGCCATGGGTTGACCGTGCCCAGGCTCAGCGCGCGGGCCAGCTCCACCCCGTGCCACAGCGGGCTGACGTAGGCCAGCCACTCGATCCAGTTGGGCAACTGCGAGACCGGGAAGAACGCGCCGGAGAACAGGAACGCCGGGACCACGCCGAACCGGAAGATCATCGCGAAGCCCGCGTCGTTCTCCAGCGTGCTCGCGTACGCCGCGACCGGACCGGCAACCGCCATCCCGACGAGCAGCGCGACCGGCAGTCCGAGCACCCCGAGCGGCGACTTCAGCCCGCCGAACAGCGTGATCACCACCATGAACACCGCACACGAGCTGAACACCCGGAAGGCGATGAACCCCAACTGCCCGTAGACGACATCGGCCGCCCGCAGCGGCGTCGCGATCATCGAGTGGTAGAACTTCTGCCACTTCAGCCCGCTCATCACCGGGTACGTCGCCTCGCCGACAGCGATCTGCAACGCGGTGGAAGCCAGCAGGCCCGGCGCGATGTACTGCAGGTAGCTCACGCCACCGAGTGCACCGGTCCCGTTGCTGTCCACGAACGAGCCGAGCCCGATGCCCATCGAGGCCAGGTAGAGCAGGGGCAACACGAAGCTGGTGACCAGTGTGCCCTTCCAGGTCCGTTTGTAGACGGTCAGCCAGTAGTCGAACTGGCGACGCCCGTTCTCCAGTGCGAGCGCCATCAGTCCACCAGCGTCCGCCCGGTCAGCCGGAGGAACACGTCCTCCAGTGTCGAGCGCCGGACCAGCACCGCGGCCGGCTCCAGACCGCGCTCGTGGACGGCGGCGACCGCGCGCTCGCCGTCGTCGGTGTAGAGCAGCAGGCGATCCGGCAGCACCTCGATGCGCTGGGCCAGGTCGGCCACCTTGTCCTCCAGCGCATCGTGGTCGGACAGCATCACGTCCGGACCGAACCGCAGCTCGGTCACCTCGCGTGTCGAGTAGTCCCGGATCAGGTCGGCCGGTGAACCCTCGGCCGCGATCAGGCCGCCGTCCATCACGACGAGCCGATCGCACAACTGCTCGGCCTCGTCCATGTAGTGCGTGGTGATGATGAGTGTCACGCCGGCCTGTTTGAGCCGGAACAGCTTGTCCCACAACAGGTGCCGGGCCTGCGGGTCGAGGCCGGTCGTCGGCTCGTCGAGCAGCAGCAGGTCCGGCTTGCTGACCAGCGACCGGGCGATCGTCAGCCGCCGCTTCATCCCGCCGGAGAGCTCGTCGACCTTGACGTTCGCCTTCTCGGTGAGCGCGACGAACTCGAGCAGCTCGTCCGAGCGGCTCCGGGCCTCGGCCCGGCTGAGACCGAAGTACCGCCCGTAGATCGTCAGGTTCTCCCGGACGGTCAGCTCGGTGTCGAGGGTGTCGTCCTGGGGGCAGACGCCGAGCCGGGCGCGGATCGACGGGCCGTCGGTGGCCGGGTCCAGGCCGAGGATCCGCAGGGTCCCGCCGCTGGTCGGTGAGACCGCGCCGATCATCCGCATCGTCGACGACTTGCCCGCGCCGTTCGGCCCGAGGAAGCCGAACGCCTCGCCCTTCCACACGTCCAGGTCGATCCCGCGCACCGCCTCGAAGTCGCCGTACGACTTCCGCAGCCCGCGGACGTGCACCAAGGACTCCCGCTGCTCATCCACGGGCCCGACCCTAGACGGACCTCCCGACACTTTTCTTGTCGTTTTGGGCGGTTCCATCCCGTGACGGTAGAACCTCAACAGCGCTGGAGGTCAACCCCGGCCGACGTACGGCATTCCGGCCGCCATCACGGTCAGCGTCGGCACCGCGACCGAGGTCGGCAACTGCGCGATCCGGACCACGAAGTCCGCGACGATCCGCGGATCGAACGTCGGCTCGACGGCGATCGACCCGTCGGGTTGCAGCACCCCTTGCCCCATCCGCTCGGTCATCGGGGTGGCGGCGTTGCCGATGTCGATCTGGCACGCGGTGATCCCGTGCTCCCGGCCCTCCAGTTCGAGACCCTTGGTGAGACCGCTGATCGCGTGCTTGCTCGCGGTGTAGGCGATCCCCTGCGGCCGCGGTACGTGCGCCGAGATCGACCCGTTGTTGATGATCCGGCCACCCTTCGGATCCTGCCGCAGCATCAGCGCGAACGCGGCCTGCGCGCACAGGAACGAGCCGGTCAGGTTGGTGTCGACGACCCGCCGCCAGTCCTCCTCGGAGACCTTCTCCACCGGTGCGGCCGGCGCCCCGGTCCCCGCGTTGTTCACCAGTACGTCGATCCGCTCGAGCCCATCGAAGAACGCCCGTACGGCGTCCCCGTCGGCCACGTCCAGCACCGCGAGCCGCACCCGCTCGCCACCGTCGGCCACGGTCTCGCGCAACTTCTCCTCCGTCCGGCCGGTCACGGTCACCTCGAACCCGGCCGCCGCCAGGGCCAGCGCCATCTCCCGCCCCAGCCCGGATCCGCCACCGGTCACTACCGCTGTCCGCGTCACAAAACGCAACCCTTCGCCGTCTGATGTTCGTGCACCGATTCTCCCCCACTGCGGTCAGTGATCGGCCGGCGACCGAGAGTAAATGGGTGGCGACTCACTCAGGAACCTTGGAAACTCATTTGCGTGTATCACGCAAGCATGTATATGCTTGCAGCATGCAAGTAAACGACCCGTACACCCCGCAGACGCCCATCGAGGGCGTCATGCACGCGTTTACCCGGGTCGGCCGCCGGCTGAAGGCCAAGCAGCCCGGCGACACGATCGATCACAGCGCGCACGTGGCGCTGTTCGTGCTGCGGTGCAGTGGCGCACTGCGGTTGTCCGACCTGGCCGCGCGGATGGAGCTGGACGCCTCGACCGCGAGCCGGCACATCCGGGCGCTGGAGCAGCTGGGCCTGGTCCGCCGCTCCCCCGATCCCGACGACGGCCGCGCCTTCCGGGTCGAGCTGACCGAGCAGGGCATCGAGCAGTGGGAGGAAAGCGCCCGCCGCCGGATGGAGCTGCTCAGCGCGGCGATGGAGGGCTGGTCCGAGGACGACGTACAGACCTTCGAGCGACTGATGACCCGGTTCGCCGACGGCGTCACCGCCCTCACCGACACCCCCTCCGGTAGCGCCTGGGCCGACAAGGGCTGGGCAGCGGTCGCTCCGCGACTGCGTCCCGCCTCGCCGGCAGAGCGCCGTACCGACGAAGACTTTGCGGCCGGCAGCGATCCCGCCCCCCGCGAGAACACCGACAACAACCTGGAGAGCACCAGATGAGCACCACTGAGCCCGCCACCGCCGGCGGCGCTGCGCCTGATAGCGGTCCGAGCTACCTGTCCCACAAGCAGATCCTGGTCATCCTCGGCGGCCTGATGGCCGGCATGTTCCTGGCCGCGCTGGACCAGAGCATCGTCGGTACGGCGCTGCCGCGGATCGTCAGCGAGTTCAACAGCCTGGACAAGCTGTCCTGGGTGGTCACGGCGTACCTGCTGACCTCGACCGCCTCCACCCCGCTGTGGGGCAAGATCTCCGACCTGTACGGCCGCCGCCCGCTGTTCATCGCGGCGATCGTCACCTTCCTCGCCGGTTCCGTGCTGTCCGCGATGTCGCAGAACATCGAGCAGCTGATCGGCTTCCGCGCCGTCCAGGGTCTGGGCGCCGGCGGTCTGATGTCGCTGGCGTTCGCCACCATCGGCGACGTGATCCCGCCGCGCGAGCGCGGTAAGTACATGGGGTACTTCGGTGCCGTCTTCGGCCTGTCCTCGGTGGCCGGCCCGCTGCTCGGCGGTCTGCTCACCGACGGTCCCGGCTGGCGCTGGATCTTCTGGATCAACCTGCCGATCGGACTCGTTGCCCTGGGCATCGTCGCCGCCGTGCTCAAGCTCCCGCACGTGAGGCGTTCGCACAAGATCGACTACCTGGGCGCCTCGACGGTCGCCGCCGCGGTCACCACGCTGCTGCTCGCGATCTCCTGGAGCGGCCCGAGCAACGGCTGGGGCAACGGCACCACGGTCGCCCTGCTGGCCGCTTCCGTCGTACTGGCCGTCGCCTTCGTCCTGATCGAGCTGCGGGTGGCCGAACCGATCATCCCGATGGACCTGTTCAAGGGCCGGATCTTCTCCGGGTACGCCGGGTACGCGTTCCTGCTCGGGTTCGCGATGTTCGGCGCATTGATCTTCCTGCCGCTGTACCTGCAGGCCGTCAAGGACCTGTCGCCGACCCGCTCCGGTCTGGCGTTGCTGCCGATGATCGTCGGTATCTTCGCCGCGTCGATCCCGAGTGGCCAGATGATGAGCAAGAGCGGCCGGTACAAGCACTTCCCGATCATCTCCGCGGTCCTGGTCAGCGGCGCGATGGTGCTGCTGTCCACGCTGAGCCTGACCACGCCGTACTGGCAGCTGGCGATCTACATGTTCGTGATGGGCGCCGGTCTGGGTCTGTCGATGCAGATCACCGTCACCGCCGCGCAGAACAGCGTGCCCCGGCAGCACATGGGTACGGCGACCTCGACGATGACCTTCTTCCGCTCGATGGGTGGCGCGATCGGCACTGCGGTCTACGGCGCCGTTCTGACCACTCGGCTGAAGACCCACCTGACCGACATCGTTCCGAACGCCACGCAGTCGATGGTCGACGGACTGGCCAAGGCGGCCAACAGCGTCCAGGCACTGCATGCGCTGAAGGAGCCGATGAAGGGCTTCGCCCTGCACGGGCTGGTCGACGCGATGGATGACGTGTTCCTGGTCTCGCTCCCGTTCCTGGCGATCGCGCTGATCCTGGCGATCATCACCCCGGAGCAGCGCCTGGCCGGTCGCTCCGACGGCCCCAAGCCGGAGGGCGGCGAGGAGTCCGTCGAGGCTTCCGCGGCCGCTGCGATGCACTGACCGCGATCCGACTGCACAGCTGCCCCGGGGAGTTTCCCCGGGGCGGCTGTTTTGCTGTTGGTCTGACCCCGTGGGCCACTAACTTTCGCAGGGATGAAGACACTGGATCGGCCGTTGGACGACGACGACCGTGCGATGGCGGACCTTGCCGAGGTCCGCGACTGGCGCCGGCTCGGTGGTCCGCACGCCGGTGAGACAGGTCCGGTTCCCGTCCGCGCGCTGATCCGGAGGGTCAAGTCCGCGACCAAGTGGCGGCCGTGGCCGGTCGGCCGGAAGACGGTGATCGACGACCAGCTCGACGGCTGGGGCTTCCTCACCCGGCGCAACACCGAGCTGGCCGTGTACGACGACCAGATCCTCCCGCACAGCCCCTTCAGCGGCTGGGTCGCGTTCGCGATCGGGCCTTCGGACATCGACGCGGCGGCGGCCGGCCTGGACGAGCACTGGCCGGCGAAGTTCGACCTCGCCCGCCGGCACTGGGGACAACCGGCGTACGTCGGAAGCGAGAGCGGTCCCGGCTTCGTCGATGAGTGGTCACCCGGCGCGGGCACCGACCGCCGTCACCTGGCGGTGTGGACCCCACCGGGTGCGGAGATCCACCTGTACAGCAACAAGCCGGCCAGGAAACCTCTGTCGGTCTCCGTCGGAATCAACTACGTGGTCTACCTCGACGAGGAGGGAACATGACGACAGCAGCGGACAAGCGAGCGTTCCGAACCAGCCAACGCGATGCGATGGCACACGGCGACGTCCGGCCCGGCACCGGCCCCAACAGCACTGTCTCCCCCGACGCCCTCACCACAATCGCCCGGGCGGCCGCCGCCCAAAGCGCCCGCCCAGCCTTGTCCGGCGACCTCGCAAACTCCGTCAGAGCCGCAGCCCTGCCCCCGGTCACCCCGGCCCAGACCCGCGGCGGCGCCACCGCCGGCGAACGCACCCAACCCACCACCCAACGCACCCCCGGCAAAGACGGCCACACCCGCTAGCCAACCTCGTCGACCCGGCAGACTGTGCTCATGGATCCGTTGCAGACTCGGATGGCGACCGTTGGGCTCCGTGCAATCGCTGACGACGGCTTCGTGCTGGCCGGTGGGTATGCCCTCCGCGCACACGGCTTCGGCATCCGCGAGTCCGACGACATCGACCTCTTCACCAACATCCTGGACCCGGACCACTTCGCAGCAGCGGTCGACCGCCTGCTCGCCGCCTACCGCGAAGACGGGCTGCAGGCCGAGGTCGTCAGGCAAGCACCAGCCTTCGCCCGAATCGTCGTCACCGACAACCACGGAGCACAAGCCAAAGCAGACCTCGGCGTCGACCACCGCCAGTTCCCGCCCGTGTCACTGGACGTCGGCCCGGTGCTCTCCGAGCTGGACTCGATCGGCAGCAAGGTCGGCGCGCTGTACTCACGCCTCGAGCCCCGCGACCTGATCGACGTACAGGCGGTCCTGGACAGCGGCAGGTACGACCCCGACACGCTCCTGACACTCGCTGACCAGCGAGAGGCGACTCCACTGGATCGGCCGATGTTCGCCGGTCAACTGCGCGCCGCCGGCCGGCTGCCAGACCCAGGCTTCCATCGGTACGGCGCTCCGCCCGAAGTGATCGCGCGGATCCGCGAGACGGCCCGAACCTGGGCCGAACACCTGATGAACGGCGAGATGGGCCGGTCTTCAGGGAGAATAGGCCCATGAGTGACGAGGAACTGGCCAAGCCCGGAGACACGTACGCGTCGATGATTCCGTACGTCGTGCCGGAGTCCCTGGACATCCTCACCGGTCCGGCGACGGGGACGATCGAGTTGCCGACCCATCTCGACTGGGGACCGACCAGCCGGTATGACCTGGCGAACGTCGAAGACGCGACCACCTTTTACACCAAGGTGATCAGCGAAGCGTCGAACCTCGACGAGCTGACCCAGTTCCTCAACCGAGACGTCCTGCTCAGGCTCTGGTCGCGTCTCCGCCTCCCGCGGCGGTGCGCCGAGCTGTGGAACAGTGCCTTCCCGCAACTCGCCGACGCGGCGCCGGGCACCAGCCCCAGGTGATGAAGCCCGAACACGAACGCGCCACCAAGATCGCGTTGTCCGCCCTCGGAGACCGAGGGTTCGCACTGGCCGGAGGTAACGCCCTTTCCGCACATGGCATCGGCGCCCGCGAGTCCGACGACATCGATCTCTTCACGAACCGGATGAACGACAACGTCGGCGAGACGGTCGAGCAGCTCCAGTCTGCCTTCGAAGAGCAGGGCTACAGCGCAACGATCAAGCGGCAGTACCCCGCCACGCCCGGATCCACGTCGAGCGCGGAGACGACAAGGTCGATATCGACCTCGGCAAGGACTATCGCAGCAAGCCGCCGGTGGAGACCGAGCTCGGCCCGGTGCTACACGTCGACGACGCCGTCGGTTCGAAGGTTGGTTCGATCTACACGCGTGGCGAGGCCAAGGACTTCGTGGATGCCAACGCGGCCCTGCAGGCGGGATACTCCACCGATCAACTGATGCAACTGGCTGACGCGCGCGAGGCAAGTCCGATGGACCGCCCGATGTTCGCGCAACTGCTGGACTCCGCGAAGCACATTCCGGACGAGGAGTACGCCAAGTGCGGGCTCAACCCCGAGGAGACTGCTGGACTGAAGTCGCGGATGACCGCCTGGGCCAACGAGATCCGAACCCGCGAGGCGAACCCCGACATCGACCAGTCCATGAGGCTGTTGCAGACCGGCCACGCCATGCCTGGGCAGGGCCAGGCAGTGAGCTCGAACGGCGAGGCTGCTCAGCGGCGTTCGCCGTATGAGCAGGGGCGTGGGATGGGTGAGCGGGGGAGTTAGTCGGGGGTTGGATGGGGGCGGCGTCTGGGGAGGGATCTGGGGGGTTCCGGGTCTACGTCGTTGCCGGCCAGGTGGTTGACGATGGTGTTGAGGACGGCTGCGGTGGGTACGGCGACCAGGGCGCCGACGATGCCGGCGATGACTACGCCGGTGGCGATCGCGAGGATGACGGCGAGGGGGTGCACGCTGACCGCGCGGCCGAGCAGGAACGGCTGCAGGACGTGGGCTTCCAGCTGCTGTACGCCGATCACCACGCCCAGCATGATGATCGCGACGATCGGGCCCTTGGCAACCAAGGCGACGAGTACGGCGACGATGCCGCTGACCAGCGCACCGACGACGGGTACGAACGCGCCGACGAACACCAGGATGCCGATCGCACTCACCAGCGGCAGGCCGAGAATCGCCGCCCCCAAGGAGATCCCGATCGAGTCGACCGCGGCGACGATGATGGTGGCCCGCACGAACGCGGTCAGCGAGACCCACGCCTTGCGGCCGGACGAGTCCGCCTTGTCCCGCGCCCGCCGCGGGAACAGCCGGACCACCCAGGCCCAGATCCGGTCACCCTGGTAGAGGAAGAAGAACAGGCAGAACAACGAGATGAAAAGCCCGGCGACGACGTGGGTGGCCGTCGTACCGACCGCCGCCGCCTGCTGACCGAGCGCGCCGCCGGACGTGATCTGCTCGCGCAGGCTCTTGATGGCGTTGGTGACATCCTCATCGGTGAGCCCGAAGTTGATCCGGCCCAGCTCGCGGAGCTTCTGCACGCCCTCGCCGACCTGCGTAGACAGGCTGTCGAACTGACCCGCGATCTGTGTACCGACCAAGGTGAGCAGACCGGCGACCAGGACGAGAGTGGCGATCACCGTGATACCGGCGGCGGCGCCGCGCGGCAGACGCAGTCGTTGGAGACCGTTCGTCACCGGAACGAGCAGTGCGGTGAGCAGTACGCCGACAGTGACCGGAACGACCACCTCGGACAGGTACCGCATCCCGTAGCCGATCACGAAGACGGCGCCGACGATCACCAGGAACCGCCAGGCCCAGGCACTGGCGATGTACATCCCGCGCGTCACCCCGGCGTCGTACGGCCCCCGGTCGGCCGCATCCACCTTGTGTTCAGCTGTAGCGGCAACGTCACGCTCGGCATCCTCGGCCGGCGCGCTCTCCCTGGACTCCTCCAGCACCTGGTCGTCCACGACCGGACTTTCGTCCTCTTCCCGCCCCGCCTCGCTCATCACACCTCCGCGTGTCGCCTGGTGCTGAGACTAGTGCCCGGAGCCGCCGGTTCCATGAATGTGCGCAGCCAGCCCCTCGGCGGCCTTCGGGTTCTCGTCGGCCAGCAGGCCGACACCGGCGAGCACGTAGTCCTTGTCCACACAGACCTCGGCTCGTTCCGGGACGAGCCAGCCTTCCTCTTGTGCGTTCGCGCCGACCGCACCCAGGATCCGCGCCGCCACGTCCGGCCCGTTGTGCCGCAGCACTCCCCCGGATCCGACCAGCAGATCCACCTCACGCAGATCCTTCCCGGACCGCTCGATCACCCGTCCCCCGGGCCCGAACACGATCCGCTGCCGCCCGGCGTGCCGTCTGAGCGCTACCGTCGCGGCCACGGTCGCCAGCGTCTCGTCGTACGACGCCTCGATCGCACTGTCCGGGAGGTACGACGGATCGCGGTGCCGGCGGGCGGCCGCCGTACGGATCGTGTCGTCGTCCGCCACGAGACCGGCCTCGACACCGGCGGCGACCACCGGTACGGCGCTCCATCGCATGCCGAGGTCGCCTTCGACGGTCCGCGTCACGGGGTGCGTGGCGACCACCTCACGGCCGAGGTTCGCGTCCTCGGGGTCGAGCTCGATCACCGAGTGCACGTCGGTCGTCGCGCCACCGATGTCGACCACAGCCACGTCACCATGCAACCCGGCCAGCACCTCGACACCGCGCAGTACGACGTCGGGTGTCGCGGCCCGAACCATCTGCGTGAAGCCGGGATCGCGAGACAGGTGCTTCCCGCCGATCACGTGCTTCAGGAACATCTCCCGGATCGCGGCCCGCGCACTGTCCGGCGCGAACACCCCGATCTCCGGTACGACGTTGTCCGCAAGCACATGCGGTACGCCGCCCGCCGCCAGGATCTCACCGACCTCGACCTGGACGTCGACGTTGCCCGCGACAACGACCGGACGCCGCCACCTGTACTTCGCCAGCGTCTCGGTTGCCTTGAGCAACACCGCCGAGTTGCCACCGTCAGTGCCACCCAGCAGGAGCACGACGTCAGGGCGGTCCTTGCGAAGCTCTTTCTGACTGGTTGCCGTGAGCCCACCGTTGACCACGGCAACGACCCGGCCACCACTGGACAGGGCGACCCGCCGGCCGGCCTCGGCGGTGACGAGCTCCTCGTTGCCCACGACACCTATCCGCAGACCGCCGCCCGCACTCGAGCAGGCGAGGACCTCGGCGTTCTCGACGCCGCGATCAGCTTCGGCCAGCACTGCCCGGCAGGCGTGCCAGCCGTCCATCACGTCAGTGTCGATCGTGGTGCGGTGCTCGGCTCGGGCGACCAGGTCGCCCGAGCCGGAGTCCACCGCGATCGCCTTGGTAAAGGTCGACCCGAAGTCGACCGCGACCACCAGGCCCACGGATCAGGACATCGCGCGGTCGAGGTCCTGCAGCAGGTCGTCGACGGTCTCGATGCCGACACTGAGCCGGATCAGGTCGGCCGGGACCTCCAGCGGCGTACCCGCGACCGAGGCGTGGGTCATCTTGCCCGGGTGCTCGATCAGCGACTCCACGCCGCCGAGCGACTCGCCCAGCGTGAAGACCTCGGCCTTGTTGCAGATGTCCAGCGCGTGCGGCTCGCCGCCGGTGACCCGGAACGACACGATCCCGCCGTACCGCTTCATCTGCTTGGCGGCGGTCTCGTGGCCGGGGTGGCCGTCGACGCCCGGGTACAGCACCTTGCTGACGGACTTGTGTCGCTGCAGGAACTCGACGACCTTCTCCGCGTTGTCGCTGTGCCGGTCCATCCGGACGCCGAGGGTCTTGATACCGCGCAGCACCAGCCACGAGTCGAACGGGCCGGCGACCGCGCCGATCGCGTTCTGGTGGAAGGCGATCTTGTCGGCCAGCTCGGCGTCGCGAACGATCAGTGCGCCGCCGACGACGTCGGAGTGACCGCCCATGTACTTCGTCGTCGAGTGGACGACCACATCCGCACCGAGCTCCAGCGGCTGCTGCAGGTACGGCGAGGCGAAGGTGTTGTCGACCACCAGCAGGGCACCGGCGTCGTGGGCGATCTGCGCGACGATCGCGATGTCCGCGACGTTCAGCAGCGGGTTGGTCGGCGTCTCCAGCCAGACCACCTTGGTCTTGCCGGGGCGGATCGCGTCCCGGATCGCCGCCGGGTGGGTCACCGCGGCGGGCGTCATCTCGACACCCCAGGTGCCCAGCACGCGGGCGAACAGGCGGAACGTGCCGCCGTACGCGTCGTCGGGGAAGACCACGTGGTCACCGGGCACGCACAGTGAGCGGATCAGGGTGTCCTCGGCGGCCAGGCCGCTGGCGAACGCGAACCCGCGGCTGCCCGCCTCGATCGCGGCCAGACACTCCTCCAGCGCCGTCCGGGTCGGGTTCGCCGACCGGGAGTACTCGTAGCCGTTGCGCAGCCCCCCGACGCCGTCCTGCTTGTAGGTACTGGTCGCGTAGATCGGCGGCACTACCGAGCCGGTCGTGGGGTCGGGCTCGTTCCCGGCGTGGATGGCGAGCGTCTCGAAGCCGTAGTGGTGTTCCGTGTTCACCGGACCAGCGTACGGCCTGGTCTGATCGGCGTACGCACGCCGTCCACAGCTGGGACGATTCGGCGGATCCGAGTTGTCCACAGACGCGTCGAAGCCCCTGGCAACTGACCCGTACGGCAGCCTACGGTTGCGCTCAGTGGTTGCCACCGGACCGCAGAACGGAAGGACACGTCGCCGGATGAAGACGCAGGACAGGCCGCTCGACCAGGACGACCTGGCGATGGCGGACCTCGCCGAGATTCCGGACTGGACCGTCATCGCCGGCCCGGACGGCGACGAGTCCGGTCCCGAGGTCGTTCGCGCGCTCGTCCACCGGGTGATGTCGCAGACCCGCTGGCAGCCCTGGCCGCTGGAGCAAGGCGAGGTCATCGGCGCCGAGATGGTCTCGTGGGGATTCACCACTCGCCGCGGTACGACGATGATCGTGTTCGACGGACTGGCGTTCCCCGACTGCCCGGACAGCGGCTGGTCGGCGTACGAGATCGGTCCGGACGACATCGCGGCCGCCGAGAGCGGGCTGGACGCTCATTGGCCCGACCACCTGACGCTCGCCACCAAGCACTGGGGACAGCCGGACTACGTCGGTGACGACCGCAGCCCGACGTTCGCCGACGAGTGGGAGCCCGGCGCGGGGACCGGCCGGCGGCACCTCGCCGTCTGGCTGCGGCCGGGCGCGCAGATCCACCTGTACAGCACCAAGCCTGGCAAGGACCCCCTGACGACCGCCGTCGGCGTCAACTACGCCGTGTACATCGACTAGGAGACCCGATGAGCGAGCCCTCCCAGGAACCCTCCCGGATGAGCCGCATGCGCGCCGGGGTCTCGCGGTGGCGCACCACGCGGCGAGGCACGAAGACGCTGAAGGCCGCGTACGCCCAGGCCGCCCGCGACGTGAAGCAGATCGACCCGGTCGTGCGCGAGCGGATCGGGCGCGCCAAGATGACCGCGGCCGACCTGCAGATGCTCGCTGAAATGAACATCGGCCGCCGGTGGCGTCCGGAGCTGTACGGCCAGGCCGCGCAGGGCCTCGAGAGCTCCGCGGCCGCCCGGGTGCAGCAAGCCGGGACGTCCGCGGCACCGACCAGCAATCCGTTCCGGCGGCTGGCCAACAGCGTCTCCCGATGGCGAAATACCCGGCAGGGCACCAAGGCGCTCAAGGCGGCGTTCACCCAAGCCGCGCGGGACGTGCAACGGATGGATCCGGCCGTTCGCGAAGCGATCGGGCGGTCGACGCTCACCGGGGCGGATCTGCAGGCGTTCTCGCAAGAGCATATGAAGCAGACCTTCCTGCCTGAGGGCCGCAACGATGCGATGCCGCAGCAATCGCAGCAGGTGGCGGCGCCGGATCAGCAGCAGGTAGTTCAGCCGCAGCAGATGCAGCAGCAGGTGCCTCAGCAGGTGATGCAGCCGCAGCAGGACCGCATGACGCAGTTGCTTGCTGAGTACAACCAACTCCAGGCGCAAGCGGCCCAGCTGCTCCAGACCCGGATCGCGCAACTCCAGGCCGAGACCGCGCAGCTGGCGGCGATGTACCAAGCCCAGATGGCGCAGCAGGCCCAGGTCGCCCAGATGCTGCAGCCGGAAGCGGGCCAGCAGCAACAACCCGGTCCCGAGCAACAGCCCGAAGCAGCCCAGCGGCTGCCCGCCGAAGGTAAGCCGGAGCAGGTTGCCGAGGGCGCGCCGGAGCAGGTTGCCGAAGGCACGCCGGAGCAGGTTGCCGAGGGCGCGCCGGAGCGGGTTGCCGAAGGTGGGCAGCCGGAGCCTGAGGTCGTTCAGCAGGACCCCGAGAACCTGCACCACGTCGGCTTCCACCCGATCATCCAGACCGAAGAGACGTTCCAGCAGGGCCCCGACCCCAGCGACGCGTCGAACTGGGTCGACGTCGCCGCCGGCGAGGCACCCGTCCAACCGCTGCCGGCTGCTGCAACCCAGGAAGCCGAGGGGCAACGACCTGGTCAGCTGGACACCGCACAGGGCGAGGCAGCGAAGAGCCCGGGAGAGCTGACTCCGGCGGACATTCAGAACCACCACGCCGCACTCGGCGGCATGACGCCGCCTCGAGTCTCCAACGGCGAGCAAGCCCGGCTGACTGCTGCCGAGTCGGACGGGAGCGGACAGCACCGGACGACAGGGCAAGGCGCCGAGCGGAAGAGCGACACAGGGGTCAACCGCTGACCTCCCGAACACCACGACCTGACCGCATCGCCGGTCGGCCGGGCGTGACCCCGGCCCAGGCCTACGGTTGCGGTCGAAAGGCTTGACACAGACGGAAGGAACAAGCCCGGATGAAGACGCAGGACAGGCCGCTCGATGAGGACGACCTGGCGATGGCCGACCTCGCCGATGTAGCGGACTGGACCAGGGTGGCCGGACCGGACAGCGACGCGTCCGGGCCGGCGGTGGTGCGCGCGCTGGTGCAGCGCGTGACCAGCGCCACCGACTGGCAGCCGTGGCCCCTCGAGGCCGGCGAACAGATCGACCCCGCGGTGGCGTCGTGGGGATTCACCACCCGACGCGGTACGACGATGATCGTGTTCGACGGACTCGCCTTCTCCGACTGCCGGAACTCGGGCTGGTCGGCGTACGAGATCGGCCCGGGCGACATCCCGGCCGCCGAGGCCGGTCTGGACGAGCACTGGCCGGCTCAGCTCGAGTTGGCGCGCAAGCACTTCGGCGACCCCGACTACGTCGGTGACGAAAGCAGCCCGACCTTCCTCGACGAGTGGGGCCCGGGCGCGGGCGCGGACCGGCGGCATCTGGCCGTCTGGGTACGCCCGGGCGCCGAGATCCACCTCTTCAGCGACAAACCGACCAGCGACCCGCTGACCAGGGCCGTGGGCGTCAACTACGCGGTCTTCATCGACTAGGAGTTCGGATATGACCACCCCACACGAAGGCCCTGGGATGTGGCGACAGGGCGACGCTTTCGGGGCGCTCGAGTGGCTCGCGAGCCTCGACGCCACCCAGCAGGAGAATCTGCGCCGCGCGGTGAACCACAAGCCGGTGCTCACCCGGCTCATGGAAACGGCCCAGCGGGTCCAGCAGAGCGCCATCGCGACCGGTCAGCGCATCAGCGAGGGCGCGCAGGCACTGGCCAGCCAGACCCGCCAGTACGGTCGTGACGCCATCGCGCGGGCCGGTGAGATCCGCGACAACACCGTCAACCGCGTGACCGAGTTCGGGCAGGCCACGGCCGCCCGCGCCGGCGAGATCCGGGACGGCGCTGTCAACCGCGCGACCGAGTTCGGGCAGGCCACCGCGGCCAGGGCAGGCGAGATCCGTGATGGGGCCGTGCAGTTCGGCCGCGACACCGCGGCTCAGGCTCGCCAGCTCGGCAGCGATGCCGCGGCGCGGGTCGGTGAGATGCGGGACGGCGCCGTTCAGTTCGGCCAGAACACCGCCGCACGGGCCGACCTGGCCGCGCAGCGAGCCGGTGAGGCGGTCCGCGGAGCCGGCCGGGCAGTCGGCGGAGCGGCCACCGCGGGCGCTCAGGCCGTCGCCGGCGCCGGACGCCAGGTGGCCGACGCCACTCGGCAGACCGCGGGCAAGGTGTCCCGCTGGTACCAGGGCACGCGGTCGTACGCGACCGAACGTGGCCAGTCCGCGATGCGCGCGTACCAGCAGTTCAGGAACGACCGGAACCTCGTCGCGCTGGACCCGGGGCAGAAGGATCTGCAGACCCTGACCGCTCACGCCCACCAGCTGGTCGCAGCGGCGGAGCAAGGCCCCGCGGCTCAGGCGGCTGCCGCCCAGCGCCTGGCCGCTGCCGCCACGGCCATGCAGGCCTCGAGCTACCAGTACGCCCAGCAGGACCCGGGCCAGCACCGCGCCGGCCCCGAGGGCAACCTCGCTCAGTTCGTCAACGCCGGCCAGGCGCCCGCCAGCCAGATCCCGGCCCAGCACGGCCAGCAGGGAGCTGCCGGGCAGGGGCAGGAGCAGGCCGGCCAAGGCGAAGCCCAGCGGACCGGTGGCCAGCCTCAGGGCCAGAAAGGCCCCGACCTCACCAAGTAACCGCACCACCAAGCAACCCCGAACGCCGCCGGCCACCCCGGCGGCGTTCGCCTTTCCCCGGCTGACCTACAGATCCGCTAGTTGTAGCTGGGTCTCGACGGGAACGCCTTCGGTGAGGTGTTCGGCGGTGCGGACCGGCTTCTTGACCGGGAGCAGGTAGGTACCGGACTTGCTGGGAAAGACCGAGGTCTGCCAGGTGGTGCTGCCGATCGTGGCGGTGACGCGAACCGAGCCGAAGCCTTTCCGCGAGCCCGCGGTCAGGTCGGCGATGTCGTCACTGATCTCCTCCGGCACGGTGACGAAGTACCAGCTGCCCTCGCCCGGGTACTGCCACAGCGGCGCCGAGAACTGGAACCTGCTCACGGCGATACGTCCGCGACCGCACGGCTGCGGCGGGCGAGGATCGCGGTGGCGGCGTCGAGCAGCGTGGCGCGGATCTCCGCATCGCTGACCTCGACGTCGAGCTCGATCGCCATCGCGGCCCCGATCGACTCGACCGCGGCGGCAGCCCGCAGCCGGTCGGCGGGCGTCGGATCGGGCCCGGCGAGCCAGAGCTGGAACCGGCGGCTCCGCGCGATCAACTGATCCAGGTCGTCACCGAAAGCCGCGAGTACGGCGGCGATGTCGCGGAGCAGCGTAGGCCCGGTCGACCGGTGGTGGATGACGACGTCGACGTACGCGCCGAGCAGCTCGCGCTCGGCCTCCGGGGACCAGGCCAGCTCGTCGCTCAGCGCCAGCACCCGCTGCATGTCGTCCAGGAAGGTCCCGACGATCGCGCGGAGCAGCTCCTGCTTGGACGAGTAGTGGTAGTACAGCGACGCCTTGGTGATGCCGACCTGCTCGGCGATCTCCCGCAGGCTCGTCTTCTCGTACCCCTGGGTCGAGAACAGCTCGAGCGCCGCCCGGTGGATGGCCGCCTTGGTATCGCGGGAACTGGTCGCGTGCTGCACGTCACCACCTTCTCACTTCACCTGCCTACCGGGCGGCAGGTAGTCTACCTACCGACCGGCAGGTAGACAGCAGAAACAACCCGTAGGAGGGGTTCGGGGTGTTCAGCAGACTCGGACGATTCGTCGTCCACAACCCGTGGAAGGTGATCGCCGCGTGGGTGGTCGCGGCGGTGGCCGTGCTCGCGTTCGCGCCGACGCTCGCGGACGTCACCAACAAGGACCAGGCCGCGTTCCTCCCGGACAAGTACGAGTCCGTGCAGGCGCAGAAGCTGGCCGCGGACGCGTTCGGGCAGACGAACGACGCGACCGCCAGCATCGTGGTCAAGCGCGCGGCCGGCGGCGAACTGACCGCCGGCGACCAGGCCAAGGTGACCGAACTGGCGACAACGATCACCGCGGCGAAGATCGATCGCGTCACCGGCGCGATCACCGGGCCGCAGGCGGTCTCGCCGAACAAGCAGGTCCAGATCATCAGCGTCGGCCTGAAGGGCCTGCCGGACGACCAGGCCGTGCTCGACGCGGTCCAGAAGGTCCGCGACGTGACCGGCCCGGCCCTGACCGGCGCCGACCTCGAGTACGGCGTGACCGGCGACGCCGCGCTCTACCTCGACAACCAGGACGCGTTCGAGAACGCGTTCGTGGTGGTCGGGATCGCGACCGTCGTACTGATCATCGGCCTGCTGCTGGTCATCTACCGCAGTCCGGTGGCCGCGTTCCTGCCGATCCTGACCGTCGGTCTGGTCGCCGCGATCGCGCCCGGCCTGATCGCGCTGGCCGCGAAGGCGTTCGACCTACAGGTGACGCAGGACCTGCAGACCATCCTGACCGTCGTGCTGTACGGCGTCGGGACGGACTACATCCTGTTCCTGCTGTTCCGCTACCGGGAACGCCTGCGCGCCGGCGAGCAGCCGAAGGAGGCCCTGGTCAACGCGACCACCCGCGTCTCCGAGGTGATCGTGTCGGCGGCGGGCGCGATCATCGTCGCCTTCAGCGCTCTGCTGCTGGCCGTGTTCGGTGGGTTCAAGAGCCTCGGCCCGGGGCTCGCGATCGCGGTGGCGGTGATGGCCTTCGCCGCGATCACGCTGATCCCGGCGGTCGTGTCGCTGCTCGGCCCGAAGGTGTTCTGGCCGTCGAAGTCGTGGCAGAAGACGCCCAAGGGCGCGATGTTCAAGCGCTTCGGCCGGTTCACCGCGCGGCGTCCGGCCGTGGTCGCCCTGGCCTCGGGCGGTGTGATGGTCGCGCTTGCCCTCGGCGCGCTCGGGATGAAGGTCGACTACGACGCGTTCAGCCAGCTCCCCGACGGCACCGAGTCCGCCCGCGCGATCAAGGATCTGCAGGCCGGCTTCCCTGCCGGTGCACTCAACCCGACCACGGTCTACGTGCGCAGCTCCGACGGTACGACGCTCAGTCCGGCAGAGCTCACGACGTACGCCGGGAAGCTCGCGAAGGTCGACGGGGTCGGTGCCGTCCTCCCGGCTGCCGCGGACGGCAGTCTGGCGCTGCTCAGCGCGGACAAGACGGTTGCCCAGCTCAACGTCGTACTCAACGACCCGCCGTACGCGACCTCGTCGCTGGATCTGGTCGACGGGAAGCTCCGTGACGTGGCGCATGCCGAGGCGCCGGCCGGAACGACCGCGCTGCTCGGCGGGGTGACCGCGAGCTACACCGACATCCGGGACGCGAACAGCCGGGATCTCTCGGTGATCTTCCCGGTCGCGGGCGGGCTGATCGCGATCATCCTCGCGCTGCTGCTGCGGTCGCTGCTGGCTCCGCTGGTGCTGATGCTCGCCGTCGTACTGAGCTTCTTCAGCTCGATCGGCGCGACGGTGTTCGTGTTCCAGGGCGCCGCGGGCCGCGCGGGTGTGACGTTCTCGCTGCCGATCATGCTCTACCTGTTTGTCGTTGCCATCGGCACCGATTACAACATCCTGATGATCGCGCGGTTGCGGGAGGAGGCCGAGCGCGGGACCGAACCGCGGGCGGCCGCCGACCTCGCGATCGAGCACGGCGGCCCGTCGGTCGCGGCCGCCGGGCTGATCTTGGCCGGCACGTTCTCGTCGCTGATGCTGGCCGGGATGGCACTGCTGACCGAGATGGGCTTCTCGGTCGCCGCCGGCATCGTGATCTCGGCGTTCGTGATGTCGATCTTCCTGGTCCCGAGCGTCATCGCCCTGCTCGGCCGCCGTGCCTGGTGGCCGCGCCGGATCACGCCAGGGTCGACCGCACCGGAGGAACGTCAGCTGGAAACCGTCGGCTGACGCAAGGTCTTCAGCCGGACGGTGAAGATCGGGAGGAGGAAGTGGACGAGTGGGCCGATCGACAGTGCGTAGACGATCGTGCCCACTCCCACCGCGCCGCCGAGCAGGAACCCGGTCGCGAGGACGGTGAGCTCGAGCGTGGTCCGGACCAGGCGGACGCTCAGGCCGGTACGGCGTACCAGGCCGGTCATCAGACCGTCCCGGGGACCGGGGCCGAACTGGGCACCGATGTAGAGCGCACCGGCCAGCGCGTTGAGCACGACGCCAGCGAGCATGAAGACGATCCGCAGCCAGAGCGCGTCCGGCCGGTCGACCGTCGCCAGCGTCAGGTCCGTCACCAGACCGATCACGATCGCGTTGCTGATCGTGCCGAGACCGGGCCACTGCCGCAGCGGGATCCACGCCAGCAGTACGACGAAGCTCACCGCGATCACCACGGTGCCGAAGCTCAGCGACAGGTGCTTGGTGATGCCGGAGTGGAACACGTCCCACGGGTCCAGGCCGAGGTTGCCCTGGATCATCAGTCCCATCGAGGCGCCGTACAGGGTGAGGCCGACGTACAGCTGGACCAGGCGGCGCGGGAGGTGGCCTGCTTTCAGCTGCTGGATCGGGTTCAGGGGCGCTAGTTGACGAGGAGGGGCCTCGGAAGTGGCGGTCACTTCTCCAGTTTGCGGAGTAAGTGGCCTGGTAATCGATAGCCAATTGCGCGATAGTGGACTGCATGAAGGGTCAGTATCTTCCCGCCAGCACGCTGTCCGGCCTGCTCGGCGCCTGGGCTGACGGGACCGGCCCGGCGTACCGGGTCCTCGCGGAGCGGCTCCGGTTGCTGATCGCGGACGGCCGGATCATGCCCGGCTCGCGGCTGCCGAGTGAGCGCGAGCTGACCGACGCACTCGGAGTCAGCCGCACGACGGTCGCCTCGGCGTACCGGGAGTTGCGCGACGGCGGGTACCTGATGAGCCGTCGCGGCTCCGGCAGTGTCACCGCCCTGCCAGGCCGGCTCGAGCCGGAGCTCGGCCGGCACCACGCCCCCACGTTCGACACCGACGCGCACTACGACTTCACCGCCGCGGCGCCGGCCGCGATCCCGGGGATCAGTGCCGCGGTCGCCGCGGCGACCCCCGATCTCCCGGCCCACCTCGCCACCCCCGGGTACCACCCGCAGGGCCTGCCGGAACTGCGTGCCGAGGTCGCGGCCGTCTACACCGAACGCGGGCTGCCGACCTCGCCGGAGCAGATCATCATCACCGCCGGCGCGCTGGCCGCGACGTCGATCGCGATCCGGGCGATGACCCAGATCGGCGACCGGGTGCTGACCGAGAGCCCGACCCACCCGAACTCGGTCGACGCGATCCGGCGCAGCGGCTGCCGGCTGGTGGCGGTGCCGATGGGCCCGAGCGGCTGGGACCTTCCCTTGCTGGAGGCAACAATCCGGCAGACCGCGCCGCGGGCCGCCTGGCTGGTGGTGGACTTCCAGAACCCGACCGGCTGGCTGATGTCGGCGGCGGACCGGCAGCAGCTGGCGACCGCGTTCGCGCGGAGCCGGACGACGGCGATCATCGACGAGACGTTGTTCGGGCTGTCGCTGGACGGTCAGGAGATGCCGCCGCCGTTCGCGTCGTACCACCCCGAAGGGGTGATCACGGTCGGCTCGGCGAGCAAGCTGTTCTGGGGCGGGCTGCGGATCGGGTGGATGCGGGTGCCGGAGTCCCTGGTCGCCCAGGTCCTCGACGCGCGGGCGTCGCTCGATCTGGGGGCTCCGGTGCTGGAGCAGTTGGTCGTCGTGCGTCTGTTGCGCCAGCGGGCGGCACTGCTCCCGGAGCGGCGGTTGAGCCTCGCTCGCCAGCGGGACGCGCTGGCGGAGATTGTCTCGGCCGAGTTGCCGTCCTGGCGGTTCCGGCTGCCAGGTGGCGGTCTGTCGCTGTGGTGCGAGCTCCCGGAGCCGGTGGGGTCGAGTCTGGTCGGCGTCGCGCAGCGCAACGGCGTACTGCTGGTGGCGGGGGCGCGGTTCTCGCCGGATGGCGGGCTGGAGTCGTTCATCCGGTTGCCGTACACACTGCCCGTCGATGCGTTGCGTGACGGGGTTCGCCGGCTGGCGTCGTCGTACGCCGCTTTGACCAGCGGGCCGGCGCCGACCCGGCGTACGGCGGCCATGATCGCGTGAGCGTGCCGTAATCGGCCGGCGGAAGGTTCGTCTCACCCGTCGCGTTGAGACACTATGAAAGTCACACTGCGAGAGGCGTGAGAATGTCGTTCTTCAAGCGCAACACAGCCCTGGTCGAGCCCGAGGCCGCGCTGCCCGGCCGGCCGGAGCCCGGCTTCGCCGTACCGGCGGACAACATCGTGCTCGGTACGCCGCAGACCGCGGCGGCTCCCGAGGGGTTCGAAGAGGTCTGGTTCGGCACCGGGTGCTTCTGGGGTACCGAGGAGATCTTCTGGCAGCAGCCCGGGGTCTACACCACGGCCGTCGGCTACGCGGGCGGGTACACGCCCAACCCGACGTACGACGAGGTCTGCAGCGGCCGCACCGGTCAGACCGAGGCGGTCCGGGTCGTCTACGACCCGACCAAGACCACCTTCACCAACCTGCTGAAGGTCTTCTGGGAGACGCACGACCCGACGCAGGGCATGCGCCAGGGCAACGACCTGGGCTCCCAGTACCGCTCGGCCATCTACTACACCACCGACGCCCAGCGCGCCGAGGCCGAGCGCACCCGCGACCTCTACGCCCCGGTCATCAAGCCCCTCGGCTACGGCGACATCACCACCGAAATCGCCCCCGCCACCACCTTCTATTACGCCGAGCCCTACCACCAGCAGTACCTGTCCCCCTCGAAGAACCCGAACGGCTACAGGTGCCACAGCAATACAGGAGTCCCGTTCCCTGCCGACAGCTGAAGTCGTCGTCGCCCAAGGCGCCGTCTGAGTGACGGCGCTTTGTCGCACGGCTACGAAGCTCTTGAAGGCGGCCCCCACCGGTTGGTTGGGGCCGCTTTCGTTTGCAGGAAGTGGCAAGGGATGGTGGTTTGGTCCGGAGGGGGCGCTATCGTCTGCGGTCCGGGGTTGACGATTGTGGAGGGATGGGGCGGATGGGCGTGCGGCGACTCGGGTTGGTTCTGGGTGGGGTTGGAGTGTTGGTGGCTAGCGGGTTGCCAGGGCCGGCGCAGTCTGCTGTTGCCGATTCGGTGCCGTGCATCAATCGGATCGTTTGGACTGACAGTGTGAACGCCGTGCAGGAGGCTGACGTCGTCGCTGCAAAGCCGCCGCGAGTCTGGGATCGCTATCAGGTTGCGCAGTTCGTGCCGGTCCGGGCGATGTCCACCTGGTACATGTCGACGACGCGTCAGGGTGAGCAGTACTCCTATGGGCTGCTGCTGCAGGGCGGGAACCTGTACCGGCACTCGACCATCACCCCGCCGGGTAGCCGGGCACGGGTGACCGCGACCAAGCTCGGCGGCGGGTGGACGAGCTTCAAGGCGATCGCCACGTCGAACTACGCCGACCCGCTGGGTCGCAAGCACTCGTTCCTGTACGGCCTGAACACCAACGGGAACCTCTACCGGTACGCGGCGAACGGTACCGGCTACAAGGCGTACGGCTCGTTCGGTGGGTTCAAGAGCTTCAAGACGATGGCGATGATCAGCCAGCAGCCGACGTACGACACGCTCCTGATGACGACCACCGCCGGGGCGCTCTACACAATCCACATCCCGACCACCGCGACGGCGAAGCCGGTCGTCAAGCTGATCCGCAAGTCCGGCTGGTCCTCCTTCGAGTCGCTCCTGGTCGAGCACTGCGGCAACAACCACGGGTCCGTCGTCGTGGGCATCGACCACAACACCGACTCCGGCTACCAGTACGCCTTCAGCAAGGCCAACGGCACGGCGACCGCGATCACGTCGTACGGCAGGATCCCGGTCGCCTTCAACGGCGCAGTCCACGCCTCCCGCACCAACGCCTGGCTGGACGGCGAATAGCCGGGCCAAGCATCCGCACCTTGCCACACGCGCCTTCTATCGCCCAGTCGATATCGCTACCACCAGCAGTATTTGCACAAGGTACCGAACGGCTACCGGTGCCACTCCAACACCGGTGTTCCGTTCCCGGCTGACGCCTGACAGATCCACCGCGATGCCCCTGGACTCTCTGAGTTCAGGGGCATCAGGCGTATTTGCGCGCCTCTTGGACCGGAGCGGAAGGCCTTAGCCGGCAAGGGCGCGATCGCGTTCTCGGTCCTCGGCGAGATCAACTTCCCGAGCGCGGGCTATGTCCGCATCGACGAAAGCGGGTCGGTGGGGGCCGATCCACATCGCGGTCGCGGGCCTCGGCCCGGCTGACGGGTTCTCGTCGTACAAGGCGTTCGTCGGGAATCCGCCACGGACCCGATGGGGTGACTACGGCGCCGCCGTGACCGACGGCGGCAGCATCTGGTTGGCGTCGGAGTACATCGGCCAGACCTGGTTCTCTTCTCCAGCCTGCGTCAGTCAGTGGCAGAAACGCTCCGAGAGCGCTTAGCGCAGGAGTACGACGTCGCCGATCGGGCGCACCTCCGCCAGCTGCGCGTGGTGGTCGGGATTCCACGGGGAAGGGTCCGTCGCTGGCGATCAGGCATCTACGGCACTCCCGACTCGCTCCGGCTGCGCCTCGGTCGGGCCGCGCGCGCTGTCCCGGGCGCGCCGACGCGCAACCACCAGGACGACGGCTCCAGGCAGCGTTGCGACCAGCGCGAGCACGCCGTACACCACCGCGACCGTGACGCCCAGCGCCGCGCCCAGCCCGACCGAGCCGAACGCCCATGCGGCCGCGCCCTCGCGCGGGCCCCAGCCTGCGATGTTCGTCGGCACCGCCGAGGCCGTCAGCACGACCAGTGCCAGAGGCAGCAGCCGAGCCAGCGACACGTCCGCCCCGGTCGCTCGCACTGCGATCAGGAACACGGCGGCGTGGCCGAGCACGGCGACGGTGGAGGCGAGCAGGATGCCCGGCCAGGCCCGCGGCGCGAGGACCGCGTCGCGGAGGTCGCTGGTGAAGGCGCGTCCGATCCGCGAGGAGAGGCGACCTCGGTTCAGGCAGAGGGCTACGGCGATCAGCGCCACACCGGCGACGACCACGACCGTCACGGCGACCGAGGGAACAAGCGAGCCAGCGGGCCAGGACAGCAGGAACAGCACGCCCACCGTCAGCACGATCTGTACCGCAAATCCCGACGCCCGCTCCCACGCGACGGCCCGCAGGCTCCGGCCCAGGTCGCCGACCTCGCGCCCGTGGCGCACGGCGCGGTGTACGTCGCCCACCACCCCGCCGGGCAGCGTGGCGTTGAGGAACTGGGACCGGTAGTACGCAGCCACCGCGGTCCTCAGCGGCATCTCGACGCCGAGCCCGCCCGCGACCAGCCTCCACCGCCATGCACAGCACAACGTGGTCAGCGACGTGATCGCCATCGCCGCGGCGAGCGGCCATCCGGTCGTCAGTCGAAGCCCGGCCACCAACGGACCCGTGCCCACCCGCCAAACGAGAACGGCGAGGATCGCGGCGCCGCTCGCCACGCGCGCCCAGGTCCAGATGCTTCGGCTGATGGCGGCTCCGATCTCGTAGTTGGGCCCTTGACACTGACACGGCTGTCACCTGCCACTGGTTCATCCGGTCACCCGGCGACTTCCGTCAGCACGGCCGACAGTTCGCGCGAGGTCTGCGACCAGTCGGAGAGCGTCAGTCGCCGCGACCTGGCCGCCGCACGGAGCCGCGTGCGCTCGCAGGGGTCACCTAGCCACCGACACAGCGCCTGCCCGAGAGCCCGTGGGTCGCCTGGCGCGACCAGGAGTCCTGGCCGGCTGCCGTCGGCGGCGTAGCCGAGAGCCTCCGGCACGCCACCGACCTTCGTGGCCAGGACCGGCAGCCCGCGCGCGAGCGCCTCGGTGACGACCATGCCGTAGGTCTCGGCCTGGGAGGCCAGCACCAGCACGTCCGCGTCTGCGTAGGCGCGCCCGAGTTCGGCGCCCGTGAGCGGGCCGGTGAAGCACACCCGGTCGCCAAGTCCCCGATCCTCGGCCTGCCGGCGCAGTACGTCGACGAACTCCACGTCGAGGTTCAGTGAGCCAACGCAGACGCATCGCCAGGCCGGATGGTCCACCGTGGCCAGTGCATCGAGCAGGAGGCCGTGACCCTTGAAGGGGGTGATAGCTCCGACACACAGCCGCCCGCCGGACGGCGAAACCGGTGCCAGGTCGGCCACGTCGACGCCCGGCGGCACGACGTATACGCGATCCTCGGGCAGCGCATAGTGGTCGAGCAGCCATCGCCGGGTCCAGTCGCTTGTGGCCACGATCCCGGATGCCGCCGACAGCGCGGCGACCTCGCGTGGCTCGTCCCGCGGCATGTGCAGGAGTACGACGAGCCGCAGGCGGTCGGCCTCCGGCTCCAGCACCTCCGGGACCACGGACGCCATCAGACCGTCGACCAACACCGCTCCGCCGTCCGGGACCCGGGCCAGCGCCGCAGCCACGGCCAAGCGGGCCGCCGCGTCAGGCAGGGGCCACTGGCCGGCCACGGCGTGCTCGTGGACTGACCAGCCGAGTGCCACGAGCCCGCCACAGACCCGGCGGTCGTAGACGTTGCCACCGCTCGGCCGCCGCGGGTCGTCGATCCCATCCGGGACCAGGACATGCACCTCTGTCACAACGACCGCTCGCAGCCGGCCGAGGCGATGTGCGACTCGCGCCGCGTCACTCCGATCCGGGCCGGCCCGCTCGCGGAGTCCCGTAGCCCGCCGGCCGCGACACGGTCGGCCAGCCGGTCCGCGATCAGCCTGGCGAGGACCCCCGTCGAGGTGTTGCGATCGGCCGGCTCGTGCACCTCGTCGAGGTTGCGGTAGCTGAGGTCCGCAAGCGCGCCGTGCAGCTCCTCGGTGGCCCGGCCGATGTCCACCACGATGTCGTCGAAGTCGCCCCGACCGGGTTCGCGGATCCAGAACGCGCGTGCTGCTGTCGGCACCGCAGCCTCCTTCCCCCGCCCGGATGAACCGGTGCGACGCTGTTCTCGTATGACTGTCGTACGCGTAGATACGGAGGCACTGTGCGTCTGGTTCAGGGTCGAGTGCGCAGAGGCATCCTGACCGGCCCGCTCGCCAGCTTTGCTTGCCTGCTCGTGCTCCTCGGTGTACTCGCGGCGACCACCGGCCTCGACGTCGCCGGCTGGGCGACCGGCGTCGCCTGCGGAGCCGGCCTTGCCGCGCTGCTCGCCCGCGCGCTGGCGCGTCACCGTCGTGACGGGCTGGGGCCGGCCGACCGAGTGACGCTGACCCGCGCGGTCCTCGCCTGCGGGGTCGCGGCGCTCACGGTGGACTCGTTCGGCGGCCAGGCGTCGGTGGCGATCCTCGTGGCTATCTCGACGGTGGCGCTGGTCCTCGACGGGGTGGACGGTCAGGTCGCTCGGCGTACCGGCACCGCTTCGGCGTTCGGGGCGCGCTTCGACATGGAAGTCGACGCGTTCCTGGTCCTGGTCCTGAGCGTGTACGTCGCACCTACGACGGGCTGGTGGGTGCTTGCGATCGGTGCGGCCCGCTATTTGTTCGTGGCCGCCGGCTGGGCGTTGCCGTGGCTGCGCGGTTCGCTCCCGCCCCGCTACTGGGCCAAGGTTGTCGCCGCGATCCAGGGCATCGCCCTGACCGTCGCGGCGGCCGGCATCCTGCCCGATGCCGTGACCACGGTGGTGCTGCTGATCGCGCTGGGACTGCTGGCCGAGTCGTTCGGCCGTCAGATCTGGGGGCTGTGGCGCCAGGCCGGAAGGCCGCCCGGCACTCGTGCCACTGTGACGTCGGCACTGGCGGTGCTCCTGGTCTGGGCTGCGCTCCTCTTGCCGGACCATACTGGCGACCTGTCGCCGGCCGCCTTCCTCCGGATCCCGCTCGAGGGCCTCGTGTTCGTCGTCCTCGTCCTGGTGCTGCCGCCGAGACTCGCGCGGATCCTCGCACTGATCGGCGGTCTCCTCGTCGGGGTGCTGGCGATCCTGCGACTGCTCGACAGAGGCTTCTACTTCGCCTTCGACCGCCCATTCCACCCCGTCTACGACACGGCGTACTCCGGCTCCGCGCTGGGCCTGCTCGGCGACTCGATCGGCCGCGTCGGCGCCCTCGCAGTCTTCATCGGATCCGGAGTGCTCTGCGTGGCCCTGCTCGCCCTGCTGCCGCTGTCGGCAGTGCGGGTGACCCGGCTCGTGGCGAGACACCGGCGGCCGACGATCCGGATCGTAGCCGTCCTGGCCGCGATCTCGATCGTGCCCGCGCTGACCGGCGCCGGGCCGGAGCCCGTACGACAGCTCGCCTCGACCTCCGCGGCTCGGCTCGCCACGCAGGTCCGTGACGACCTCCGCGACCAGCGGGAGTTCGCGCGGGCGCTCGAGCAGGATCCCTTCCGCGACACCCCGGGCAACGACTTGCTGACCGGCCTGAAGGGCAAGGACGTGCTGCTGGTCTTCGTCGAGAGCTACGGACGCACGGCGCTCGACTCTCCTGTAGTCGGGTCGGCGCTCAAGGCCGGGGACCAACGGCTGCAGCAGGCCGGCTTCTCCTCGCGCAGCGGCTTCCTCACCTCGCCGACCTTCGGCGGCATCAGCTGGCTGGCACACTCCACCCTGCAGTCCGGGCTGTGGGTGAACAACCAGCGGCGGTACGACCACCTCGTCACCCTCGACCGGCTCACTCTCACCGACGCGTTCGGTCGCGCTGGCTGGCGGACAGTCGCCGACGTACCGTCCAACGACGAGGACTGGTCGGTGGCGAAGACGTACTACCACTACGACAAGGTTTACGACCGCCGGAACGTGGGCTACGCCGGGCCGCCGTTCAGCTATGCCTCGATGCCTGACCAGTACACCCTGGCCGCGCTCCAGCGGCTGGAGCTGGAGAAGCCGAACCGCGCTCCTGTCATGGCCGAGGTCGACCTGGTTTCCAGCCACACGCCCTGGGCACCGCTCCCCCGGCTCGTCGACTGGAGCCGGGTGGGCGACGGCTCGGTCTTCGACCCGATGCCGGCCGAGGGCGACTCGCCGGAGGACGTGTGGCGGCAGCCGGACCGTGTGAAGGCCGCCTACGCACAGTCCATCGCCTACTCGCTCGATGCCCTGACCTCGTTCGTACAGCAGCTCCATGACCGCAACCTGGTGCTCGTCGTGCTCGGCGACCATCAGCCGGCGAGCATCGTCTCGGGCAATGGGGCGAGCCACGACGTGCCGGTGAGTATCATCGCCGCCGACCCAGCCGTGACGGATCGGATAGCGGACTGGGGATGGCGGGACGGGCTGCGGCCGGACGCCGGCGCACCGGTCTGGGCGATGGATACCTTCCGGGACCGGTTCCTCACCGCCTACGGTCGCTAGCCCCGCCCACCTCCTCGGCACATCTGTGCGCGGAAGTGCGCAACGCTGCTATCGCCCTGGCGTATTGCTACCACCAGCAGTATTTGCACAAGGTACCGAACGGCTACCGGTGCCACTCCAACACGGGCGCAAGGTTCCCGGCTGACGTCTGATCCTTGACCAGACCGAGGGCTCCAGCATCGTTGGAGCCCTCGGCTTGGGTCAGGCTTCTCCCGAACATCAGGTCAAGGTCGGTAGGACATTCCTGATGGCGCCGGCGTTGACTCCCGCGCTGGCTCTTCACCAGCAGGCTGGGTAGGCAGGTTCGACGAACCGCTGGGATGGCAGGTCACGCGCACTCCAGGGAACGAAGTCGTTGGCGAATCCATGATGATCGTCCGTATCGAGCACGCCGCAGATCCCCAGTATGTCCAGCAGGACCTCGCGCTCGGCCTTGTTTCCTTTCACGAAACGGAGCTGAGCAGCGGCTTGGGATGCCATGCTGTCAGGCGGAAGATCGTTCAGCGTCTCGAGGACTGTGCGTCCGAGCCGTCTGTCATCGGCGGTCGGTTCGAGCCTGGGCGCCAGGCGAAACTGCCGCAGGTCGAAGGCGGCATAGATGATGCTGTCACGTCGCACCCCTCCCCATTTGAAGCGTTCGAAGCTCAGTACGTTGAGATCCTCGGCGGCCGGGTCCGAGTACAGCCCACACACTGCACACTGGCGACCGTGAGGGCTTGCCGTGAAGCTATGGTCTGGTAAGCCGCGCGCGATAAGGAACGATGCCAGGACCGAGCGCAGGTCGAGTCTGCGACTCGTCAAGCTCGCGACAAAGGCCTCCTCGGCTTCCACGAGTGATACGTGCCCGACCGCAGCTTGTGCCGCCGCGACCCAACCGTCGTGACCGGGAACGACCGGCTCGGCAAACATCACACCTCGCTGAACGGCCGCACAGAGGTCCTGATCACGGGCCAATCCGGCGACTCTCGCCGACCTGCAGCGGACCAGAACGTGTCTATCAAGGCCTGCACGCTGCGCGGAGACGCGTCGTCCTTCGTCTGCGGTGTATCCACGCCGTTGATGATGCCGCACGACGTCCGACCTCGTGCCTGCGCCGATCACGGTTCGCGCCGGTCGAACCGACGCGGCTTTCTATCGCCTCTGCGGTATCGCTACCACCAGCAGTACTTGCACAAGAACCCCAACGGCTACCGCTGCCACTCCAACACCGGTGTTCCGTTCCCGGCTGACGACTGAGAACCGACGAAAGCGCCAGGACTCGATCGAGTCCTGGCGCTTTCGTCGATCGGAACGGAACCGGCGCGCCGGTCAGCGAACGCCGGTCCAGATGACTCGGTCGGTGAAAGTCCCTCGCTCTGTGGCCTTCGCGGCGCGGGTTGTTTCGAGGTGGTCCTTGGTAGTTCCCAGGTCGGCCGCCAAGGCATAGACGACCTCGAGGATGTCCGCGAGTTCCTCGACGGCGGTCGCCCCGTCCGCAGTGAGGAATTCGTCGACCTCCTCCAGGAGCTTGTCGCGCAGCCGGCGACCGTACTCGGCAGACTCGGCCCGATAGGTGATCGGCTCAGCACCACTCGCGCGGATGATCTCCGGGATGCGGTCTCTCACAAGCTTGCCGCCAGCACTCATCTGCTCCTCCATCAACCCGTGAGACCGACCGCCCAATCCTAGTTCAGCCGCGCGACCGCACAGCTTCTATCGCCCTGGCGGTATTGCTCCCACCAGCAGTACCTCTACAAAAACCCCAACGGCTACCGCTGCCACAGCAACACCGGCGCACCGTTCCCGGCTGATGCATAACAGCAAACTGAAGTCAGAGGGCACCACCTTCGTGAACTGGGGTCCCCGAAGGTTGGACTGGCTAGCCTCGAAGTTTCACGGGGTTCCGGCGTGTCGCTGATGGCTGGTTTTTGGGTGTTCTGGGGGTTGTTGGGCGGGTTGGTGGCGTGGGCCGGAC